>JBBQNU010000051.1:0-18867 GCA_038330285.1 Hyphomicrobiales bacterium | reverse complement strand
TTGACCCCCTTGGCGGGCAGGCCTTCAACCGTGCCCTGGGCATAGGGCTGCAGCCATTCCGCCCGGCCGAAACGTGATTGAAACACCACCTGCAATTGCTCGGGTGAGAGTTTCATTTTTTCCCGCAGCAGGCGCGCCGTTTTCATGCAGTGGCAGTAATAAGGATCGCCCTTGGTCAGGTATTCCCGCGGCAAGCCGTGGAACGACACCAATATCAAGTCCGGCTTCCATGGCAATTCATTGATATGCTGCCTCAGGCTTTTTGCCAGCGCCTCAATGTATGCGGGATGATCGAAATAGGGCGGCAGGCTGCGGATCGCGGGCTGCCAGCGCATGGTCTTCAGGGCATCGAAGCATTTGTCCAGCGCCGTTGCCGTGGTGGCAGCGCTATATTGCGGATAGAGCGGCACAAGCAGGATCCGGTCGCAGCCCTTGGCCTTGAGGGCCTCGATACGTGCGGCCACCGGCGGCTGGCCATAGCGCATGGCCCAATCAACCATGATCTCCGGCCCGTCCCTGAGTGCCTTCTGAAGCTTGTCACTTTGCCCGCGCGTAATGGTCTTCAAGGGCGATTCATTGAGGGCCGTGTTCCAGATCTTGTCGTAAGCCTTGCCACTCTTCTGCGGGCGGAACGTCAGGATAACCCCGTTCAGGATGCACCACCATAAAATCCGGTTGACCTCGATGACGCGCCGATCAGACAGGAATTCCTTGAGGTAGCGCCGCATCGGCCAATAGGACGTGGCTTCCGGCGTTCCCAGATTCATCAGCAAAACGCCAATTTTGCCTTTGTTAACTTTTGGATGATCGGAAGGCTGAAATTTCACCAATGAACCGCTTTTCATAGGCCTTGCCCGAAGGCGGATGGATGGGCCGAATCAACCATGCCGGAAGGCGTTAACATAATGCAAACTCTGATTGAATATCGTGTTCTAACAGATAATTGTGCAAGGCGCATATCGCAATGGATAGTGTGGAAACCGGGCGAAGTCCATTCTTCTCCCAGCTCCAGAAAGAAGGTCAGCGGGCCGCTGATCTTGTTTTCACTGACCTTGACACAACTTCGACGGCCTCGAATATCGAACCGGGACTCTTCCGCGCCTCGCAGATAAACACGCTTTACGGCACTCTGCCCCTGTTCATTCTGTCCCACATCATCGTGGTGCCAACTTTTGCCTCGGTGATATCGAAACAGTTTCAAACCGCGATGATTGCCTGGTGGATTGCCCTTTCAATCGTGCCTGTGGCATTGGTGCTCATTCTCTGGAACCATCGTGCCCGAAGGCGTTCCCCGGTTGCCAGCGTTACGGAAATCCGCTGGGTCGAACTGCTTGGCATCCTCTTTGGCCTGTCCTGGGCCCTGTTCCCTGCCGCGTTTTTTGACCCCGCCAATGCCGACTTGCGTATCCTGATTGTCGGCGGAACCCTTGCCGCTTCGGCGGTGGGGACTTTCGCGCTGTCGTCCGTGCCGGCCGCCGCAATCGTTTTTTGCGCCCTGATCACCGGCTCTCTCTCGCTGTCGGTGATAAAGCTCCAAGGGCCGATCGGCCTCACGTCAACACTATTCACAATTGCTTACGGCCTGATTCTTGCGGGTATGGTTCTCAAT
Organism: Hyphomicrobiales bacterium; assembly: GCA_038330285.1. Classification (GTDB taxonomy): domain Bacteria; phylum Pseudomonadota; class Alphaproteobacteria; order Rhizobiales; family Aestuariivirgaceae; genus Aestuariivirga. The sequence continues at coordinate 17,258 of JBBQNU010000051.1, read as the reverse complement.
CAGCACCGCGACCAACTTCAGAAAGCGGTGGATGCGCGGGAAATGCACCACCAGAAAGACATTATCGCACTGCTGCTCAATGATTTTGAGCAGGGCACAAGCGACTGGCTGTTCGAATGCGATGCCAACGGCTCTCTCACCTACGTCTCCACCAGGCTGGGCGAAATTGTCGGAAAACCGACCCAGGATATCATGTGCTTGACGCTTCTGGATGCGGCTGGCGTTGATGCAACGCAACTCGGCTGGACTGAGCTTTACGAAACCATGCAGGAAAGAAAGCCGATTGTGGCTCATCAGCTTGAGGTGAACAAGGCGGATCAAACGACCCATTGGCAAATCAGTGCCCGGCCGCTTTTTTCCGGGGATGGTGTTTTCAGGGGCTATCGTGGCGTTGGCCGTGACATTTCGGAAGAATGGAAAACCGATCGCAAGCTGATTGAGGCCAAGGAAGCCGCTGAGGCCGCAAGTGCCGCAAAATCCCAATTCCTTGCCGTCATGAGCCACGAACTGCGCACCCCTCTCAATTCCATTGTTGGATTTTCCGAAATTCTGTCATCGCGTGGCGAAGAAGCGCTCGCAACCGAAGTCAGGCTCGATTACGCGAAAACCATTCTGAACAGCAGCAAGCACCTGCAAACCCTGATCACCGATATTCTGGATGCCACCCGCATTGAAAATGGCACGATTTCCTTCATTGAGCAGGACATTGACGCGGCCGAACTCGTCGAAACCGCCGTGAAGATGTGCCGCGACCAGGCCGAAAAAGCTGATGTAACGCTTGTAGCAAAGCTGATTGATGGCATTGAAGTCCGCGCCGACATTACCCGCACCAAGCAAATCATTCTCAATCTCCTGACCAATGCCATAAAGTTTTCGCTGGCCGGCGGCGTTGTGAACATTGAACTGGTACGCCTGCGCGACAGCCGGCTTGCCGTTGTCATTCGTGACGGCGGCATCGGCATAAGGTCTGAAGACATCGGTCGTATCTTTGAACCTTTTGTGCAGGCCGAAGATGGCATGTCGCGGCGCTTTTCCGGCATCGGCCTTGGCCTGTCCATCGCGCGGAAAATTGCCCGCCTCCATGGCGGCGACGTGACGCTGGAAAGCCAGTTCGGGGTTGGCACCACGGCACGGTTTGAATTGCCCGCGTCACGGGTCACCTGGCCGGTCATGCCATCAAATAAACAGCCGGGTGTTGCGGCCTAGGACGATTCACGCCATCTTGCGGCCATGACAACGACCGCCCGCATCGCCCCGTTTATCGGAACCACCCGCTCACGCACACCCACAGGCTTCCATGCCGCGGTTTTTGGCGCGCCGCACGGCACACCCTATCCGCGCATTGACAACCGTATCCATGCCACGGCGCCCGACGCCTTCCGCCTCGCCCTTGCCGCCGATGGCGAATGGCTGGACCATTGGGACTTTGATCTGGGCGGAACGCTGTTGGCCGATGGCGCCTGCCGCGTAGCCGATCTTGGCAATCTGCCGACCAAGTCGAAGGACGGCAAAGGCAACCGCAAACTCATCGAGGCGCAAACCCGCAAAATCCTTGCAGCCGGTGCCGTGCCGCTCGTCTTCGGCGGCGATGATTCAATTCCAATCCCTTTCATAGCGGGTTTTTCCGGAAGCCCGCCGCTCACCATCCTGCAGATTGATGCCCATATTGACTGGCGCGACGAGCGCTACGGTGAAAAATTTGGCTTCTCCAGCACCATGCGCCGCGCCTCTGAACAGCCCCATGTCTGGCGCATTGTTCAGGTGGGGGCCCGCGGCCTTGGCAGCGCCCGGGAAGCCGAAGTGCGAACCGCCAAGCAATGGGGCGCCCATATTTTCACCTCACGGCACGTTCACCACAATGGTCTGAAAGATATCCTTGAAACCATACCGCAAGATTCCGATTGCCTGATCACCCTGGATTGCGATGCGCTCGATACCTCGGAAATGCCAGCCGTCGCCCATCCGTCACCGGGCGGCCTGACTTACATGCAGGTGGCCGACCTCATCGCGGGCGTTGCCGCCAAGGCCCGCATCGCCGGTTTCACCATGGTTGAGTTCGCGCCCAAGAAAGACCGGGACGGTGCTTTTGCCTACACCGCCGCAAGAATCGCGGCCAACGTCATCGGCCATATCGCACGGCAGATTTGACTTCGGCGGATTTGTTGCTATTGATCAGCGCAGGGGAAAGCGATCTCCCCTCAAGGCGACATGCCCAAGAATCGCGTCCCATTAACATTTAAGAGGGCGCAAACATGTCCGCACCAAACGCGATAAAATCCGAAAAACTTGCACGTCTTATTGGTACTGCTTCGACGCCGGCGATCATTGATGTCCGCACGCAAGAGGACTTCGAGGCCGACCCGCGCTTCATTCCCGGCGCTTTGAAAAGAAGCCACCAGACCGTTTCCGAATGGGGCAAGGCCCATGCCGGAAAGTCCGTCATCGTCGTCTGCCATCACGGGGCAAAGCTTAGCGAGGGAACCGCCGCATGGCTGCGCCAGCTCGGCGCTGATGCGATAGCATTGGAAGGCGGCTTCGTGGACTGGGAGACGGCAAAACTGCCGCTTGTTCCCGTGGCAAAGATCCCCCCGCGTGACGCCGAAGGTCGCACCCTTTGGGTAACCCGCGCCCGGCCGAAAATTGACCGCATCGCCTGCCCCTGGCTCATCCGGCGCTTTGTTGATCCTGCCGCCATTTTTCTTTTTGTGGCACCACAAGAAGTGGCAGCCGTTGCCGACCGTTTTAAGGCCACAGCTTTCGATATCGAGAACACCCACTGGAGCCATCGGGGTGAACTTTGCACTTTCGATGTGATGGTGGAGGAATTTGGCCTCGGCACCGAAGCGCTGCTGCGGCTGGCCACCATCGTTCGCGCTGCCGATACGGCGCGGCTCGATTTGGCTCCGGAAGCCGCAGGCCTTCTCGCCGCATCGCTTGGGCTCTCGCGCATGTATGCCGATGATCTCGAACAGCTTGAGGCCGGCATGACGCTCTATGATGCCTTCTACCGCTGGTGCCGGGACGCAACGGAGGAAACCCACAACTGGCCCACCAACAAGGTGAAGCCGTGAGTCCGTCGCCAACGTTTGCCGAAGCCACAAAAGTCTGGGCCCGCATCGGCTGCCTTTCCTTTGGCGGACCGGCGGGCCAGATCGCCCTCATGCACCGCGAAATCGTCGATGAGCGCAAATGGCTCAGCGAGCAGCAATTTCTCTCGGCCCTCAATTTCTGCATGCTGCTGCCGGGGCCGGAAGCCATGCAACTCGCCACCTACGCGGGCTGGCGCCTGCATGGCGTCAGGGGCGGATTGGCGGCGGGCCTGCTGTTCGTGCTGCCAGGAGCGTTCGTCGTGCTCGCACTCTCCATGCTCTATGCCGCCTTTGGCAACCTGCCGTGGATTGAAGCGATTTTCTTCGGCGTGAAAGCCGCTGTCCTCGCCATCGTCATCGAAGCCCTGCTGCGCGTGGCGCGGCGCGCGCTGAAAGGAAATGTCGATTGGCTCATCGCCGGGGTGGCCTTCCTCGCCCTCTATTGTTTCGATATTCCCTTCCCGCTCATCATCATCGCCGCCGGGCTTGTCGGCTTCTTCCGCGGCAGTACGGCGAATTCAACGCCGGCAACAGCGCGCCCCAGTTACACCGCGCTCATTTCAACCGTGGCAACATGGGCGGCCATCTGGCTCGTGCCGCTGGCACTTCTCGCCATGACATTGGGCACCGATCATGTGCTCAGCAAAATCGGCATCTTCTTCTCGCAACTCGCCGTGGTGACCTTTGGCGGCGCCTATGCGGTTCTCGCCTACATGGCCCAGGCCGCCGTGGAGCAGCATCATTGGCTCACCGCCCCCGAAATGATCGATGGCCTGGCGCTGGCCGAAACCACGCCGGGGCCACTGATCCTAGTCACCCAGTTCGTGGGCTACCTCACCGCCTTGCGTGGGCCAGGCAGCATCTGGGGCGGCCTTGCCGGTGCGGCAGTGACCCTCTGGATGACCTTTGCCCCTTGCTTCCTCTGGATCTTCGCCGGCGCTCCCTACATCGAGCATATCAGCCGGATGCCCCGCCTTTCCGGCGCCTTGGCCGCTATCACCGCTGCCGTGGTGGGCGTCATTCTTAACCTTGCGGTCTGGTTCGGCCTGCACGTGCTGTTTGGCAGGGTTAACCGCATGGAAGGCATCTTCAAACCATGGCTGCCGGACTGGCAAACCCTCGACTTTGCCGCCCTGGCCATCAGCATTGTCGCCGCCTTTGCCCTGCTCCGCCTGCATCTCGGCATTCCAAAAACGCTGGCCCTGTGCGCCGCACTTGGCCTATTCTGGAAGCTCGCGATTCAAGGACTTTAGTGACATGACATCCGCCTTCCCCCTCGTGGGCCTGCCCGCCGATACCTACGAAAATCACGGCTTCCTGTTTCATTCGCTGGGAGACAAATATGTCCGCGCCGTTGCCGAAGTCTCGAAATGCACGCCGCTGATGATCCCCTCGATGATCGACGCGGTCCAGCTCGATCACCTGCTTGATCCGTTTGACGGCATCCTGATGACCGGCGCCGTCTCCAACGTGCACCCGCCCCATTATGGCGAGGAGCCGACGGCCGATCACGAGCCCTATGACCATGCGCGTGACGCCATGACCCTGAAGCTCATCCGCGCCGTCATCGACCGCGGCATTCCGCTGTTCTGCATTTGCCGCGGCTTTCAGGAACTGAACGTGGTGCTCGGCGGCAGCCTCGAAACCGAATTGCAGAAAGGCGAAGGCCGGCTCGATCACCGTGCGGCAAAATCCGACGATACCGATGTGCGCTACGGCCCCAAGCATGCGATCAAGATCACCAAGGGCGGCATGCTGGAGCGCATCATCGGCAAAAGCGAAACCCTGGTGAACTCCATCCATCGCCAGGGCGTGAAGAAGCTGGCGCCCGGCCTCAATGCCGAAGCCGTGGCGCCTGATGGCATCATCGAAGCCGTCTCCGTCAAGGGCGCCAAAGCCTTTGCCTTCGGCACCCAATGGCACCCGGAATACAAGGCGGCGAACAATCCGGATTCGGTGAAACTCTTCGTGGCCTTCGGCGACGCGGTGCGCGCCCACAACCGCGACCGCGCCAGCACGACCTTCAACAAACAGCGCTACGCCTGATCAACTTGGCCCTCTCCCCTTGAGGGAGAGGGTGGCGCTCACGCAGTGAGTGACGGGTGAGGGGTATGCTTGATGCAACTTGAATGATGGCCGCGAAGGCCCCCTCATCCCCGGCTCCGCCGGACCTTCTCCCTCGAGGGGAGAAGGGAAAGTTTGGGCAAAGCTCCACCCTTGATGAAAACAGTAAATTAGTCCGTATACTGATTATTTCCGCCTCAGCTCGTGTCGGCCATCGCGGCGCGTAAGGCAAGCCAGTCGCACTCGCTCAGCAGGTCGTCGACCTCGTGAGTACTCCTCCGGCGGTGGCCGGGGGGATGGCCCCGCCGGATAGGCGTTTTGAAACTTGGGTCGGGCGACGCCGCCTGCCGCATCCGCCAGCGGGCAAGGCGCATGGCCTGGCGCGGCAGGTCTGCAAGTGCGGCCTCAAGGGCCTCGAGCCTGCGGATGAGGCGGGTGGCATTGACCATGCCGTCAGGGGATTTGACCCGGGTGGGAGCGGGAGTTTTTGCCGACTGCAGCGGCGGCCCAATGGTTATAAATTCACCATCGGCGTTAAACATGTGGATACGCGGGCCGGGCCGCTTTGCAATTCTCCGGCGCGGCAGCCCGATGCGGGTCTGCGGATCGAAAAGCTGGAAGGAAGGGAGTGAAGTCCGACTCTTCCTTGGTATTACGGCTCTCGCCCGCGTAGGACGCGATGCTGCGGGTTTCACCACAAGGCCCCGTGCCGCAACGACAATCAGGCGGCGCATGGCGCTTTCGGCGGGGCGGAGAACGCGCAGCACGGCGCGGTAGGTCGGCCACGGCAGCCGCGAAACCGTATCGGTTAGCGCAACAAGCCCCAGCATGGCGAAAAGGTCCGCAACGATTTCAATGAGAGCTTCGCTGTTGCGCTTGATGGCCAGGTCCCAGTCCATGTTTCCAATCCCTAAAGAACAAAACAGGAACACTATTGGCGCAGTAGGAATATAGTGTCAAGATGCAAATCAGGCTGGTGCTGTTGATCCTACCAATCAGCCCCCCGGTGGCGATGGCCAGCGTTTCCTCAAGCTGCAGTCCAAGTGGTTACCCAGGCTGTCATAACTCGACTTTCGGGCACATAAGTTGATCCCTGTCTTCTGCAACACGACGCGACCCGGAAACTGGGCAGAACTCACGCAAACGCCGTGTTTTGACGCTCACGAGGCCAAGCGGTTTGTCGCGTCGATGAGGCCCTCCGCTGCAATCCGCCAGGCGCCGAGCTGCGCGATCCGCTTCTCCCTTGTCAATCCGGCTTTGCGAGTCGATGCTGAGCGGGGGGACGAGATATGCCAGACATTGCCGCCGCCATTGATTTCCAGCACATGCAACGTCCGCGTCGGCAGGTCTTCGACGATATCGATGCCTTGAACTGGTATGTTGGGAAATGCTTTCGCAACTTGAGATGCAAAGTCGAGAATGTCCTGCCTGAAAGTGAGCTCGCGCAATTCCTCCATACCAAATTTCTTCTTCAGTTCCGGATGTTTGGTCTCGACAATGGCCGACTCGATTGCCGGGTCATCGCTGGTCAAAGAAGGGCGCTTCAGCGGAGACCAGAATTTCATAGAGAAGAGCGGCCTTCCAAACAATGTGAGTATTCGCCAGCTCGTCGGGTTCTCTCCGGTGTCAATGAAGCTCTGGACCAGGACTGGCGCGTTGCTGCCGACGATCAAGGCGAGTTCGGCAGGGCCTTGAATGTTCGCCAATCGGCGTGTCCGCATTAGGCGCACGCCGGAGCCGGAACTCGTCATGCCGAGGGACAGCGGTTTGAGAATCACGAATTCACCCCAGCGGGCCTCGTCATAAGTGTGACCGGGCTTAAATCTTTCCGTTTCTGGCGTCGTGATACCCATAGACCTGAAACGCGCAAACTGATCCAGTTTTGGGATAGCACGTGCATGGACAAGAGCTCCCTTAAGCGGCAGGAAACGGCCAAGGTTGACGCCCATCCCGACCGTCAAGGTGGGCAGTTCTCTCCACTTCGCCGGAACGTCGTCGTACCGATCATGCGGGGTAGCGATGTAGATTGCAGTCCGAGGGGATAGCCGCTGGACCTCTTGTGCAATCTCAGTAAAATCCTGGCGATCAGCCCGTTTCAGCGAAAACACGAGGATCAGCAGCCTCTCCATCGTAAGTTGCGCGCCTTGTGGTGCAACCAAGATATTGGATCCTAAATTTTCCACACGAACCCCAGCTTACCAAGGGAAGTTAGCTTCTATCGCCTTACTCAGCAACGATGGATTCGGAGCGGGACTGCATCCGTGCGTTCGAGCGATGGAGCGGCGTGTCTCCCGCCCAATGGCGGCTTCACGGCTGAAGCAGATGCATGGCGTGGCGGCAAACCCGGCGGCCACGAATGCCGGCTGTTGAAATCCCAAACGGTTGTCACCTGACTGACATACAACGGGAGCATCGAGTTCCCCGCAATCTTCAAAAGCAACAAGGGGCCCGTCATGATCCGCTCATCCATTCTATTTGCAACAGTCAGCTCAATTGCCATGGCGCTCAGCGTCCCTGCTTTCGCGGAGGCGGTTTTTAACCGCATCGCGTCATTTCCGGTCAATACAAATTTGCCGGCAGACGCAGATCAGGCATCGCCCACGTCAGCGGAGATTGTCACCGCCACACAGGACGGCATGACCTTGATCTATTCTGACAGCCCCGGCAAATCCGTGGGCTTTGTCGACATCGCCGATCCAGCCAATCCGAAGCCTGCCGGCATGGTCAGGCTTGAAGGCGAGCCGACCTCAGTTGCCGTCGCAGGCCAGAAGGTGCTCGTCGCCCTGAATACATCGAAGTCAAAGGCTGAACCATCAGGGGCGCTCCTGACGATGGATGTCGCGGGCAAAGCCATCGACAAGTCCTGTGATCTGGGTGGCCAGCCTGACTCGGTTGCCATTTCACCAGACGGCAGCATGGCCGCTGTTGCCATCGAGAACGAGCGCGACGAGGAGGTGAACGATGGTGAAATCCCGCAGCTTCCCGCTGGTTATGTTGCCATATTCAAGCTGAAGGACGGTTCGGCCGATTGTGACAGCCGCATCATGGTTGACGTAAAGGGCCTTGCCGCAGTCGCCGGTGACGATCCTGAGCCTGAGTATGTCGACATCAACAGCAAAAATGAAATTGCCGTCACCTTGCAGGAGAACAACCACATTGTTCTTATCAACGGCAATGACGGCAAGGTCATCGGGAATTTCTCAGCCGGCTCGGTTGATCTCTCCGGAATTGACACGAAAAGTGACGGCGCCCTGATTTTCACCGGCGAAGCCAAAGCTGTCCCCCGCGAGCCCGATACCATCCAGTGGCTTGATGACAACCGCATGCTGGTTGCCAATGAAGGTGACTACAAGGGCGGCAGCCGGAGCTTCACCATTTTTTCCAAGTCGGGCGAAGTACTGCATGAATCCGGCGCGGACTTTGAACATCGCGCCATTCAGGCTGGCCACTATCCGGACAAGCGCTCGAAGTCCAAGGGCATCGAACCGGAAGGCGCCGAAGTCAAAGCATTCGGCGATACAAACTATATGTTCGTCATGGCTGAACGCGCCTCGCTGGTGGGCGTCTACAAGGACACCGGCGCAGCACCTGAGTTCAGGCAACTGCTGCCAGCGGGCCTCAGCCCCGAGGGCATCATCGCCATTCCGTCGCGCAACCTTCTGGCCGTGGCCAATGAAGTTGATCTCGGCAAGGACGGCGGCGTCCGCTCCCACGTGACGCTGTACAGCCTCGCGGAAGGTGTGGCCGCCTATCCCACCATCGTCTCGGGCCGGGATGAGAAGGACGCACCCCTTGGCTGGGGGGCCATGTCCGGCCTGACAGCCGACCGTGAAAAGCCCGGCATTCTCTATGGCGTGAGCGATTCGGTTTATGCCGGCCAGCCGCGCATCTTCACCATCGACGCCAACGAAAAGCCGGCCAAAATCACCTCTGCACTGCCTATCACGCGCGGCGGCCAGCCGGCCCAGTTGCTGGATCTTGAAGGCGTCGTGGCCGATGGCAAGGGCGGCTTCTGGCTGGCCTCGGAAGGCCGCAGCGATACCATGGTCCCCCATGGCATTCTGCACGTGACCGACAAGGGCGCAATCGACAAGAGCTTCGGTCTTCCCGAAGCCCTGGCGCACGGCGAGACCCGCTATGGCTTTGAAGGCATCACCGCGATCGGATCAGGTGACGACCTCACCCTGTGGATGGCCGTCCAGCGGGAATGGGCCGGAGACGAAAAAGGCTTTGTGAAGCTCGTGTCCTACACGCCTAAGAGCAAGGAATGGGGCGCCGTCCGCTATCCCCTGGACAAGGTTGAAAATGGCTGGGTTGGCCTTTCGGAAATCAGCCTGCACGGCGATCAGGTCTACATCATTGAACGTGACAACCAGATCGGTGCCGCGGCCCAGCTCAAGAAGATTTATAAAGTGGCAGTGGCTGATCTGAAGCCCGGAAAACTGGATGAGCCCTTGGCGACTGTCAGCAAGGCTGAAGTGCGCGATCTCCTTCCTGATCTGAAGTCGATGGGCGGTTACGTGCTGGACAAGGTCGAGGGACTGACGATTGACAGCGCCGGAACCGGCTACGTCATCACCGACAATGACGGCGTGGACGATTCCAACGGCGAAACACTTTTCTGGTCTATCGGAAAGCTGTAAATCAACCGAGTTCTGGCGGAGTTCTAAACCAACTCCGCCAGTTCACTGAGCGACTCTATCCGTGCCGCCACCTTCCCCGGAATCCTGACGTCCTGCCCACCGCTGCGCGCGAGTCTTACAACCTGAAACCCGAACTGCGCCGCTGCCCGTGCGTCCCAGCTATTTTATCGTGATTGCCAACCCGCTCAGGTCGAGGTTCGCGATCAGTCCGGTCTGCCGCCCCGAGAGCTCCAGAACCGCGCCCTTCTGGTTGGTGAGAACGATAGCGCGCGCCCCACGGCCGATTGCAATCCCCGCGCCGGCGGCGCCATAGACGCCCTCAACGTCTGAAGCGCGCCGGATGTGGCTCACCCGGCCATGCAGCGTCGTCTTCGACCCGCCGAATACCAGGCCGTAATCTATGCCGCCGACCCCAAGGCGATAGGTGCGGCCTTTGAAGGTAAGCGTGCCGCTGCCGCCTGAACCGCCGATAATCCAGCCCGCCTTGTAGACCTTGAGCGAAATCTTGCCGCTGTCGGCGTAAGCGCCCTGGAGACCGACGCCAAACACGGTGATCACCACGGCCAAAGCACCAAGAAACCGGATTGGAATGCGCATGTCATGCTCTCCCTTTTCAATGCCGCCGCAGCATCGCTGCGGGCGATTCGGCGCGGGCCAGCCGCGCCATCACCTCAACTTGCGGATAAAGCCGCCATGAGTCAATTCACAAGGCGTTCCCTTTGGGTTTCCTGCAGAAATTCGAACTAAGCCACTGCACTCATTTTCGCTCATATCAGCGCCGCAAGTTCTGAAAGCGACTCAATCCGCGCCGCAGCCTTCCCCGGAATCCGGTCGTCCTGCCCGCCGCTGCGCGCCAGCCTGACGACTTGAAATCCGAACTGCGCCGCCGCCTGCGCGTCCCAGCTGTTGGCGGAGACAAAACAGATGGAGGGCGCGTCCTGGATTTGCAGTTTCTGCATGGCGTGGCGGTAAACCCGCCGGCTCGGCTTGTAAATTCCCACATCCTCCACCGACAGAACCATGTCGAAATATTTTTCCAGTCCGGCGGCGCGCACCGCGCTGTCCAGCATGGAGGGGCTGCCATTGGAAAGGATGGCCGTGCGCTTGCTCTTGGCCCGCACCGTCTGGAGGGCGTCGGCCGCTTCCGGATAGGCGTCAAGCTTCAGATAGAGCGTCATCAATTCATCGCGCAGGCCCACGTCTTCAATCTTCAGGGCCTCCAGCGAAAAATCCAGCGCATCCCCCGTCACATGCCAGAAATCCGCATGCACCCCCATGAGGCTGCGGAGCCAGGTGTATTCCAGCTGCTTCTGCCGCCACAGCACAGCGAGATCGGCGGCCTTGTCGCCAATTTCCGTGGCCAGCTTCTGCACCGGGGAACCCACATCGAACAGCGTGCCATAGGCATCAAAAACGCAGGCCCTTATGCCCTCAAGTGTTGCCATTGCCCTTCTCCGTCCCGCAATCTCCGGCTATGCTAAACCAACAACCGGAAAAATAACATGCCACATGACGGCCACGATCACGACGACCATTCGGAACTTTCCCCCATCGCCCTGCGCGTCAAGGCGCTGGAGTCGCTGCTGATTGAAAAAGGCTATGTCGATCCGGCCGCGCTCGACGTTCTGATCGACACCTATGAAACCAAAATCGGCCCGCGCAATGGCGCGAAGGTCGTGGCCAAGGCCTGGACCGATCCGGCTTACGCGAAATGGCTGAAAGACGATGCCACCGCGGCCATCGCAAGCCTGGGCTTTACCGGCCGCCAGGGCGAACACATGGTGGCGCTGTTCAACACGCCCGACACCCACAACATGGTGGTCTGCACCCTGTGCTCCTGTTACCCATGGCCGGTGCTAGGCCTGCCGCCCGTCTGGTACAAATCGCCGCCCTACCGCTCGCGCGCCGTCATCGACCCGCGCGGCGTCCTCGCCGAATTTGGCGTGACGCTTCCCGAAAAAACCAAAGTCAGCGTCTGGGATTCAACCGCTGAAGTGCGCTATCTCGTCATCCCCATGCGGCCCGCCAACACCGAAGGCCTGGGCGAAGAAGAACTGGCGGGCCTCGTCAACCGCGACTCGATGATCGGCACGCGGTTTGCGGGGCACGTGGCGTGAACGGCCCGCAGGACATGGGCGGCATGATGGGCTTTGGCCCCGTTGCGCCGGAAGCGAATGAACCCCTGTTCCATGCGCCGTGGCAGCGGCGGGCCCTGGCGATCTCATTGGCCATGGGTGCCACCCGCCAATGGAACATCGACATGTCGCGCCACGCCCGCGAAAAAATTCCATCCGCGCAATACTGGTCGCTGAGCTATTACGAAATCTGGATGGAAGGCCTGACACGGCTTTTGACCGAACGCAGGCTTCTGGATGCTCCTTCCAAAAAATTGCCGGTCCTTGAAGCCGCAAACGTGGCACCTGCCTTGGCCAAGGGCAGTCCCTACATTCGGGCGACAGAAGTAAAGCCGCTTTTCAAGCTCGGCGACCGCGTGAAGGTCCGCAATCTTCATGCCCTTGGACACACGCGCCTTCCCGGCTACCTGCGCGGCAAAACCGGAGAAATTGTGCTTTATCACAAGGCCCATGTCTTTCCCGATTCAAATGCGCAAGGCGCGGGCGAAAATCCACAACATCTCTATGCCGTGCGTTTCAAGGCGCGCGATGTCTTTGGCGTGAACACTGATGACGACCTGCAGGCCGATCTCTTCGAACCCTATCTGGAGGCCGCATGAACGGCGCCCATGACCTTGGCGGCATGATGGGCTTTGGCCCCATCGCGGCACCGCCATCAGAACCGGTGTTTCACGAAAAATGGGAAGGCCGCATGGCCGCCCTCTCGATGACCGTCCCCGGCGACTGGTCCATTGATGAGGACCGGTCAGCCTGCGAATCCATGCACCCCGCGAAGTATCTCCAGACAAGCTACTACGAGCATTGGCTGCACGGCCTGGAAGCCCTGCTGAAAAAATACACGCCGGATCGTTCCAGCGTGATGCACCCTGAAAACGTCTGGAAGTCCGTGACGTCGCGCGGCAGCTATGCCCGCGACATTCCAGCTCCGGCGGCCTTTGCAATCGGCCAAAAACTCCGCGTGAAAATCATGAACCCCACGACCCACACCCGCAGCCCCCGCTATGTGCGCGGCCACACGGGCGAAGTGCTGAAAATCCATGGCGCCCATGTTTTCCCCGATTCAAACGCACTATGCCTCGGCGAAAACCCGCAATGGCTTTACACCGTCCGCTTCACGGCGAAGGAATTATGGAACCACACCAATGATGACACGGTGATGCTTGATCTCTGGGAGCCTTATCTTGAACCCGCTTGATCTCAAGGACCCGGTGTTCAATGAGCCGTGGGAGGCGCAAGCCTTCGCCATGGTGGTGAAGCTGCATGAGCGTGGGCATTTCACCTGGAATGAATGGGCCGAAACCCTGGGTGCTGAAATCAAATCAAACGACGCGCCCTATTATGAACAGTGGCTTGCAGCACTTGAAAAAATCGTCGAGGCCAAGGGCCTGATGTCACACGTCGAACGTCTGGACCGTGTTGACGCTTGGGATCGCGCCGCCCATGCCACGCCGCACGGGAAACCCATCGTGCTCAGCCAATCGTAGCCAGCCACGGGAAGGTTTCCAGAAACCAGTAGGCCATGGTTTGCATGGAGCCGGTGAGGAACATGATGCCGGTCAGCACCAGCAGCACGCCCATCAAGCGCTCGACGGTCACCAGATGACGTTTGAAATATCCGGAAAAGCCGAGAAATGTCCCGACCCCGGCGGCGGCCAGCAGGAACGGAATGCCAAGGCCGAGCGAATAGACCGCAAGCAGCCCGGCGCCCCGCGCCACATCCTGCTCGCTGGCGGCAATCGTCAGAATGGTGGCCAGGATGGGGCCGATGCAGGGCGTCCAGCCGAAGGCAAAGGCCAGCCCGATGCCATAGGCGCCCAGCAAGCCCACTGGCCGTGAGTGATGGTGGTAACGCGCTTCCCGGTGCAGGAAACCGATCTTGAACAGTCCGATGAAATGGAAACCCATCAGCATGATAGCAAGGCCGGAGATGGCGGTTGCCACATTCACTTCGTAACCGAAGACCGGGACGGTGAAGCTGATGACCTGCCGGAGTGTCTGGCCAAGCACCGAGGCGCTGGCCCCCAGAGAGATAAAGACCGTCGAAAATCCGAGCACAAAAGATACCGCCGCAAGAAAGGCCCGGCGCTGCTGGGAAACCGATGCGCCCTCGCCATCGGACAACTCGTCGAGCGTGGCGCCCGTGATGAAGCACAGGTAGGACGGCACCAGCGGCAGCACGCAGGGGCTCAGAAAACTGATGGCGCCCGCCACAAGTGCGGCCTGCAGGGGAACATGAAGGTCCATTGCCCCTAACTGACAGGCAAACCGGCGGACTTCAACTCAATCCTTGCCGCATCCCCCTCACGTCCACGTCATCGCTTGACATGCCGATTCAATAAGATATGTTATAACATAACATATTGAGGAAATGAACCATGCGCCTTGCCATCTCCTGCCTAGCTACCCTCCTGCTATCCACCTCAGCTCTGGCCGCGCCAAAGGTCATTGCCTCCATCGTGCCGGTCCACAGCATCGTCGCCTCGGTGATGGGCGATGTTGGCACGCCCGAACTGCTTCTCTCCGGCAAGAATTCCGAGCATGCGGCAAACCTCTCGCCAGAGCAGATATCCAATCTTGGCAAAGCCGATGTCGTGTTCATGATTGGCGGCGGGCTGGAACACAAGCTCGGTCAAATCAGCGGGACCGAAGCGGTGAATGGCAGGAAATTCGTGGCCCTTGTCGATTCGCCCGGAATGAAGGTTTTGAAAATCCGCACCGGCGGCAATTTCGAAGAGGATGAGGACGAAGAGCTGCCGGACATCCACGATGATCAATATGGCTTCGCCCTGAAATATAATCCGCATGTCTGGCTCGACCCGGAAAACGCCAAGGCCATGACCAGCGCAATTGCCGTCAGGCTCGGCGCCATTGATCCCAAAAATGCCAAAGCCTACGAGGCCAATGCCACGGCCTACCTCTCCGCCCTTGATAAGCTAGAAGCCGACATCGCCGCCGCGACAAAGCCCATCCAGAACAAGCCATTTATCGTTTTCCATGACGCCTACCCGTATTTTGAATCCCGTTTTGGCCTCGAAGCGCTCGGCAGCATTTCCGACGCCAATGCCAACGCCCCTTCAGCCAAGCAGCTGCAGGAAATCCGCGAAAAGATCATGTCGGCAAATGCCGTCTGCGTTTTCCGCGAGCCGCAGTTTGACGAAAAGTTTGTCCGCGTCGTCATGGAAGGCACACCCGCCAAACCGGGCATTCTTGATGTCATGGGCTTTGATGTGGCCCCGGGGCCAGGGGCCTATGAAGAGATGATGCGCAACCTGGCAAAATCAGCCAGGGATTGCCTAATGAATTAGGGTCAGGACCAATTAAAACACAGAGACTCCAATGGCCGCCCGGAGCGGACGTTCGTCAAGCTACACCAAACGCCCGGGAAGGGCCAAGAGCGGTAATGGATCAGGTCACTCAAGTGACATCCATGCCGCAGGCTTTGCCGATTTTGAACCCGAAGTGGAGCGGCATGGCGGCGCGAATTGCAGTCCTCCCTCAGCAATGAATACCCAGGGTCAAGCCTCGAACAATATAGCGTTGCACTAGCAGGATGAAGACAAAGCCCGGCAGCATGGAGGAGAGGCCCGCTGCCGCTACGGTGCCCCAGGAGGCTCCCGCAGCCAAGATTGTCATCGTCACCGGAACAGTCCTGAAGGAAACCGACAGGAAAAGGGCCATCAGGAACTCGATATAGGAGAAGATGAAGCAGAAAATCGCCGTAGCCGCGATACCACCTTGCGCAATCGGCAAGACGATCCTGACAAACAGTTGGAAATGACTTGCTCCATCAATCCGCGCGGCTTCATCCACCTCGCGGGGCACTTCGTCGAAGAATGACTTGAGCATAAGAATGGCGAGCGGCAAGTTCATTGCCGCATGCATGAAAATGACGGAGAGGCGGGTATCAAAGGCGTTGATCTGGCGCATGATGATGGCCACGGGGATGATGACGGCAATCGCCGGCAGAAACCGGAAGCCTAAAGCAGCGAGGGTGAATGCGTTGCGCCTGCGGAAGTCAAATCGGGATAATGCAAAGGCAGTCGCCAGGCCACAGGAAACGGCCAGAACAGTCGAGCCTGCCGCAATGAGGACAGAGTTCCCCATGGCTTTGAGGATATTGAAGGCGTCAGGCCCTTCTGCACTGAAGGCATAGCGGTAGTTGTCGAATGTCGGGGTGAAGCGGAACAGGCCTGCACTCCCCTTGTCAAAGACATCGAAATAGGGTTCGACGGACAAATACAACCACCAGAGCAGCGGAAGCATATAAGCGCCCACGACGCACACGGCAGCAATGTCGCGACAGATAGGTAACAGCCGGCGCGATGGACCCCTCATGGGTTTACACGACGAATTGAGGTTTCGCGATGCAGTAATTTTACGCTGAAGGCCACAGACAAGATCAAAGTCCCTCTGGCTAAGAAACGAGGCCTGAACCGACGTCTACCGGATGACCCGCTGAGACCGAGTTTTGCGCCAACTGGCTCCCGTTGCAAGACCGACCTAGGCAAATGGCGCCGGGAATCGGCCAAAGCCGTGATTTCGGCTAAGGGTCAGGAGCGGACTCCCGAAGAGTCGAACTGAACATCCGCTTCGTCCCACAAAGCTGCGGTTCGCAACTTTCAGATTGATGGATCCTGGACCCCAGGCCTGCGCAGCGCCAGCAGCCGCCCGTCGATGGCGGCAAGGCCCAATGCGATAAGCCCCATGCCGGCGAAATGCCTGGGTTCCAGTTGCTCGCCGAGAAACAGGAACCCCAGAAGCACCGCGCTGACCGGAATGAGAAAAGTGACCAGCAGCAAGTTGGTCGCCCCCGCTGAGGCGAGAATGCGAAAGAAGATCAGATAGGCCAGCGCCGTTGAAAGAATGGCAAGCCCGGCGATGGCCGCCCAGGCCGCAAGGCTGGGCTGGGTCAGGGTCCAGGAGTGGTCAACGAGCAGGGCAACAGGCGCGAGCATCAGCGTTGAGGCCGTCAATTGCCCCGTCGCCGTCATCATGGGCGTGACCCCCATGCGCTTGAAGCGCCGCCCATAGACGCCGGAAATACCATAGAAAGCTGAAGCGAGGAGAATGGCCACTTGCGCCCAGACATTCGTGCCGAGCCCCTGCAGCGCCGCCGGGCCCACCATGACGGCGGCACCAATAAATCCAACGATGACGCCCGCCAGCTTCTTGCCCGTCATCTTTTCGTCGCTGGTGAAGAAATGCGCCACCAGCACGCCAAACAGCGGCGTGGTGGCATTCAGGATCGAGGCCAGGCCGCTGGGGATTTGCGTTTGGCCCCAGACAATCAGGCTTTGCGGGATCGCATTGTTAAGAAGCCCCATGCC
>JBBQNU010000050.1:0-18927 GCA_038330285.1 Hyphomicrobiales bacterium | reverse complement strand
TCGGCCCAGGCACCGGCTACCGCGTCTCCGAAGAGCGCCGGCTTGAACTTAATTCGATCCGCGACGTGCTGGACCAGAAGGAAGTGCTGCGCCAGGAAGCGCTGCATGAAAAGGATGAAGCCAAACGCATTCAGTACCGCGTTAAGGGCCCAGCCGGGCAAGGGAAGGATAAACAGGAAGTGGTGATTGGCATCAGCCCAGCCTTCGGCTTGAACCTGTTCCAGACCACGGCGGGCCACCGCCTGTCCGACGTTCTCAGGGGCATGATGGACGCGATAGAGAAGCGCGGCCTCAAACCCCGCATCGTGCGCTTCAAGCACACCGCCGATACGTCATTCCTCGGCATTTCGGCGGCAACGCTGTCCGGTTCGGGCATTGGCATCGGCATTCAGGCCAAGGGAACCGCCGTCATCCACAGCCGGGATCGCTTGCCCCACAATAATCTCGAACTCTTTTCCAACGCGCCCATCACCAGGCTCGAACACTATAAGGGTTTTGGCGCAAACGCGGCGGCCTACGCCCTGGGTGAAATGCCAGAGCCTGTAGTGGTGCCGACGCGCGGTGAGGCCATGGGCTCGCGCTACCACGCCCGCGTGGCTTTGATCTACGCCATTGAAACCGGATTGACGGCGGAAGGTGCCGCACCCGAGGATATTGAAGTGAAATTTACCGGGGCAAAATCATGACCACCAAACTCACCATTGGCGACTATCCGCTGGCCGAAACTCGAAGCGATAAAATTCGCGGCCAACGTGGCAAGTCGCTCGATGACATCACCCTGGACGCCGTGATGGCAGGCAAGGTGACCATGGAAGATCTGCGCATTACGCCGCAGGCGCTGGCCGATCAGGCCGAAATTTCCCGCGCCGCCAAGCGCCCGACCCTGGCGCTTAATTTTGAACGCGCCGCCGAATTGGTGGGCGTGCCCCAGGACTTCATCATGAGCTCTTATGAGATGCTGCGCCCCGGCAGGGCAAAATCCAAGGAGCAGCTCCTGGAGGTCGCGAAAACATTCCGCCAGACCTACAAGGCCGAGCGCATGGCAAAATTCATTGAGGAAGCCGCCGACATCTACGAACGCCGCGGCCTCTTCACCTACCGCTTTTAGGAACGCCTAATGCCGTGGAAAACTGATTATCGTTCGATCTACTATGAAGGCGCCCCCGAGCCTGACGACCTTGTGCTGCCTGTCAAAGAGACGGCCCTTCTCGTCATCGACGTTCAGAATACCTACCTCGAGCGGCCCGACCGTGCCAAGCTTTCCAAGGCGGAGCAGGCCCACTTTGACGCCTGGACGCCCTTTCACGAGCGCATGAACAGCCAGGTCATCCCCCGCACCGCGGAACTGCTGAAGCTCTGCCGCGCCAAGGGCGTTGAATGTCTCTTCGCCCGCATTGCAACCCACACGCTAGATGGCCGCGAGCGCTCGCTTTCCCAGAAAATGCCCGGCTGGAACAATCTTCTGCTGCCGAAGAATGAAAAGCCATCGCAACTGGTGGCAGCACTGGCCCCTGTGGGTGACGAAATTGTCGTGACCAAAACCACCGATTCAGCCCTTACAGGCACCAATTTGCGCCTCATCCTGCACAATCTCGGCATCAAAAACGTCATCTGCGCAGGCATCTTCACCGACCAGTGCGTGTCCTCGACCGTGCGCAGCCTGGCCGATGAAAGCTACAACGTGGTGGTAGTGGAGGACTGCTGCGCTGCCGGGTCCGACGCCCTGCACCACAAGGAGCTGGAAATCATCAACATGATCTATTGCCACGTCCTCTCGAGCCAGGAACTCAAAGTCATTATGAAACTGGAATAGCGGTCATGTTGCGATTGGCTATTTACTCACAAGAAAAAATTGTGCACAATTTCTACCAGAATTTGCCTAAAATTGCCAAAAAATTCCACAAAAATGAACAGGGAGAGAAACATGGCGAATAGAAGTAAGGTTTCACGTCGCAATTTCATGCAGCAGTCGGCCCTTTGGGCCGCCGCCTTCGCGGGCGGCGGGTCACTGGTCCCGGGCGTGGCATCAGCGGCACGCGAGAAGGAACTGAATATCCTGTGCTGGGAAGGCTACAATTCTGCCCAGGTGCTGGATCCATTCCGTTCGTCAACCGGGGCCACGGTGAAGGCCGAATCCCTCACCAACGATCCCACCATGATCAACCGGCTTCGTGCCGGCGAAACCAACGTCTGGGACCTGATCAACGTCAACAATCCCTGGGCCCGCAAAATCATGGCCCCGGAAAAGCTGATCCAGCCTCTCGACAAGGCAAGGTTCGAACCCTTCTTCGACAAGATGATGCCCGCTTTCAAGGCCCCCTACAAATGGGCCATGGATGATGCCGGCGCCAATCTCCTCGGCATGGCCCAGCGCTTTGGGCCCTACAGCTTCGTGGTCAACACCAACAAGGTGAGCCGCGCCGCCGCCGAGGATCAAGGCTGGAACCTGTGGAACGATCCGGCCAACGACAAGAAATACGGCATCCTCGAATCCGACGACTGGAACGTCTTCAACGTCTGCTGCATCGCGGGTTTTGATCCGTTCAAGGTTCACAGCGACGAGGAGGTGGCAAAGTTCACCGAAACCGCAAAGCGTGTGTTCAAGGGCGCCAAGCTGGTGGGCGACATTGCCACCATGAACCAGTCGCTGATCTCGGGCGAGATTGATTTCCATCTCACCGGCGGCACCTATTCGGCGTCTCCGGCGCGTGCCGACGGCCATCCCGAAATCCGCGGTGTGACGCCCAAGTCGGGACCCATGGCAGGCGGCAAGGGCGGCATCTCCTGGATTGAAATCACCTCGCAGGTGAACAATCCGCAGCTTTCGCCCCTTGCCTCGGACTTCCTCGAATATGTCCAGTCACCCGAAATGGCCCACAAGGTGGCCTTCGCCGAAGGCACCTTCAATCCGGTCGCCCAGATGGGCAACCCCGAATGCTTCAAGCTCTTCACCAAGGAAGAACTCGACGCGATCCAGTGGGACAGCCTTGAGGAGGAAATGGGCCGCTCAGCCGAATATGACATCGTGCCCGACTACGACAAGTTGCTCGACATCATGACGGCAGCCAAGCGCGAAGCCTCTGGCGGCTAGGACAAGGCTGCGACTATAATATCGGCAGCCCCCGCACTGGAGTGCCGGGGGCTGCCGCTTGGTTTTATCAGAGGCATCTCATAAACATGGCTGTACGCCCGACTATCCTTTCGCTCAAATCTGTTCGCAAGATTTTCGGCACGCTCGCTGCCGTTGACAGTATTGATCTCGATATCGGGGATGGTGAATTCTTCACCATCGTCGGCCCCTCCGGATCCGGCAAGACCACGCTGCTGCGCATGCTGGCCGGCATGGAACAGCCGACGAGTGGTGACATTCTTCTGCGCGGTGAGCGGATCAATGAACTTCCGGCCAACAAGCGGCCAACTTGCATGGTGTTCCAGTCGCTCGCGCTGTTTCCGCACCGCACCGTTGGCGAGAATATCGAATTTTCCCTGAAGATCAGGGGCGAAGCCAAGGATAAGCGCAAGCTGCGCGCCCTTGAACTGATGGACCTGCTGCGCTTGCCGCAAGCCTACTACGGCAAGAACGTAATGAAGTGCTCCGGCGGCGAACGCCAGCGCGTGGCGCTGGCCCGGGCCCTTGCCTATGACCCGCAGATACTGTTCTTCGACGAACCCCTCTCGGCCATCGACTACAAGCTGCGCAAGACGCTGGAAAAGGAACTGAAGGACATTCACCGCGAGACGAAGAAAACCTTCGTCTACATCACCCATTCGCTGGAAGAGGCCATGGTGATGAGCGACCGGATTGGCGTCATGCGTGAAGGCAAGCTTGTGCAAGTTGGCAGCCCTCATGAAATCTACAGCGCGCCCACCACCCGTTTTGTGTCCGAATTCATCGGCGACGTGAATGTCATTTCCGTCGATGTGGCCGCCGGCGGCCTGCTCAAATCCGCAAGCCTCAAAGGCCCTTTGAAAGGCCCCGTGCCGCCGAAAGGCTTCACCTCCGGTCACCTTGTGATCCGCCCCGAATTCCTGCGCTTCATCGCCAAGGCTTCCGAGGCGGACAATTCCGTCTCAGGACGCCTCTATAATGAGTATGCCCTCGGTTCGCGCATCCAGTATCAGGTGCGCGTCGGCGACCGGGTTTTCATTGTCGAAAAACTGCGCCAGCAGATGTTCACCGGCAAGCTCGATGACGAAGTCCGCATCGGCTGGGACGCCAAGGACAGCATTCTGGTGACCGACTGATGCGCAGGCTTCTGCAATTGGGGCAGGGCGAGAAGGCGGCAATTCCCTTGTTGCTGTTCCTGCTGGGTGGCTTTGCCGCACCGCTGGTTGCCGTCATCTGGTTCAGCTTCATGCCGGCCCGCACCTTCTCCCTGTTTGCGGTGCCAAGTCTGGCGAACTACGCCACGATCTTTGAGAGCACGAGCTACATTTCATTCCTCTGGTCGCTCGCCCTGGCGACGATCACCGTCATTCTGCTGGCCCTCATTTGCTATCCCGTCGCCTATGGCCTCGTGCGGGTGTTCGGCAAATGGGCCATGCTGCTCACCCTGCTCTTCACCATTCCGCTGTTTGTGTCCGAGAACATCCGCCTCTATGGCTGGATCCTGTTCCTGATCAAGAACGGCGTGCTGCTCGGCTCGCTCAAGTCCATGTTCGGCCTCGAGCTTGAAAGCATCCTGTTCACCCGCACTGCCATCCTGCTCGGCATGGTCTATGTCTATTTGCCCTTCATGCTGTTTCCCCTGACGCTCGGCATCAGCATGGTGCCGAAAGAAACCCGCGACGCCGCCTTTGATCTCGGCGCCTCGCGCTGGCAGGTGTTCAAGGAGATTGAATTGCCGCTCTCCATGCCCGGCATCGTCATCGGCTTCCTGCTGACTTTTGTTCTGGCGGTGGGCGCCATTGCCGAAGCCAAGGTCATGGGCGGGCAGCGGATCATTCCCATCACCCATGATATCGAGATTGCCTTCACCTATGCGCAGAACTGGCCGCTGGGTGCCGCCCTCGCGGTGCTGCTCATGCTCGTGGTTGGCGTGCTCGTCCTGCTGGCGCTGCGCCGCTTTGATCTCGACCGTTTTCTGGGGCGGAAATAAGCCATGGAAACAAAAGGCCAGCGCGTCCGCCACGCCCTCATCACCGCCTGGACCCTCGCGGTGATTGTGTTCCTCTATCTGCCCACCGTATGCATCACCATCGCCTCCTTCACTGCCAGCCGTTATTTCCAGTTTCCGGTGGCGAAATTCGGCCTCGACTGGTGGCAGAAGACTTTCAATTCGATTGAGATCCGGCAATTGCTTTCGACCTCGATCAGCATCGCCCTGTGCGTGACCGTCATTGCCGTGACGCTCGCCTTCTTCGGCGCGCTGGCCTTCGCGCGCTACGACTGGAAGGGCCGCTCCATCTACCAGAAGCTCATCCTGCTGCCGATCTTCTTTCCGCAGTCGGTGCTGGGCCTTGCCCTGCTGCTCTGGTTCAACATGCTGGGATTGCAGCTGTCGTGGATGACAGCGGTCTTCGCTCACCTCGTCTGGATCGTGCCAGTGGTCACGCTCGTTATCTCCATACAGGTCTACAGTTTCGATCCGGCCCTCGAAGAGGCGGCCTTCGATCTCGGCGCCACGCGCTGGCAGGTGTTGAAGGAAGTAACCTTGCCAGTGCTGTTTCCGGGGCTGTTCTCGGGCGCGCTCTTCGCATTTCTCTTGTCCTGGGGGAATTTCCCCCTGTCGCTCTATACGACCGGCGCCGATACGACCGTGCCCGAATATCTCTATGCCAAGATGGTTGCCGGCTACACGCCGGGCGTGCCCGTTCTCGGCACCGTGTCCACCATCGGCGCCGCAATCCTGCTGATCGGTGGCTACGGCCTTATCCTCGCCTCGCGCCGGGCCCGCCAGTCCGCCACAGAATAACAAGGGAGTAGTCATCATGTCCGCATCGCTCAAAGGCCGTTCCGTTGTGGTAACCGGCGGCTCCAAAGGCATCGGCAAGGGCATTGCCCGGGTGTTTGCCAACGCCGGCGCAAAGGTCGCCATTCTGGCGCGGAACCTGAAGGACGCAGAATCCTGCGCCGCCGAAATCGGCCACGGGGCCTTTGGCCTGAGCGGTGATGTGACCTCGCTTTCCAGCATGGAAGCGGCGCTGAAAAACATTGCCGCGAAAAATGGCGGCATCGATGTGCTCTGCGCCAATGCCGGAATTTTCCCGCCCGCACGCTTGGAAGAGATGACCTCGGAACAATGGGACGAAGTGATCGACACCAATCTCAAAGGCACCTTCCACTCGGTCAAGGCCGCCATTCCCTATCTCAGGAAATCCGATCAGGGGCGGATCGTGATTACCTCGTCGATCACAGGACCGGTCACCGGCTTCCCCGGCTGGACCCATTATGGCGCCTCCAAGGCCGGCCAACTCGGCTTCATGCGCACTGCCTGTATCGAGCTGGCGAAATACGCCATCACCGTGAACGCCGTGCTACCCGGAAACATCGTCACCGAAGGCCTCGCCGGCATGGGCGAGGAGTACCAGAAATCAATGGCCGCTTCCGTGCCCCTGAAGCGACTGGGCCATGTCGATGACATCGGCCACGCCGCCCTCTACTTCGCCTCGAAGGAAGCAGCCTATGTGACGGGGCAGACCATCATCGTAGATGGCGGGCAGATCCTGCCGGAGAGCCTCGATGCGTTGGCGCAGGCCTAGTCTCATTCTCCCTCCCCCTTGTGGGGAGGGACTAAGGGTGGGGGTCGCTCCGCTGTAAGACCACCAGACCCCCGCCCCTAACCCCTCCCCACAAGGGGGAGGGGAACGCTTATTCAAACTTGCTCAAATAGTCCTCGCACAGTCCCATCGTTCCTTCCGTGTAGGGAAGGCCCATGGACTTTGCCAAATCGGTTTCTGAATGCGAGCCTATCCACGCCACCAGCAAGAGCCGGCGCAGCATCACGAAGGTTGGAATTTCATTCTCGTCAGCCCGGAGAAGATCGATTACACGGCGGTAGCCCGTCTTCCAGGATTCAATCAGGCCCGGCACCTGCGGCTCATGCTCGTAGAATGAAACCGGTGTCGCCGCGTCATACATGTACCAGCCAAAGCCGCAGTCATCGAAGTCGATGACTTTCACTTGGGCCTCGTCGATCAGCAGATTGGCCAGCCGCAGGTCGCAATGGATAAGTCCAAAGCGCTCATTGTCCTGCCCATAGGCTTTTAGGCGCTTGCCGATGAGATCAACCGTGCGTCCAAAGAGTTTCGCTCTTGCCGCGTCAACACCCATGCCGTCGCGCCAGCGCCCCCAATGCGGCTTTGCCTCACCCAGGCTCGTTTCAAAATCCCAGGTGTGGCGCTGAAACCAGGCAGGGCGCTTCCATTGCCGCGCGTGAAGATGCATGCGGGCCGTGACTTCGCCAAGCACTTCAAAGGGCTTTGACAGATCCTCGCCGATGCCGGGCTCCGAACCCGTTTCCCACTCGGACAGAACCACGTGGCGTGGCCTTTGCATCGCGGGGTGGGAAGCCAGTTGAATGAGTTCGCCGTCACGCCCTTTCACCGGGCGCGGCGTGACGACAACTTTCGCATTGCGCAGATCCATGAGCCAGGAAAGCTCGGAAGCAATGGCGGTTTTTGAGTGATAGCCATCGCGGTGCACACGCAGGGCCCAGCGCTGGCCATTTTGCGCTTCAACCTTGTAGGTCGCATTCTCTGAAAGATTGATCATCTCGACGCTCAGACGATCCGGCAGGACATAGTTTTTTGCCGCGGCCCGCGCCAGTTCCAGCAGGGCCTTCAATTGCTCTTCATGGGGCAAATGATCGAAGTCCGTCACGTCAGAAATTCCCTAGCCGTCGCGCCCTTCGATTGATGCCAGAACGTGCTCGATCCGCGCAAGCCCCCGCTGCACATTTTCAGTGGTGCCAGACATGTAAAGGCGCCCGGCCGCCCCAATCATCTGCACGTCCACAAGCGTTAGCCCCGGCGCCGCCTTCTCCGCCTCATTGGCCGCAATGGCGGCATAAAGCGCCGGGACCATTTCACAAATCAACAGGGTCTCACCAGGCAGGATCATGGACGCTTGCCGGTTGCGGTTGATGATCACGGCATGCTGGTCCGCCACATCCTCGATGATATCCGTGTACAGGATCTTGGGCTTCAGTTGCTCGCCCGCATTGAGGCCGAGGCCCCTCAGCATCGTGTTTCCCGCCAGCAGCAACTTCTCCTTGTCGCTGCCGTGGATTTCCAGAATGCCGAAGTGCCGCTCCACGAACAGGATGCCCGGTTCCAGGTCGGGATCAGCCTTGAGGGCCAGATCAATCACCCGCTCGATCATCAGGCCGGGGGCGACCTCGATGATCAGCGCATGCTGGCCCGCATAGGGCGGATAGCCGCGGGCCCGCGTGGGCGTCCCCAGATAGGCGGCAAACTGCGGCTGCAGGCTTTCAAGCGTGAGAAAGACCCGCAGGTCGCCCTTGGCGGGCTTGCGATCAGGAACCACGTTTCAGGCTTTCTTTATTTCGCCGTGCCTGAGGTGAAATGCTTCGACACATCCGCATGCGGACGTGGAATCACATGAACCGAAACCAGCGTGCCAACCTGGCCGGCAACTTCAGCGCCTGCTTCGGTCGCTGCCTTCACCGCGCCAACATCGCCATTGATGATGACGGCAACCAGGCCATCGCCCACTTCCTCGCGGCCAATGATCGTGACGTTCGCGGCCTTCACCATGGCATCAGCCGCGGCAAGGGCTGCCACGTAGCCTTTGGTCTCAATCATTCCAATTGCATTGCTCGACATGTTCTTCTCCTGTGGTTTGCGTGCTTCGTTACTTCTTCTTTTCCGAGGACTCATCGATGGAGCCGATGATCAGCGCATCGATGGGTGGTGCCTTGCCTGGAAACCATGCGGCGGCAACGGAGCCCGTTGCCACGATGACTTTCTCGCCGTCGCCGCATCCCAGCGGGTCGAAGGCGAGGAGCTTTGTCGACGAGTCCTCCACCTGGACCTCGAGAATGGATCCGGTTGGAACGTCGCCAAGTTTCTTTGTGGACCAGATGCGGCCCGTGACCGTTGCCTTGAGCATCAGCGTCTCCTTTCAATTTTCAGACCTAGTTTGCGGGCCCTGTCGCGCGCCAGGGGCGTGAGCACGGCAGTCGGGCCTAGAATGAGGGTGCGATGTGCCGCCAGGGCAGAAATTTTCTGTTCGGAGATGACACCTTCCAGAATGTCACCTGAGCTTGTTGGAGCAGATGCAGTTTGCCCGAGCGTGAAGCGCAGTTTCCCGGCGCGGACGGATTCAATGATGCCGGGGCCCGAAAGCCGGTTTACAAAAGCCTGCAGCTCCGCATCGCTGCCAATGCGGATGGTTTCGGTGCCTTGTTTTGGTGCCACCCGGTTTGCCATGGCTTCCTTCAGCACTTCCCGCACCAGGCCACGCAGTTCCTGTGAAGTTTCAGGTTTCATAATTCCAGGGCCTGTTCCGCTGCGCTTGCTGCAGCTTTCACTTCTGATTCGGTGCCTGAGAGATAAAGCCTGCCCGTGGCGCCTATCATGCGATAATCGACAATCTTGATATTGGCTGCCTTTTCCGCCGCGTTTGACGCAAGTATCGCGTAAGCCGCTGGCTCCGTCTCCAGGACAAACAGCGTTTCACCTGCCAGGATCATCGAGCCCCCCTTGTTGCGGTTGATCAGAAAAGCGTGGTTGGGATCAATCCGCGTGATGATTTTTGAAGCAAGTATTTTGGGTGGCATGGCATCGGAAGAAGTCTTTCCCAGCGCTGCAAGCACCGCTTCGGCGGAGGCTTTCACCGCCGCGATGTCGCGGGAATGAATTTCGAGATAACCGAACTGCCGCTCCACCACCAGAATGCCCCCTTGCACATCGGCCTCTTTCAGGGCGATGTCGGTCAAGGCTTCGATATCAAGCCCCGGGGCCACCTCGATGATCTGCGCCGCCATATTGCGGCGGGGCAGCGAACCTTTGATCCATGAGCCGAGATAGCACATGGTCTGCGGCTGCAGTTGATCGAGGAAAATGAATGAGCGGAGTGTTGCCATGGTTTAAGCCGCGAGAACTGCGTTCAGCTCCTCGAGAATAATTTTGCGGAGCTCGCGGCGCAGCTCATCGGTTTCCGGATTGCTGACGGCAAGCGAAGCTGCGGGTTTTGCGGCCTTTGGCAGGTTGAGCGGATCAAGCCCGGTGAAGCGGCCGAAAGCCTCGCTGGCATCCTTGTTATAGGCAATGCGCGAGTATTGCATCAGGTGCTGTGGTGTGAGGTTTTCGCTGAGCGAAGAGCCGCCGGCAAAGCCCGTGCCAATGGTCATGGAGGGGCCGAGATTGGTTTCATAGCCTGAAGCGCCAAGCGAGCAGCCGGCATTGACCGCCATGCGGAGGGCGGGCAGGGCGGCGGCGAAAGCCATTATATTTGTCTCGCTCCTGGAATGGATTGCGGCGGAATGGCCGCGCCCCGAATGGCGCATCATCGAGCGCGCTGCCGAGATGGCTTGGTCGATATTGCCGACCCGCGCAAAGGCCAGAACCGGGCAGAGCTTTTCCCGCACCAGTTTTTCCTCCGGCTGCACGAGGTCAACCGGTGTCACCAGAATTTTCGCATTGGGGGCCGAGAAGCCCGCTTCCTTGGCGATGACACTGGCATCCCTGCCAATTAAGCCTACGTTGAAGCCATGTTCAGTGAACAGCAAGTGCCTCAGTTTCTGGGTTTCATCAGCCGAGCAGATATGCGCGCCTTCCGCTTTCATCGCGGCGAGGAGGGATTCCGCAATGCTCGAAAAAGCCAATACCGCGGATTCGTTGGTGCAGAGAATGGAATTGTCAAAGGCCTTGGATGCGACAATCCGCCTGGCCGCCAGCTTCATGTCCGCCGTGTCATCGACCAGCACAGGGGCATTGCCCGGGCCTACACCATAAGCGGGATTTCCTGAACGATAGGCCGCCTTCACCACCGATGGCCCGCCAGTGGCGATAATCAGATCAATGCGGTCATCGGCGATCAATTTTTCAATCAGCGGAATGTTGGGTTCTTCAAGCACCTGAATAATGCCGTCCGGCGCACCCGCGGCTTTTGCCGCTTCCGCCAGCATGCGAGCGGCATCCGCGCAACATGCCCTGGCCCCGGGATGGGGGCTCAGGATGATGGCATTCCGTGTCATCAGCGCGAGAAGTGTTTTGAAATAAACCGTGGCCACCGGGTTGGTGACGGGAATAAGCGCAAAGATCACGCCCGCCGGGCGCGGCAGCTCGACAATCTTTTTGGCCTCGTGAATGCGCGGCGAGACGAAATCTTCGCCGGAATAGGCCTCCGCGAGCCCCTTCGAGCAGGCCTCATTCTTCAGGCGCTTGTGCGCGACTACCCCCATGCCGGTTTCGCGCACTGCCCATTCGGCGTAATGCTGTGCCTTGGCATGCGCTGCCGCGGCGACCGCATCCACAATGCGCCGGGTTGTGGCGCGGTCGAGTTTTTGAAACCTTGTGGCGCCCCAGCGGGCGCGGTCCAGCATCATCCGGGCCTGCTCAAGGGCGGCATCGGGCACTTTCAGCAGAGCTTCACTCATGTCAGGCCCCTCAATTCACTTTGTCTGCACTGCGCAACAATTCGCGCGCCCGCGGCATGGCCGCATCGAATCGGTCGAGAATTTCCTGGCATAGTCCGGCGCTCAGCAGAACGCCGGGCTTCCATTGCAATACCCGCTTGTCGAGGGAGGAAAAAATCGCCCAGACGCCGTGCTCATAGAGCGCCCGAGAGACCGATACGGCGCCTTCCGGATGGTTGAATTCAAGACCGAGGATCACGCCTTTCTGGCGCACCCCGGTGAAAATGTCGCCATGGCGTTCCATCATCTCTTTCATGCCCTCGCGGAAAAACTCTGTGACCGTTTGCACATTGGCAATGGTCTCTTTCCGCAGCAGCATTTCGATAACCTTGTGGGCCACGATGCAGCCGAGTTCGGCGCCGCCCGAGGTGCTGATATGGGCGGCGCCATCTTCATTCAGCCATTCGCCGGTTTTTTCGTTCACCAGGCAGGCGCTGATCGGATAGAGCCCGCCTGATAATCCCTTGGCCGTCACCATGATGTCGGGTTGAATCCCGTAGGCCTGCCAACCCCACATGGCGCCCGTGCGCATGAGGCCAGTTTGCACTTCGTCGGCGATGTACATGGCGCCGTATTTTTCGCACAGCGCCTTGCAGGCATTGAGATAGCCGTCTTTCGGCATCGGGAAGCCATAAGTGGCCGGAATGGTTTCCATGATCAGCGCCGCGCAATCATTGCCCTTGAGCGCTGTTTCCATGGCGGCAACATCGTTGAAAGGAACCTGGATAAAAGTTTCCGGCTGGTCGCTGAGAAAGATTTTGGTGAAGCGGTCATCACCCGTGGCAACGGCAAGGCCCGAATGGCCGTGATAGCCTTTGATGATGGAAACTATCTTGCGCCGCTGCGTTGCATAGCGCGCGCTCTTGATGGCGATGTCCACCGCCTCAGCCCCTCCGGGAGCAAACACCGCATATTTCATGCCCGGCGAAACCTTGATCAGCGATTCCGCCAGGGCGGCGCGCGCCACGGAAGGGAACCAGTGGTTGCCAATGTCGAAGTAGTCCAGTGCGCCTTTCAGGGTTTCAACGAGTTCCGGATGCCGGTGGCCCAGATTGTAAGTGCCGCCATTGAGATGCAGGTCAATGAGCCGGCGCCCGCTCATGTCATAGAGGCAGTAGCCCTCGCGCCGGTCGATGACCAGATCAATGCCCGCCTTCTGCCAGAACTTGGTCTTGTCCGGGTTCCAAAAGGTGATGGCCTTGTCAAAGAGCGCCTGCTTGGACTCAAACCGGAAATGGCCGTAATCAAACATTTTTGGCTCCTTCGGGCATAAAATGACCGACATAAAACAGATTATGATGCAAGCACAGCAATTTTATGTTGTCAAGTGGTCAAATAATGTCTAGATTGATCAGGAATTGTAGGAAGTCGCAAAGCTGTCATAGAGGAATGATGTCCAAGCCCGATTCCCGATTGAGCAAGACTGACCGCCAGGCCCGTATTGTGGCGGAGCTGCGTTCAACTCCCACCTTGCGCGTCAATGAGCTTGCTGATCTGCTGGCGGTTTCGACCGAAACCGCGCGCCGTGACCTTGCTGAACTCGCCGAACGTGGCCTCATCAACCGCACCTATGGCGGTGCCATGCGGCCCGTGAGTTTTGAGCCTGGACTTGCCGAGCGTGAAGGCCTGATGGTGGCCGAGCGCGAACGCATCGCAGCGGCCGCCGTGAAACTGATTTCGGCGGGTGACATCCTGATGATCGGGGGCGGCGCCACCACCCTGCAGTTTGCCAGGCGCGTGGCAGTTGAATGCAACCATCTCACGATCATCACGCATGCCTTCAGCGTCGCCATGGTTCTGGCATCGAACCCCACCCATAAAGTCATGATGCTGACCGGCCAATATGATGGCCGCGAAGGTCTGATCCACGGGGCCGAGGCCATTGATGCCCTGCAGCGCTTCCGCGCCAGCAAGGCTTTTCTCGGCGCCAGCGGAATAACCGCCGAAGGCCCCAATGATGCGGGCGTGGGGCCGGGCTTGATTTATGGTGCCATGATGCGGAGAGCGTCAGAGGCAATCATTCTGGCCGATCATACGAAGTTCGGCCGGCCGTCCTTGTCCGTCTATGGCGGATGGTCGGCAAGCATGACTCTGGTGTCTGACCAGGTCCCGGAGGGGACAGTGGCCGCGGCTCTCAAGCAGGCGCAGGTCAAAGTGCTTTGCGCTTGAGTTTCAGAATGCCGCTTACTTCATCAAAGTGTGAAACCAGATGGTCCGGCCCAAATTCGGCAACGGGCTTCTGCGTATAGCCAAAGGTGACTCCGATCACCGGGACACCAGCGGCCCGCGCGGTAAGAATATCCGTTTCGCTGTCGCCGATCATGATGGAGTTTCCCGCCGGAATGCCGAGCCGTCTCACCGTTTCCAGATAGGGTGCTGGATCAGGCTTGGCGATGTTGACAGTGTCCGGCCCCACAATCGCTCCAAAATACTTATCCATGCCGAGGGCCTGCAAAAGCCGGACGGAAAGCCCTTCCACCTTGTTGGTGCACACTCCCATTTTGAGGCCATTGGCCACGCACAGCTCAAGAAGATCGATGGTTCCCGGAAACGCCACACTGTTCACCGCAATATTTTTTTCGTAATAGCGCAAAAACTCCGCGTGATAGAAATCAAGCGTCTTTTCGTCGATCGCCTCACCGGTGGCAGAGGCTCCCCGCGCGATCAGGGCCCGGGCCCCATGGCCCACGAAGCTCCGCACTTCGTCCATGGAGATTGCCCGGCGCTCCAGCCGCGCCAGAACGTGATTGGTGGCCAGCATGAGATCGGGAGCGGAATCGACAAGGGTTCCGTCCAGGTCGAATATCACGGCCTTAATCGTCATGTGTTCCCCACAAATCTGGCAGGTTTGAGTAGTCTTGAACCTTGTGCTATCACGCCGCCAACTTGAAGTGGAGAGTGCTATGGATATTCGTAAAACGCAGGCCTTGAGCGACATACTGAAAGACAAGTCCCTGCTCAAGGACAAATGCTATATCGACGGCAAATGGCTGTCGGCATCGAAATCCATCGATGTGACCAATCCGGTCAATGAAAGCGTGATCGGCTCCGTGCCGTCCATGGGGCGGGCTGAAACGAAGCAGGCCATCGAAGCGGCCGAACGGGCCCAGAAGGAGTGGGCCAAGAAGACCGCCAAGGAGCGTTCCGCCATCCTCCGCAAATGGTTCACCCTGATGATGGAAAACCAGGAAGACCTGGCCCAGATCATGACGGCGGAACAGGGCAAGCCGCTCACCGAATCGCGCGGCGAAATCGGCTATGGCGCGTCTTTCATTGAATTCTTCGCCGAAGAGGCCCGCCGGATTTATGGCGAGACGATCCCTTCGCCCTTTCCCAATGGCCGCATGTTGGTGATCAAGCAGCCCGTGGGCGTTGTGGCGGCGATCACGCCGTGGAACTTCCCCAATGCCATGATAACCCGCAAGGCGGGGCCGGCACTGGCTGCAGGCTGCGCCTTTGTCTGCAAGCCCGCCTCGGAAACCCCGCTCTCGGCTTTGGCCTTGGCCGAACTTGCCCACCGCGCCGGAATTCCAGCTGGCGTCTTTTCCGTGATCACCGGCTCCGCCCGCGAGATCGGCGCCGAAATGACCGGAAACCCCATCGTCCGCGCCCTGACCTTTACAGGCTCAACCGAAATCGGCCGCCTGCTCATGGCCCAGTGCGCGCCAACCATCAAGAAGCTCGGCCTTGAACTCGGCGGCAATGCGCCGTTCATCGTGTTCGATGACGCGGATCTTGATGCTGCCGTTGCCGGGGCGATGATTTCGAAATACCGCAACGCCGGGCAAACCTGCGTCTGCGCCAACCGCATACTGGTGCAGGAAGGCGTTTACGACACGTTCGCCGAGAAGCTTGCGGTTGCCGTGAAGAACCTCAAGGTCGGTGACGGCGTCGAGGCCGGCATCACGACCGGCCCCCTGATTAACAAGGCAGCGGTGGACAAGGTGCAGGAACACATCGCCGATGCCTTGAGCAAGGGTGCCAAGCTTGTGGTCGGCGGCAAATCCATGGGCGGCAATTTCTTCGAGCCAACACTTCTGCGCGATGTGACCACCGACATGGCGGTTGCCCGCGAGGAAACCTTTGGCCCCGTGGCGCCCCTCTTCAAGTTCAAGACGGAGGAGGAAGCCATCGCCATGGCCAACAACACCGAGTTTGGCCTCGCCTGCTATTTCTACACCCGCGACATTGGCCGCGTCTGGCGCGTCGGCGAAGCGCTGGACTATGGCATGGTGGGCATCAATGAAGGCATCATCTCAACCGCCGAAGCGCCCTTCGGCGGCATGAAGCAGTCGGGCATTGGCCGCGAAGGTTCGCATCACGGCGTGGAGGAGTATCTGGAAATGAAATACATGCTCATGGGGGGCCTCGGTAAGTGACACCTGATCAAATGAAGAAAGCGGCCGCGATAGAGGCGCTCAAATTCGTCAAGCCCGGCATGAACATAGGCCTGGGCACCGGCTCCACCGCCAATCACTTCATCGAAGCGCTCGCCGCCAGGGTGAAGGAAGGCCTGGACATCAAGGGTGTTGCAACCTCCAAAGCCAGCGGGGACTTGGCCGGGGAACTCGGCATTCCGCTGACCAGGTTGTATGAAAATCCCCATCTCGATCTTACCGTTGATGGCGCCGATGAATTCGATCCCGAGTTCCGCCTCATCAAGGGCGGCGGGGGCGCGCTTTTGCGCGAGAAAATCGTGGCATCATCCTCGCGCTTCATGGTGGTGATTGCCGATGAAACAAAAAAGGTGGCGAAGCTCGGCAAATTTCCATTGCCGGTTGAAGTCATGGTATTTGGCAGCAAGGCCACGGTCTGGAAAATGGAACGGGCCTTCAAGATTCTCAAGCTTGATGCCACGATAAGTGCACGGACGACGGCGGGCGGGGAATTCTTTCTCACCGAAAATGGCAATTTCATATTTGATTGCGCCATCGGCGCCATTCCCGAACCGGAACGGCTGGAGACTCTCCTGAAAAGCATCCCCGGTGTCATTGAAACCGGATTGTTCATCGGCATTTGCGGCATCGTGCTCATGGGCACGCCAAAGGGCGTGATAGAGTTCAAGCGCGGATGACCGCCTTCGACTATGACCTTTTTGTCATCGGCGCAGGCTCTGGTGGCGTACGCGCGGCGCGTGTTGCCGCAAGGCATGGCGCGAAAGTTGCCGTGGCTGAAGAGTACCGCGTCGGCGGCACCTGCGTGATCCGCGGCTGCGTGCCCAAGAAGCTCTTGGTCTATGCCTCAAAGTTCGCGGAAGGATTCGAGGATGCCATCGGCTTCGGCTGGACCAGCCAGAAAGTCACATTCGACTGGGCCACCCTGATCGAGAACAAGGACAAGGAAATCGACCGGCTCAACAAGGCCTATATCCGCAACCTCGAAGGGGCAGGGGCCGAGCTCATCATGGAGCGCGCCGAGATTGTGGACCGCAACAAGGTTCGTCTCGCATCGGGCAAAAAAATAACAGCCAGGTATATTCTGATCTCCACGGGTGCCGCGCCCTTCATTCCGCGCCACTTGCCGGGCCATGAACTGGCGATTTCCTCCAACGAAGCCTTCCATCTCGAAAAACTTCCGCGCCGCATCTGCATTGTGGGCGGCGGCTATATTGCCGTCGAGTTCGCCGGGATTTTCCAGGGCCTTGGCGTTGAAACCATTTTGATCTACCGCGGCGAGCAAATCCTGCGCGGCTTCGATGAAGACCTGCAAGCCCATCTCAGCGCCGAAATGCAGAAGAAGGGCATTGAAATCCGCACCCGCTCCGATGTTTCAAAAATCGAGAAGAGCGGCGACGGAGTGCGCATAACGCTTGAAGATGGCGCGGCCTTCGGCGCCGGGCATGTTATGTTCGCAACCGGGCGGCTGCCCAATGTTGTGAACCTGGGCCTGGAGAATGCCGGCGTGGACCTCACGCCGCACTACGCCGTGAAGGTTGACGCGTATTCGCGCAGCACAGCGGAGAACATCTATGCGGTGGGGGATGTCACCAACCGCGTGAACCTCACGCCGGTGGCCATCCGCGAAGGCCAGACCTTCGCCGACAATGTTTTCGGCGGCAAGGATGTGAAAACCGATCACACCCTTATTCCAACCGCGGTTTTCTCCCAGCCTGAAATCGGCACCATTGGCCTGACTGAAGCCCAGGCCCGCAAGGACTACGCCAGGATCGATATCTACAAGACCAGCTTCCGCCCCATGAAGCACACGCTGTCCGGCCGCGACGAACGCATGCTGATGAAGCTGGTGGTGGACGGTGAAACCGACCGCGTGCTGGGCTGCCACATCTGCGGCCCCGATGCCGGCGAAATGGCCCAGCTTCTTGGTATTTCCATAAGGCTCGGCGCCAAAAAATCAGACTTCGACGCCACCATGGCAGTGCATCCCACCTCGTCCGAAGAACTCGTCACCCTGCGCGACAAATGGGTGGCGAAGAGCTAAACCGCGCCCATCCGGTTCCAGGCGTCTAACCCCGCAATCTTGTAGGCCTCGGCCAAAGTCGGATAGTTGAAGGTGTTGTTGACGAAGAAATCCACCGTGCCCTTGAGGTTGATCACCGCCTGGCCGATGTGGATGAGTTCGGTTGCCCCTTCGCCGACGATATGGGCCCCGAGCAGGCGCCGCGTCTCCAGCGCGAAGATCAGTTTCAGGAAACCGGAGTTGACCCCCATGATGTGGCCGCGCGAGGTTTCGCGGAAGCGCGCCACCCCGCATTCATAAGCCACGCCGCTTGCCTTCACCTGTTCTTCCGATTGACCGACCGTGGAAATTTCCGGCACCGCATAGATGCCATAGGGGAAGGTTTCGGGCGGCGGCGGCAGGGCCATGCCAAACGCATGGCAGGCGGCAACGCGGCCCTGTTCCATGGAGGTGGAGGCAAGGCTCGGAAAGCCGATGACGTCACCCGCCGCATAGATGTGGGGAACGCTGGTCTGGAAGGTGACGGGATCAACCTTGATCTTGCCCCGCCCATCCGCTTCGATGCCGACGGCCTCGAGGCCGAGGCTGCCCACGTTGCCGCTGCGCCCGGCGGCATAGAGCAGGATATCCGAACGCACCACGCGGCCATCGGCAAGCGTTACCTCCACGCCATTGGCCTTCACCGCAATATCCTTCACGGCGCAGCCCAGGCGGATGGTCATGCCCCGGTCGCGCGTCTGGTGGATGAAATCGTCAACAAGCTCACGGTCGACAAATTCGAGAATGGTCTCGCGGGGCTCAATCAGCGTGACCGGAACATCGAGGGCCGAAAAAATCGTGGCATATTCAACACCCACCACGCCGCCGCCAATGACGGTGAGCGTGCGGGGCAGGGCCTTCATGTCCA
>JBBQNU010000049.1:0-19010 GCA_038330285.1 Hyphomicrobiales bacterium | reverse complement strand
GAGGAAGGGCAGGCGCGGCAGTCATGTTTAAATCCATCTTGCAAAATTGGGCAGCTTCATGCGGTACTAGCAGAAACAAGGAAGAAGCCGCAAATCATGCTCACTGTTTTCGACGAAACGCAACGCCTCCATGCGCCCAGCACATTCATCGTGTCAGGCAAACCCCAGCCCATTCCCGAGACGCCCGAACGCATCGATATGCTCTTGCAGGGGGTGAAGCAGGTTGGTTCAACCGTCTTGGCGCCGCGGGCCATCACTATGGAAACCGTGGCCCTGGTCCATGAGCGGCGCTACCTCACCTTCCTTGAAACCCTGCTGGAACGCTGGAACCATATTCCCGATGCCAGCGGCATTCCGCTCCCCAATATCTATGCCATGGGCAGGTCAACCCTGGCTCCCGTGAGCTACCCCGAATCCGTCGTGGGGCAGGCGGGCTATCACCTGGGCGATGGCGCTTGCCCAGTAACTCCCACAACCCTGCAGGCAGCCCTGGCAAGTGCTGCCAGCGCCGTCCACGGCGCAAACCTTGTTCTGGGTGGCGAAAAGCTGGTCTACGTCCTGTGCCGCCCGCCGGGCCACCACGCAGCCTCCGACGTGGCCGCCGGCTTCTGCTATTTCAACAATTCAGCACTTGCCGCCGAGATTTTCACCCGCGCCGGAAAGCGCACCGCCATTCTCGATATTGACGTGCATCACGGTAACGGCACCGAAGCCATATTTTACGACCGGGCCGACGTGCTCACCGTATCCATCCATGCTCACCCCAAACGGTTCTATCCTTTCTTCTGGGGCTATGAAAGCGAAACTGGGCGGGGCGCGGGCGAAGGCTTCAACCTCAATATCCCCATGGAACGCGGAACCGTGATCAAGGATTATTGCACGGGTTTGGAAACCGCCCTGCGGCGTGTGAGCGATTTCAAGCCCGATGTGCTGGTGCTGGCGGCGGGTCTCGACATCGCCGTAGACGATCCCTTCAAGGGCTTCGCCATCGCCACGCCTGAATTTGCCGCTATCGGGAAAATGATCGCGCAGGCTGGATTGCCCACTTTGGTTGTGCAGGAGGGCGGTTACCCCAGCCCAAGCCTTGGCCTCAATCTCGCCTCGCTGCTAAAGGGCCTCAGCGCATGACGTTCGAAATTCGAAACATGCAGGACAACGAAGCGCAGGTCGTCGCCGACATGGTGCATGGTCTGGCGCGCGACCTAAGTCTTAACATCGTTCCTCACCTAACCGGTAAAATCCTCCTGGAAAGCCTTGATCTTGTAAATGTGGTGGTGGCCGCCGAGCAGGGAAAGCTTCTGGGCGCCTGCCTTTCGCTGATGACGTTCTCCACCTTTCGCGCCAGCAAGGGGGTTTATGTTGTTGACCTCTTTGTCGATTCCGCGGCGCGCAACCGGAATGTCGGCGAAGCGCTGTTGCGTGAAACGGCAAGGCGGGGCAAGGTGCGCGGCGCCAAATTTGTCAAGCTCGAAGTGGACTTGACCAATGCCGGTGGCGCGCGGTTTTATGAGCGCCTCGGCTTCAAGAAAAAACTCGAAGACAGGCTCTTCATCCTGGAACAGGATGGCCTGAATTATTTCATCGCGGAAAGGGATACCCCATGACAATCAAGAACGTTGGCCTCATCGGCGTTGGCCTCATGGGCCACGGCATCGGCAAGAATATCTTGGCCAAGGGCTTTGCCCTGAATGTGATGGCGCACAAAAACCGCGCGCCCATTGAAAGCCTGATTTCACTTGGCGCAAAGGAATGTGCTTCGCCCGCCGAAATCGCCAAGGCCTCCGATATGGTCATCCTCTGCGTCACCGGAACGCCGCAGGTGGAGGAAGCCATCTATGGCGCCAAGGGTTTGGGCAGCGCCTTGCGCGATGGCCTCATCATCGCCGATTGTTCCACCGCCGAACCCGCCTCCACCATAAAGATCGCCGCCGAACTCAAGGCCAAGGGCACGTTTTTCGTGGACACGCCGATGACCCGCACGCCGAAGGAAGCAGAGGCTGGAAAGCTCGGCCTCATGGTGGCGGGGCCGGCCGATGTGCTGGCCACGATCCGGCCCGTGCTGGATTGCTTTGCCGATACCATCGTGAACGCCGGCGAGGCAGGTGCTGCCCATCAGTTGAAGCTCCTCAACAACTTCCTCTCGATCAGCCATGCGGCAATCGCCGCCGAGGCCATCACGGTGGCGGCCAAGGCGGGCGTCAACATGGAGGCATTCCGCGATATCGTCATGGCGGGAGGTGCTGCCTCGGTGATGTTCGGCAGGCTGATCAATGTTCCCCTGAGCGATGACGATTCCTCCGCCAAATTCGCCATCAAGAATGCGAGGAAGGACATGCGCTACTACACCAACATGACCGAGCAGTTGCCTGTGGCATCGTTCATGGGGGAAAGCGTGCACCAGCTCTTCGTCATGGCCGAGAACATGGGCTTCGGCGACCGCTTCATCCCGCGCATGATCGACGTGTTCCAGAAGATAAATGGAATGAAGAAATGAAAGCATCCTCACCCTGAGGTGCCATGCGCAGCATGGCCTCGAAGGGACTGCTGCAACTGACGCAGATGCCGCGTGCCCATTGGCGTGGCAGTTGCAATCCTGTTCCTGGGTGAAGCACTGACTCCCACAATGCTGGCAGGCCTTCTTTGCGTCATCATCGGTGTTGCCGCGATGACGATTCCCTCCAAAGCAGTTTCACCCGCATGAAGATCGATCACGGGGGCCAATTTCAGGTGTGTGCCCGGCGCCGCCCGATCCACGCGAATATCCCGAGCGCCGAGGCAAGAAGCGGAAAGGCCGCAGGCACCGGAACGATGGGAGAATCACTTGGCCCGCGGGGGGCGGATGAAAACGCCACTTCGCCAATTCCACAACCGCGATAGCTCGAAATCTTAGCCGGAGGCCCAGGACAATCATAAATGAGGAGTTTGAAGAACAGCATTGTCGTAAGGTCGAATGAAAAGACTTGCGCCAAATAAGGAACGACAGCGCCACCAGGCAGGGCAATCTGGGATGGCTTTGGCGTGATTGTGTCGAGAAGGGTGTATGTTACTCCGTCAATTGACGACAGCAGTTGGGTTGTTCCGATCCCTGCGAATTCCTCGTTCCACAAGACAAAGCCGTTTATCGCAATGGGGCCGCTGAAGCCATAAATGATGGATACGAGGGGAACTCCGGTGACTGCACTTGAGCTGGCACTGACGCTGCTCGTGCTTGCTTTCGGAAGTTTATTGCTTTTTTTGCTGGCTTTCCCGGCCGATCGTTTCCCGCTGGTGCTGCCAAAATCATTGACCTTCTGATTTACGCTGGACGACAGGCTCATTGTGGCCTTGCCGGTGCCAGGCTTTTTGCTTGGTTTCACGCCTCGCGGGTTCTGGCCGGCATTCTGCGGCGAAAGGTTCGGGCTGCTGGTGTCTTTGCTGAACCATTCGTTGCCGTTAGCGTTGCTGGTATGCATAGGATTGCTTGCTAGGTAGCTCTCTAAATTCGTCTGCCCACTGGTGTAAGAAAGCGCCAATCCTGATTGGTCGATTGTATTTTCAATGGCGTAGTCATTGTTGCTGGACGAGATGAATTGCGACGATGCCACCGCTGTGACGGGAGCCACGATAGTTGCAGCCCAGGACGGGCTGCCGCCGGCAGCGCCCGCACAAATCAGCGTGGCAGCCACTAAACTCCTCATACGCAGGTGCGGTGTCAAAAATCTTGCTGCCCTTCGTGTTGCAGACCCGCAAATTTTGTTATCATCAGTCGATGGACGGGCCAGGATCATTACCACCTTCAGTTCCTTTGACTCCACCTCCAGTACCGCCATCGCCGCCATTCTTCTTGTCGAGGGCACGCACCGATGCGGAAAGACCGCATCTGCCGCCACCCACCTGGAATGGCCGGCTCAATTTCCGCGTTCCCATCAGAAAAGGAAATGACACTTCATTCCTTACGCCGCTAACCGCGGTCTTTGGATCAGATTCCACATCCATCAGGCCCTTGCGGTTGGCGCGGACGATGTCACAGCCACGTTCGAGACGCTTGCAGGTGCCGTCATTCCCGCAAAAGGTAGCCTGTCCCTCGAGAATGACTACGGCCGCCGCGCTGGAACCGACATAGACATCAACGACGGTTCCCCGCACTCCCAGGGTGCCAAACGGCGTATTGACCTTATAGGCCGATGATTTTGAGTTGCCGCTGACCCAGCGGAACGTGCCGCGCGTTGCCTTGAGGGTCAGGCTCTGGAATGTACTGTCGCCCGCGAAAACGGAGCGGTCGAGGACAAGGGATGAGTTTGGCCCAACGGCAAGTTTTGTCCCGTCGCGGAATTCAAACTGCCCTTGTCCAGAATTGGAGGCGCGGATGCGCTCGTCGCGGTGGATGGGCGAGGAAGCTTTCAATATGCCGCTGTCACCTGAAACGGTCACCGTGATCGCCAGGGCTTTTCCGATTTGCTCTGCGGCGAATGCGCCAGGAGCCAGCAACAAAGGCAGTGTGAGGGCGGCGATCAAATATTTGGAGAAATGGTTCACGGCGCAATTCCTATCCAATAGAAAAAACAGGGCCGTTTCCGGGTTGCACCGGGCACGGACGTTAGTGTTGAGGTTACAACATAGAGGCTACCCAGCGCAATGCACAAAGAGTTTCTTGGGCACAAAATTTTGCGCCAGTCCCTGCTGAATTTATGTGCAGAAAGGACATCGCGCTTTCTGCATATGCGCTTAAAATTCCGCATTGCGGGGAGGGTGGCGCGGTGTTCGGCCCCTCCTTGAC
This sequence comes from Hyphomicrobiales bacterium, assembly GCA_038330285.1. Classification (GTDB taxonomy): domain Bacteria; phylum Pseudomonadota; class Alphaproteobacteria; order Rhizobiales; family Aestuariivirgaceae; genus Aestuariivirga. Next base: position 14,254 of record JBBQNU010000049.1, on the reverse strand, counting down.
TCCGCCGCCGCCACATGTTTCGTGGCGCCAGAAGGGATTTGAGGAGTCTCGATTGAGCATTGCATTTACGTTCCCGGGCCAGGGAAGCCAGGCGGTTGGCATGGGCAAGGCGCTGGCGGATACGTTTCCATCTGCCAGAGCGGTATTTGGCGAGGTGGATGCAGCCCTTTCTCAAAACCTGTCCACCCTCATGTGGGAAGGTCCGGAAGCTGACCTGACGCTCACCGCCAATGCCCAGCCCGCCCTGATGGCCGTAAGCATGGCCGTGCTGGCCGTCTTGAAAGCCGAACACGGAGTAACCGTTGCCAACACCGTAGAATTTGTCGGCGGCCATTCGCTGGGCGAATATTCGGCGCTGGCCGCGGCAGGGACTTTTTCGCTGGGCGATACAGCGCGGCTCCTGCGTATCCGTGGCAATGCAATGCAATCCGCAACGCCAGTGGGCGTCGGCGCCATGGCCGCCATTCTCGGATTGGACTTTGCCGACGTCGCCGCTGTCGCAAAGGAAGCCGCCCAAGGGGACGTGTGCCAGGCGGCCAATGACAACAGCAGCGGGCAGGTGGTGATATCAGGCCACAAGGCAGCCGTGGACCGTGCCTGCGATCTCGCCAAGGCCAAGGGCGCAAAGCGCGCCATTCTGCTTCCCGTGAGTGCGCCCTTCCATTGTGCCCTGATGCAACCCGCCGCCGAGGCGATGGCCGAAGCCTTGATGAATGTTACGATGCACGCACCCGCCGTTCCCCTGATTGCCAACGTTGTAGCCGGGCCAATTTCCGATCCTGCCGAAATCCGTAAACGTCTGGTGGAGCAAGTCACCGGCACCGTGCGCTGGCGCGAATGCGTGGGCTTCATGGCGGGGCAGGGCGTTAATCTGTTTTGTGAAGTGGGAACCGGTAAGGTATTGACCGGACTCCTGAAAAAGAATGCGCCTGAAGCGCAAGGCCTGGCCCTTGGCACCCCCGATGATATTGCCGCCGCTGCCGTAATTTTGAAGCAAGGATAAGCCGATGTTTGATCTCACAGGAAAAACCGCGCTCATCACCGGAGCCACCGGCGGCATCGGCGCCGGCATCGCCAGGGCGCTGCATGGGGCAGGGGCCACCATTGCGATTTCCGGAACCCGCGCCGCGGTGTTGGAGGAATTGAAGGCGGCTTTGGGCGGGCGGGTCCATGTTCTTCCCTGCAATCTGTCCGACGCCGCCGATGTTGAAAAACTCGTTCCCGCCGCCGAAGCGGCCATGGGCGGCATTGATATCCTTGTGAACAACGCGGGCATCACCAAGGACGGCCTTGCCATGCGCATGAAGGACGAGGATTGGGCCGCCGTGCTTGATGTGAATTTGACCGCAAGTTTCCGCCTGTGCCGCGCCGCCATGCGCCCCATGATGAAAAAGCGTTGGGGCCGCATTGTGAACATCACCTCGGTGGTTGGCGTGACCGGCAACGCCGGCCAGGCCAACTACGTAGCGTCCAAGGCCGGCATCATCGGTCTTTCAAAATCCCTGGCGCAGGAACTGGCCTCGCGCAATGTGACAGTGAATTGCGTGGCCCCCGGCTTTATCGCAACCCCGATGACTGATGTTCTGAATGACAAGCAGAAGGAAGCCATCCTTGCCAAGGTTCCCGCCGGACGATTGGGATCGCCTGACGACATCGCGGCTGCCACCCTTTACCTCGCCTCCGAGGAAGCGGCCTATGTCACCGGCCAAACCCTGCACGTAAATGGCGGCATGGCGATGATTTAGTGTAATAAAACTCCTCCCCCTGAGGTGCCAAGCGCAGCTTCGCCTCGAAGGGCCGGTGGACGCGGACACAGATGCTTCGAGGCTCGCGTTGCTCGCACCTCAGCATGGGGGAATTGGCATTACCCGTTCAACGCCTTCATTGACGTCGCCACATAGCGGTCGCCCGAAGCGGCACCGCGCGGAATCGCGTTGGAGAGTTTTTCGATCTCCGCGTTGCTCAGTGTAACGTCAACAGCAGCGACGTTTTCCTCCAGATAAGTCCGGCGTTTCGTGCCGGGGATGGGTACAATGTCAGTGCCCTGGGCCAGAACCCACGCTAGCGCCACCTGTCCCGGCTTCACGCCCTTTTCGGTTGCAAGCGCCTCAACGGCAGTGAGCAGGCCAAGATTGGCTTCAAGATTCTCACCCTGAAAGCGCGGAGTCTTGCGGCGGTAGTCTTTTTCGTCGAGATCGTCTGCTGTTTTGAAACGGCCCGTGAGAAAGCCACGGCCAAGGGGACTGTACGGCACCAGCCCAATGCCAAGCTTGCGGATAGCAGGCAGTATCTCCTCTTCGACATCGCGGCTCCATAGGGAGTATTCGGTCTGCAAAGCCGTAATGGGGTGCACCTTGTGGGCCCGTTCAATGGTTTTGGCCGCCGCTTCCGAAAGGCCGAGATGGCGTACTTTGCCTTGGCTCACGAGTTCAGCCATGGCGCCTACCGTTTCTTCGATGGGCGTGTTGGGATCGACGCGATGCTGATAATAGAGGTCGATGACATCGACACCCAGCCGTTTCAGGCTTTCGTCGCAACACTTGCGCACATAATCCGGCTTGCCGTTGACCCCCAGAAATTCGCCGTTGGGCCCCCGCATGTTTCCGAATTTGGTAGCGATAACAACCTTGTCACGCTTGCCCTTGATGGCCTTGCCGACAAGTTCCTCATTGGCGCCCACCCCATACATGTCGGCCGTATCAAGAAAATTGACGCCAAGCTCAAGGGCCCGGTGGATGGTGGCGATGGATTCCGCATCATCGCGGCCCCCATAGAACTCCGACATGCCCATGCAGCCCAAACCCACTGCTGAAACGCTTAATGTAGCCAGTTTACGCTGCTGCATGGCTCGTGGTCTCCTGAATTTAGGGGTGCAAGGAGATGCATGTAAGTATCGCCCTGGCCACCCGCAAGGCCAAAAATAATCCTCTTTTGCCGGAATTGGATTCTGTGGTAGTTAGCGGGTAGGCACAAGGGGGAACCACCACAAAACCGGGTGTCCAACCTAAGTATAATTTTGATCAAACAAGGACGATTAAACATGAGTGACGTTGCTGAGCGGGTAAAAAAGATCGTTGTCGAGCACCTCGGTGTGGACGGCGAAAAAGTGAAGACCGAGGCAAGTTTTATTGACGACCTCGGTGCCGACAGCCTCGACACGGTTGAGCTCGTCATGGCATTCGAGGAAGAATTCGCCATTGAAATTCCCGACGACGCTGCCGAAACAATCCAGACCGTTGGCGATGCAGTGAAGTTTATTGAGAAGGCTGCTGCTTAAGGTTTTGCCCCAAGGATGGGGCCGTATTCAATCGCCACGCGGGAGCAGGGATGTGAAATGCCCTGGCTTCCGCGTTTTCTTTTAAGGTAGAACGCATGCGTCGTGTTGTAGTCACTGGGTTGGGGATCGTAAGTCCACTTGCCAATGGAATAGACGAAACCTGGTCCCGCATGCTGGCGGGCGCCTCGGGCGCCGGGCCTATCACCAAGTTTGATGCCAGTGACTTGCCATGCCGCATCGCCTTTGAGGTGAAGCGCGGCGATGGCAGCAACGGCACACTGAACCTGGACCAATGGCTTGACGGCAAAGAACAGCGCCGCAACGATGACTTCATCCAGTTTGCCATGATTGCAGCCAAGCAGGCGCTCACCGATTCAGGTTACGAAATCAAGACTCCCGACCAGCAATACCGCACCGGTGTGCTGGTGGGCTCCGGCATAGGCGGCCTTCCCAGCATCGAGGAAACCTCCATTCTCCTGCATGAAAAAGGCCCGCGCCGCATCAGTCCGTTTTTCATCCCCGGCGCTCTGATCAATCTGGCCTCTGGCCAGATTTCCATTGCCCATGGCTTGAAGGGCCCGAACCACGCGGTCGTCACCGCCTGTTCTTCGGGCACCCATGCCATCGGCGATGCCGCCCGCCTGATTGCCCTTGATGATGCCGATGTGATGTTTGCCGGCGGCACTGAGTCCTGCATCAACCGGTTGGGCATCGCGGGCTTCGCGGCCTGTAAAGCCCTGTCCACCAACTTCAATGACACACCTGCCAAGGCGTCGCGCCCTTACGACAAGGACCGTGACGGCTTTGTGATGGGCGAGGGCGCGGGCATTCTCATCCTGGAAGAGCTTGAACATGCCAAGGCCCGCGGCGCCAAAATTTATGCCGAGATCGTGGGCTACGGCCTGTCCGGCGACGCCTACCACATCACCTCGCCGCCGGAAGATGGCGATGGCGCCTTCCGCTGCATGAAGGCGGCCTTGAAGCGGGCCGGCATTGCGCCGACCGAGATTGATTACATCAACGCTCATGGCACTTCCACGCCGGTGGGTGACGAGATTGAATTGCGCGCCGTCGAACGCATCATGGATGGCAAGGTTGAGCGCCTGTCCATGTCCTCAACCAAATCTTCAACTGGTCATTTGCTGGGTGCCGCGGGGGCCGTGGAAGCCATATTCTCAATTCTCGCAATTCGTGACAATGTCTGCCCGCCGACCCTGAATTTGGACAATCCTTCGGTTGCAACGAGTATCGATCTCGTTCCCAATCGCCCGCGAAAGAAGGAGATCAACATAGTTCTGTCCAATTCTTTTGGTTTTGGTGGTACGAATGCATCAATCGTCATGCGCCGCTTTGCGGGCTGACCCTGGGGAGTATAGGATTTGCCTCAACGCGCGCAGCCACTGCGGGTCCCGGATCCGATCCTGAGCCGGTCGCGGAAATCGGCTTTTAAGCGCGTGGTGCGCTCGCTGTTTGTTATTGCCCTGGTGACCGGCGTGATTGCCGGGGGTGCCATTGTTTTTGCCTACACGCAATTCACCGCAAAGGGGCCCCTCGTGGCCAACACGGTCTATCAGGTGAACCAGGGCCTGAAGCGCTCGGAAATCGGCTCGCAGTTGCAGGATGCGGGCATCGTCAGCAGCGCTGGAATATTTACCGCAGCGGCTTTTGTAAAATACGTTTTGGGCACACGCCTCAAGGCTGGCGAGTACGAGTTTCCGCCACAAGCCAGCATGGAGCAGGTTCTGAACATAATCACCAGCGGACGCGTCAAGACGTACAAACTTACTGTACCCGAGGGCTGGACCACGCAAATGGCCTTGGCCCGCGTCGCTGAAAATGACGTGTTGACCGGTGAAGTCACTGCGATGCCGGTTGAAGGCGCGATCATGCCTGAAACCTATCTTTTCCCACGCGGCCGGACGCGCCAAAAAATACTGGACGAGATGCAGGCCGCCCAGACCAAAATGCTTGATGAACTTTGGAGCAAGCGTTCCGTAAGCGACACGGTGAAAACCAAAGAACAGGCCGTAACTCTTGCCTCTATCGTGGAGAAAGAAACGGCAATCCCCGAGGAGCGGCCCTTGATCGCCTCGGTGTTTCACAATCGCCTGAAGCAGGGCATGCGCCTGCAATCGGACCCCACGATTATTTATGGCCTGGTCGGCGGCAAGGGCAAGCTTGACCGGGGCCTGACCAAGGATGATGTGGCCTCTGACACAGCCTATAATACCTACAAGATTGATGGCCTGCCACCCGGACCCATTGCAAATCCGGGCCGGGCCTCGCTCGAAGCGGTTCTCAATCCACCCGATACAGGATACCTTTATTTCGTCGCCGATGGCTCAGGCGGCCACGCTTTTGCCAAGACACTCGAAGAGCACAACGCCAACGTGGCCAAGTGGCGCGCCATAGAAAGTTCCCTGCCTGCGCTCCCGACAACGGTTGCTTCAACTGCCCCGGTGGAAGGCGGCTTGCCGGTCCCGCCAACGCCATCACCAACTCCGGTGGTTGTGGAAAAGCCAGCTGACCCTTCACCGCCGGTGGAAGTGGCCGCTGTAGCTCCTGCAGAACTTCCTGCAGCAACGGAAACAAGTTCAACAACCGCTGTCATAACGCCGGTTCCAAAGCCAGTTAAATTGGCCGTCACCTCGCTAGAGCCCGGATCATGGCTGATGGTTGCCAATCAGCTTGTTCCCATTCCCAAGCAAAAGCCCAAGCAGTAATTTTTTCCTAGCCCCATGGGGAAAAGGAAATGGGAGTTTCTACTTCACGTACTTGCGCCAGTTGTGTTCTTCCTTGAAACCCAGCACTTCCCGGATTTTGCGGTTTGACAACGGCGCTTCCTGCCCTTTGAGGGGGCGGCGGTGCGGGGTCTTGGGGCACCAGCGTTTGAGAAATCCTTCCGTGTCTTCCCGCGCTGTGATGGTATCGTTCACCGCGTTGAAAACCTGGTAACCCATCCCGTCCTTTTCCAGGCAGAGATGGACGATCTGGCCAAGGTCGCGCGCATCAATGTAGCTCCAGGCATTGCGTTTGCGCGTCATGGGATCGGCCATGAACCCGGGAAAGCGCTCATACTCATGAGGCTCGATGACATTGCCGATTCGCAACGCATAAATATCGGCGCCAAAACGCATGGCAAAGGCCCGCGCCGTTTTTTCATTGATCACCTTGGACAGGCCGTAGCTGTCCATGGGGTCGCTGTCATAATCCTCTTCCAATGGAAAATGATGATAGTCCTTGTCACCCTCGGCAAAGCACACGCCATAGGTCGTCTCGCTCGAGGCGATGATGACCTTGCGGATGCCCAGTTTCATGGCGGCCTCAATGACGTTGTAGGTACTGATCACATTGGCCGAATAAGTGACATTGTCGGGCTCGATCAGAACCCGCGGGATCGCCGCAAAGTGAACCACCGCGTCGATCTTGGCGGGGCCTTTCCCCGTCTCATATCCCCCAAAGTCAAAATGCATGGACAGCGCATTGAAAACCTGCCCGCTGTCGGTCACATCGGTGATCAGCGTGTTCACCCCGGAGCAATCCAGCGGCTTGAGGTCAAGGTTGAGGATGTTGTAACCCTTGGCCTTGAGCCAAGGCACGACATGCTTGCCCGCCTTGCCTGAACCGCCCGTAAAAACAATGCGCTTGGTCATGGAAATTCCTTTGCTGAGGGGTGGGATGGCGCATAGTACAAGGCCGGAGGGGGCGCTGGCGAGGACTAAAGTGGAGTAGGAGCCAGCCACCTGTTAGACTCTCCACAGATTGATTCTGGCAACGGGGACCATATGGCGCTTTCGAGCATGACGGGGTTTGCACAAAGCTCGGGCGAAAAGGATGGCCTGCATTGGCAATGGGAAATCAAGAGCGTGAACGGCAAGGCGCTCGATCTGCGCTGCCGCCTGCCGACAGGCTTTGAGGCCCTTGAGGCAGCCGCCCGCAGCACGCTGGCGCAGCACATCAAACGCGGAAACCTGCAGGTCACGCTGACCACCAGCGGCAGCGTTACCCGGGAAGCCGTTGTGGTGAATGAAGACGTTCTGGAGCAAGTCCTCGCCATTGCCGAAAAATTGCGTGACCGCATTGGCGGCGTGCCGCTCAGCGCCGTGGACCTCATGGGCCTGCGCGGTGTCTTGGATGTGGTCCAGCCCACCCAAACTGAGGCCGAGATTGCCGCTCGTTTGGCCGATGTTTCAAGCTCACTGGAAAAGGCGGCCGTTGCCCTTGATGCAGCGCGCCGAGCCGAAGGGGCCAGGCTTTCCACCGTGATTTCAGCTCAGCTTGCAAAGATTGAAGGTCTCGTAATCGCTGCCCGTGATTGCCCAGCAAGATCAGTGGATGCCATAAAGCAGCGCCTGCAGGAGCAGATCGCCAAGCTGCTGGATACCGGCGCCGGTTTCGACAAGGACCGTCTGCATCAGGAGGCCATCCTGATTGCCACCCGCGCCGACATTCAGGAGGAATTGGACCGTCTGTTCGCCCACCTCGAGGCAGCCCGCGCCCTGATCGTCTCGCCCGAACCGGCAGGCCGGAAATTTGATTTTCTCGCGCAGGAATTTAACCGGGAGGCCAATACGCTCTGTTCCAAGGCCCTGGACAAGACCTTGACCGCCATTGGCCTTGAGCTGAAAACAGTCATCGATCAGATGCGCGAACAGGTGCAAAACATTGAGTAAAACGGTCAAGAAAACTGAAATCGCCCGACGAGGCCTGCTGCTCGTCATGTCCTCGCCCTCAGGGGCAGGCAAGACAACCCTGTCGCGCAAGCTTCTGGTGGCGGACAAGAACATCACCATGTCCGTCTCGGTCACAACCCGCCCCCCGCGTCCCGGCGAAACCGATGGCAAGGATTATCACTTCATCAGCAAGGACCGCTTCGCCCAGATGCGTGACCGGAAAGAGCTGCTCGAATGGGCCGAAGTCTTCGGCAATTATTATGGCACGCCGCGCAAGCCCGTTGACGAGGCCCTGGCCAAAGGCCGCGATGTCCTGTTCGATATTGATTGGCAAGGCACCCAGCAGATCGCCCAGGTAATGATGGAAGACCTGGTGCGGATATTCATTTTGCCGCCCTCATCGGATGAACTGCAGAATCGCCTGATCAATCGCGCCCAGGATTCCTCCACCGTTGTAGCAAAGCGCATGGCGGAAGCCTCAAACGAAATAAGCCACTGGGCAGAATATGATTACGTGATCGTGAATGACGAGCTTGACGATTCGCATGCGCAGGTGACCGCCATTCTCACCGCCGAAAGGCTGAGGCGCCGCCGCCGCGTGGGGCTGACAGAATTTGTCCGGGGATTGACCAAAGGGCTGTAAATTCAAATTTTTATTTCTGTCATCCCGGCGTCCGCTGGGATGACAGTAACAACAAGAGCGCTACCGTTCACCGAACACCTTGGCCAATCGCGCAAAATCATTCACCGCAAGTTGCTCGGCTCGCAGCTCTGGAGTGATGCCCAGTTCAGCGAGAACTGTTTCTGGCATGTCAAATGCACCGCGAAGGCTTGACCGCAGCATCTTTCGTCTTTGCCCAAACGCTGCAGCCGTCACTTTCTCAAGGTCTTTCACATCGCAGGAAACTTCAAAGGACTGCCGGGGAACCAGTTGAACAATGCTCGATGTGACTTTGGGCGCCGGCGTGAAGGCACTTCGGTTGACGTCAAAAAGCTTCTTCGCTTCACAGCGCCACTGGCAGAGAACTGACAGCCTGCCGTAATCCTTGCCGCCCGGTTTGGCCACGATGCGTTCGGCAACTTCCTTCTGAAACATCAGCGTGAGGGATGAAAACCAGGGTGGCCAGGGGCCTTGCGTGAGCCAGCCGGTGAGCAGTGCAGTGGCAACATTATAGGGCAGGTTCGCCACAATTTTGGCCGGTCCTGAAACAGCCGCGGGCCAATCCACGGCAAGGGCATCATCGGCAATGACCGAAAGCCTGTTGGGATAGGCCGTGGAAATGTCGCCAAGGGCGGGCAGGGTTCGCGCATCCCGTTCAATGGCGATAACCCGTGTTGCTCCTTCCATGAGAAGTGCCCGCGTCAGCCCGCCGGGGCCCGGGCCTACCTCGACAATGGTGAAACCTTCCAGCGGCGCCGCACTGCGCGCAATCCTGCGGGTGAGATTCAGATCGAAGAGGAAATTCTGCCCCAAGCTTTTCTTTGCGCCCAGATCATAACGCGCGATCACGTCGCGAAGCGGCGGCAGCCCATCTTCAGCGGCGGACATGGGCCGCCATTTCACCTGCCAGCTTGAGCGCCGCAATAAGACTTTGCGGATTGGCCTTTCCCGTGCCCGCAATGCCAAGCGCCGTGCCGTGGTCCGGCGAGGTGCGGATGAAAGGCAGACCCAGGGTGACATTCACCCCGCCATGAAAATCCAGCGTCTTCACCGGGATCAGCGCCTGATCGTGATACATGCAGAGAATGGCATCGTAGTTTGCCCGGGCTTCCTCATGGAACGCCGTGTCAGCAGGCAGGGGGCCAGCAACTGTCAGCCCTTCGGCGCGCAAGCGGTTTATGGCCGGGATGATGATCGTCTGTTCTTCCCGTCCCATCGTGCCGTTTTCACCCGCATGGGGATTAAGCCCGGTGAACGCAATGCGCGGTCTCCTGATGCCAAAATACTTTTGCAGGTCATTGGCCACAACACGCGCCTGGGAGACGATCGTTTCCGTGTTGAGAGCCGCCAGAACATCCTTGAAAGGAATGTGAACCGTGAGTGGAACGGTGCGAAGATCGCGCGCCACGAGCATCATCACTTCGTGGGTTCTGAGGCCCGTCTTGCTGGCGAGTGATGCCAGATAGTCCGTATGGCCCTGGTGCCTGAAGCCGGCGGAATAAAGGGCTTCCTTCTGGATGGGGTTGGTGACCAGGGCTGCGGCTTTTCCGGCCATAACCAGCGCAACGCCCTCGTCGATCGCCGCGATAACGGTCTTTGCCGTAGCCGGATCAATAACGCCGGGCTTGGGGTGAGATGCCAGAGGCCGGTGCAGGATGGGCAGGGCCGTGGCGAAGATTTCCGAGGCTTCGAGGGGTGCGGAAATTTTTGCCGTGGCAATTGGAACACCCGCCGCAGCGGCACGGCTGCTGAAGTAAATCTCGTCGGCTATCAGGAAAAACGGGGCTGCACTTGCAGTGCGCAATGCCAGCCACGCCTTGGCCGTAATCTCGGGCGCTATGCCCGCAGGCTCTCCGCAGGTAAGGGCAAGGGCGTTAAGGTCTGGCGCGGGCGGTCCCATGACTCAAGGCTGCGCGTAAGCTGGGTCTTTGTACTCGATCAGAGCCGTCTTGCGCATGATTGCCATGTATTTGCTCTCGGCGGCGTCAAATTTCTCATTGGAGACAGCCGTTTCAATCTGCTGGCGGGTGGGCAGTTCATACTTCGGTTTTGGAGGCTGGACGGTGCGTTTGCTGCAGAAGCCGATGACCTGAATTCCCTTCGGTCCGCGTGCGGGTCCCATGGCTTTGCCAGGCCCGACCCTGTCAAGGGCCTGTTTCAACGGTTTGGGGATTTTTGCCGCAACCGCGTCAATCGATTTTCCGATTTTGACATTGAAGATTCCCGATGCTGCCGCGCGCGCCGTGCTGCATCCCTTGAAATTCCGGATGAGCTGGGCAGCTTCAACGGCCCGCGCCTGGAGGAGCATGGAATCATTGCCCTCAACCGGCAAGTCTATTTCCAGGAGAGTATAGACCTGCACCGCCTTCATGCGCGGGTCATTCATCATGGTGCTGACTTTTTGCTCCAGGTTCTGCTTCACTTCGGCAAATTTTCTGTCAACTTCGGCAGGGTCTACCTTGATCTTGACCTGGTATTTTCCGCCCAGGATCCGCGCAAAGGCAATTTGCGCAGCCGCATATTGCTTTAGGGAAGATATGGCAATTCCTTTGGATTGGAGCTTGGCACGGAGGCCCGCCGCGTCCGTTTCCAGACCTTTGGCAACACGCAGCATTTGGCCATCTATTTCCTTGTCAGAGGCATTAACATTGTATTTTTTTGCCTCGGCGATTTTTATGATCTCATCGATCATCGTGTGCAGGGCTTTCTTGCGGGCGTCTTGGCCTGTCTGCTTCGTGCCCAGGATTTCCAGCAGGCGCAACCGCTGGTCAATGTCAAAACTGGTGATTGGGATATCGTTGACGGTAGCCACAACCCCCTGATCGGCGGCATGGGCAGAATTCTGGTTGCTGTCCAGCAAACACAACGCACACAACAGGGCCGCCAAACAAAAGGTAGTCTTGATCATTAACTTCTCTCTTAGAGGCCAGCGGAAAAGCCAGTCCGGCCAATGGTCCGCAACTCAACAGAAAGCTTCAAGGCCCGATTTTGTTCCTCGTCCTCGTATCTTGTGTTGGTTTCCGAATATGTCAATTTTGCGCTCATGCAATCGCAGTCAAACGCAATGCCAATGGATTTGTTCAGGAACACATCATCGGCCAAATCATACTTGACGCCGCCAAACAGGCTCCACGCCTCGGTGAACCTGAAGCTGGCATCGCTCTCAATCTGCTCGATGGTCTCGTTGCGGCCAGCATTTGGCTCGCTATTGAGGTAGACATAGCCCAGCGAACCTGAAAATCTGTCCAGGGTAAAATTGGCAAATGCTTCCTGGACATTGATGCTCGAGAGGTCTTCTTCCACCCGCGCCTGATACGAAAGGCCCAGATTGTCCCAAGGCTGGAAGACGATGGCGCCGACCAGATCAGACTTGCTGCCATCCAGCCCGGAGCCCAGATCAAAGCTGTTCTCGCCCGCAATATGAAAGGACTCGCCAAGGCTCATCCGCGCAAAGCCGCCATTGTCAGCCAGGAAGGAATAGAGCAAGCCGATATTGGCGCGGGTGCCGCCCTCATAACGGTCTTGCCCCGTAAAGCGGTCGTGCAGAAACAGGCTGCTGTTGTCAAAATTCAAACTGATGGCATCTTCATTGCCAATTTCTTCTTCTTCCGTCTCATTGGTCGCGGCGATGGCCTGGAATACCGGTGTCAGTATGCTCTGGCCATAATTGGAGGACGCGATGAACGGCCAGCGCACGTCAATTCCGGCGGAAGGCAACATGCGGCCGGTAACTTCCTCGTCCCGAAATCCGCCGGCACCGTCCGGCACATTGTCGGTAATGTAGAGGTCACTGCGCATATTTGCAAAAGGTGTAATGACCTGCCCGGCGCCTGTTGTCATTTGCTTTTGCCAATTGACATTGGTTACGGCGCGGGTCTGGTCAGTGCCGTGATTAATTGCCGGGTAGGGCTCATCCGGTTTGTCGCGCGAGAGGGAGTAGGCGCTGACGTCAAAGCTCAACTCACCGCCAAGCACGGCTTGGTCGAAGGTATATTCCGAATTGATGTAGGGCAGGGCCACCGGAAGTGTGCTTTGGTCTTCGACGAGCGACAGCGTCCTGAAATGAAGGGCTTGGGCTGAAAAATAACTGCGGTCATCCATCCCGGTCAGATAGACCTTGCTGGTGGCCAACTCCCGTTCATCGAAATCATATTTGTCGAGAAAGGTCTTGTCGCTGGTGAGTGTCCCATCCCAGCCCCAGTCCCAAGTGTCATTCAGCTTGAAACCGCCCGAGGTGGTGACGGCGCCGCGCCACGTGGTATCGCCCGGAGGGTCTGCTTCGGTTAACTGATAAACCCCATAGCCATGAACCTTATAGCTTCCTGATTTCAGGCGCTGGCGAAATTCCACATCGGCCACTGGGCCTTGCTTTGTGGTCCACATGGGGCGGAAAGTTAAATCGGCGCTGGGGCCGAGCTCCAGGAAGTAAGGCGTGACCACGCCATAGCCGTAGGTGCTGCCCGAACTATAGCTTGGCAGAAGAAACCCGGTGCGCCGCGTGACCGTTGGATCAGGCATCGAAGCGTAGGGCAGCCAGGCTACTGGAACGCCGCCAATTCTGAGCGTCGGATTGGTGTGATAAAGGTTTTTTGCCTTTTCATCGTGAACCGTTTTTGTCGTTGTGATTTCCCAAAGCGGCGCTCCGCCATCAGTGGAGCAATCCTTGCAAGCTGTGTAGCTTGCGTGCTCGTAAATCGTGATGCCGCCTTCCTGCCGCCTGGCGTATTCCGCCGTTATTGTCACATCATTGGTGAGAAGGGCGCGCAGGTGCCTGGCGAAACCTTCCTTGAACTTGTTGTGCAAATCGGCGGTTTCGGCTTGCAGGATATTGCCGTTGGGCTCGCGCAGTTCCACCGAACCATTGGCTTTGAAGCTGCCGTCATCCTGGTCATAGACAACCTTGGTGGCAACCAGGGTATAGGGCCCATAGGTGATTCTCACCGTCCCCGTGGCCGTGGCAACCTTGCTCTTGCCTTCAAATGTAATGCGGTCGGCCACAACGTCGACACGTGTGCCAGTAACGGGCGCGCCCAGTATTGGCTTGACGAATTCCTTCTTGACGATGGCCTGCGAGAGTGGAGCCGCTGCTAGCATTGCACCCAGGCTGGCGCAGATCAGCAACGCGCCGCGCGAAACCAAAGTCCCCACGCCCAATGCCGTTTTTTTTGGAATTGCCGCGATCACTACGTCCCCAGCCAAATCAATCACCAAACTTTACACTTTCTTAACTGGTTTCACGCGCGCCGGGAAGCGAAGAATTCCAACAATCTGTGGGATCAACATGGCCCCGAAAAGGCGTGATTATGGCAGGGGCCCGAAGTCTTGCAGTTGAACAGTGCCGCCGAAGCAGCTAAGCAATTGCACAATCAAATCAATGGAATAAATCATGAAAATCAATTTTGCCAGTGCCGCCCTGCCGAAGTCCGGAATCCTTGTCGTCCTTGCCGATGAAGGTGGGAAGCTGCTTCCCTTGGGAGCTCTGGCCGATAAACGCTGCAATGGTCAGTTATCGAAAGCCATCAAAGCTTCGAAATACGAGGGAAAGCGTGATTCTGTCCTGGATTGCCTGGCGCCCGGCGGCGGCTTTGACCGGATTTTGATTGTCGGCACCGGGGCTGGCGATTCCCTCGGAGAGAAGGAGAT
>JBBQNU010000048.1:0-19099 GCA_038330285.1 Hyphomicrobiales bacterium | reverse complement strand
TTCCCCAAAGCAACGACGGTGCGGGCTTTTTGGTCTCGATTGGCCCTCCAAAGGCTGATGTTACTGAGAGGCACCACTATCATTGCCCGCAGTGCGATTGGGTTTCCCGATCAAGCCAAGGCGAAAAGTCAGTAGGCGGTTCGTCAACTCCACGTCTCCATCGCGTGGGTTTACAAAGCGCTCTGATGTCTCAACTGCTTTTTTGGGAGATACGCACATGGCCGCAACTGCCCGCATTTTGGACTTCCTCCGTGACCGACGACCAGAAGGCCCCTGCCTCGTGGTTGATCTCGAGGTCATCGCTGACAATTACAATGCCTTTACGCGGGCCATGCCGGACACGCGTATTTTTTATGCCGTGAAGGCAAACCCGGCCCCGGAAGTGCTGAAACTTCTGGCGGGCCTCGGCTCCTGCTTTGACACCGCAAGCGTTTCCGAAATCGAGATGGCGCTGGCTGCCGGCGCCACGCCGGAGCGGATTTCCTTTGGCAATACCATCAAGAAAGAGCGCGATATCGCCCGGGCGCATCAGCTTGGCGTTTCGATGTTCGCGGTTGATTGCGTCGAAGAAGTTGAAAAAGTTGCGCGTGCCGCACCGGGGGCCCGGGTGTTCTGCCGCATCCTCACCGATGGCGCCGGGGCCGAATGGCCGCTGAGCCGCAAGTTCGGTTGCGATCCCGAGATGGCGACAGAAGTGTTGCTTCACGCCCATGCACTGGGCCTGAAAGCCTATGGCATTTCCTTCCATGTTGGCTCGCAGCAGACCCGCCTTGGGGCCTGGGACTCGGCGCTCGCCGAAGCCAAATCCATTTTCGACAGCCTTGCGGGCCACGGCATTACCCTCTCCATGGTCAATCTGGGCGGCGGCTTCCCCACCAAGTACCTCAAGCCGGTACCGGGCACGGCCACCTATGCCAATGCCATTCATGAGGGCCTTGCCAGGCATTTCGGCAATGCCATTCCTGAAACCATCATCGAGCCGGGCCGCGGCATGGTGGGCAATGCCGGCGTGATCAAGACCGAAGTGGTGCTGATTTCCAAGAAGCATGCCAATGACAACCAGCGCTGGGTCTATCTCGACATCGGCAAGTTCGGCGGCCTGGCGGAAACCATGGATGAAGCCATCCGCTATCCGATCACCACGGCACGCGATGGCGACGCCAAGACACCTTGCGTGATCGCCGGGCCAACCTGTGATTCAGCCGACGTGCTTTATGAAAAGACGCCCTATGACCTGCCGATCACCCTGAGCGTCGGCGATGAAGTGCTGATCGAAGCCACGGGAGCCTACACGACGACCTATGCGTCGGTGGCTTTCAACGGCTTCACGCCGCTGCAGGCCTACATCATCTAGTTCACCCCATCCCCTGTCCAATTACTGGAGGCTGTCATGGTCACCATTCGTGCTGAAATTTCGGCTGACGTTACCGCCCGCGAGGCTCTTCTTGACCGCGGCTTCGGACGCACGCGCCAGCGCAAGACATCGCAGCGCTTTCGTGATGATCGCTTGCCTGCCGAAGGGCTTGCCTTCACGGCCTTGAGCAAATCGGGCCGGGTGATCGGCACGCTTCGCATGTGGAATGTAATTGCGGGTTCCGCCGGGCCAGCTCTTTTGCTCGGGCCGCTTGCAGTGGATGGCCGCTATCAGCGCCGCGGCATTGGCCGGGAACTGATGACCCATGCCCTCAACATGGCAAAGGTCCTCGGACACGCGTCGGTATTACTGGTAGGCGATGAACCCTATTACAGCCGTTATGGTTTCACCCAAAGCCTGGTTGCGGATTTGCATCTGCCCGGGCCGGTTGAGCGCAACCGGTTTCTCGGGCTTGAACTCACGCCGGAGGCGCTTGACGGGGCTGAAGGCCTGGTGATGGCGAGTGGCGCGCATGCGCCAATTGCTGGCAAGACACTGGCAGCCTGACTATTCGAGGTTTGTGTGGTTAGCGCGCATCGCTTCAGGCTTGATGTGAAGCGTTGCGATGAGCTTCAGCACCATGACTTCAAACAGCACGAACAGCGCGCCCTCAAACAGCGATCCCATGGGCAAAACTGATGAGCGCTTGTCACCCTGATCGTCCGCCATGGTCTGGGCCGGCAAATGCAATACGAAATCCGCCAGTGCGGCACCCCGGCTCTTGGGTTGGGCCGTGATAAAGAGAATTTTTGAGCCCGCGGCCTTGGCTACGCCCATGAGAGCCAGGGCAGTTGAAATTTCACCCGGCCCACAGGTCACAATGAACAAATCGCCTTTTCCAACAGGCGGGGTTGTCATGTCGCCTTCGACGGCAACAGCCAGGCCCATGTGATAGAGCCGCATGGCAAACCCCATGATTTGCAGGCGTTCACGGCCGCCGCCAAACACGACTGTCTTCTGAGACCTGGCAATCATCTCGCAAGCCCTGTCAACATCGCTGTCATTCAGCCGGTCAAAGACGACACCTAGTTCAACCAGCGCGGATTTGTAGAGATTTGTCATGGTCCGGTTCTCATTGCTCCGATAGCAAACCTTGGATGACTGGCCCGGAACTGTAAAGGCCCGACACTAGCGGCGTCCGGCGATATGGCCCGCTAGATACTCGGCATCGTGCCAGACGCCCCAGATGAAGGGCGAGGCGCGGCGCGACAGCCAGGGCAATCCTAGAAAGTAAAGTCCCGGCACTTTGGATACACCGCGCTCGTGAAGCGGTAGGCCGCGCGCGTCGAATGTGTCAGCCTTGAGCCAACCGAAATCAACGGCAAAGCCCGTGGCCCAGACAATCGCAGTTATGACGGCCTTCGCCAGGTTCAGTTGGAGAATGGGATCGATCACGCAGTCGGGATTGGCGTCGATCCTGCGGGCCCCCGGTTCTTCCGGCAGGTCGAGGCCGTTCCTGGCGACATAGGCGTCAGCGGCGTCGAGCACAGAAAGGTAATGCGCGTCGCCTTGCGCAATGTTGCGCGCGAGATCAGGGGCGCACTGCATCAACCCGTCCTTGAACGGCCCGGCCCGGCCCACCAGAGTCATGCCGCGCGCGGCAAGGCGCCGGAAATCCACAGTGTGGCCGCCATGGGCACCGCTCACCGCGATGGTGACGTGTTCCATGCCCGGTTCCCGGGTCTTGGCATCCCACATGCCGAGAACTCCCAGCCACCAGCAGAAATCGCGGCCGCGGTAGCGGATAGGTGGCCGGTCGTGGGGGCCAACCGAAAGATAGACACGCTTTCCCGCCCGCAAGAGCTCATCTGCAATTTGCACGCCCGAAGAGCCGGCGCCTACCACCAGTACCGCGCCCTCCGGCAACTGACCGGGATTGCGATAGGCGTTGGAATGGACCTGCATGATTCCTGCGTCCTTCGGCACGACGGCCGGGATGATCGGGCGCTGGAACGGCCCGGTTGCAGCGACCACGTTGGTGGCCTCGATCACGCCTTCGGAAGTTTCGGCGCGAAAGCCTGACCCACCTGCTTTCATCTCGACGGACTTGACCTCGAGACCGCAGCGGATGGGGGCGTTAATCTGCTTTGCGATGGCTTCGAAATATTCAACGATGCGGTCCTTGGTGGCGAAGCTGTTCGGATCGATGTCAGAGAAGGCCAGACTTGGGAAGCGGTCATGCCAAGCCGGGCCGTTGGCGACCAGCGAGTCCCATCGTTCCGAGCGCCAGCGTTCAGCGATCCGGTGCCGCTCGACGATGAGGTGAGGTGCACCGCGCTTGCCCAAATGCTCGCTCATCGCCAACCCGGCCTGGCCGCCGCCAATGATGAGCGTCTCGACTTTTTCAGTTGCCATGCGGGGATCCTTTTTTTGGCTGACCGACGATCAGTATCCGTCGCACGGAAAGACTATTGCATGCCTGAAGCCACGTCGAGAGGCCGGCCTATTTCCAGTTTTTCGCACGCCCTACTGCTTCTGAAAACCGTTGCTTCAATTCCGAACTCAGCGGAGCGCCGGGCACGATCTCGGCGCGGGGTGCGGGGAGTGGGGGCAATGTTTTTACGCCTGCGCCGCGCATTGCCATGAGGGCGGTGCCGAGGCCGGTGAGCTCAGAAGATTCCTGAACGATTACCGTCTTTTGCAAGGCATTGGCGAGAAAGCGGTTGAAATAGGAATTCTTGGTGAGCCCGCCATCAATTGAAATCATGTTTCCAAGCGGCGTGAGTTCGGCCATGGCATTGATCACTTCCGCGGCGCGCAAGGCAATTCCTTCGAGCAGCGCCTGAATCAAATCCTTTGCCGTCGTTTCCAGACCCATGCCGATCCACAATCCGGCAGCGCCGCGATCCCAATGAGGACAGGCGAGGCCCGAGAGCGCTGGTACAAAAACAAGATTGCGTGAGAGCGCGGAAGGCAATTCAAAACTTGCGATATTGGAAAATTCCTTGAACAGGCCAAGCCCCCGCGCCCAGTTCACAGCCGAGCCCGCGTTGTAAACTCCGCCTTCAATGGCGCGATGCGGCGCTTCATTTTTTATCTTCCACGCCACAGTTGGAAGAATGCCGAATTTCGAACCATCGACGCGCACATCTCCGGTGATCGTCAGCGCAAAGGCTCCCGTGCCGAAGGTAATCTTTGTCGGGCAGCCATGGCCGAAGAGGGCGGCCTGCTGATCGACCAGGCTGGCGGTGACGGGAGTTTTTCCGGCCTGGCCAAAATCGCCCGCCGTCGATCTGATTTCGGGCAGGCATTCGATGGGCACGCCGAAAAGTTTGCAGAGGCCGGGATCCCAAGTGCAGGTGTCGAGCGACATGAGGCTGGTGCGCGAGGCGGTTGTCACATCGGTGGCGAAAGTTCCGGTCAGGCGATTGAGGAAGAAGGCGTCGCTGGTGCCCAGGCGAAGGCGGCCCTGTTTGAGAAGGCTGCGGGCCTCGTCCACATGGTCAATGAACCAGCGCAGCTTGCTGGCGGAGAAATAGGGGTCAAGCGGAAGGCCGGCGCGGGCCCGGGTCAATTCCTCGGCCCCGTCAGCCTTCAGTTTTTCCGTAATGTCCTGGGTTCGGTCGTCCTGCCAAACGATGGCGTTGTAGATGGGTTTGCCCGTGTCTGCATCCCAGGCCACAACCGTTTCGCCCTGATTGTCCATACCAATGGTATCGATCTTGCCAGCAGCGTCTAGGCAGGCCCGGACATTGCGCAGCAGTTCTTCCGCGTCGTGCTCGACCCAGCCGGCATTGGGGTAAATTTGCTTGTGCTCAAAGGCGGCAACGGATTCAAAGCGGCCGGACTCATCCATCGTGAAGGATTTCGTGGCGGTTGTTCCCTGGTCAATGGCCAGAACCTTCATGCCAACCTCCTTGCGATATCCTGGGCGGCGGCCACCCCTTGCAGCCAGCATTCACCCGATGTCTTGAGCGGGCCTGAAACATTTCCGGCGCTTGAGAAAATTTCCGAGGGCAAGCCGGTTGGGATCAATGCGGTTTCGGGCCTGAAGAGTCCGGTGAAGATCACGCCATCACAGGTTAGACGCTCGCGCTTGCCGCGGCGTTCAATTTCAACCACCTCGACATTCTTGCGCCCTTCTATCGAAATGAGTTTGGCGGAGGTGCGTACCGGCACGCCGAAGGCAAATCTGGCAATGAGATCGCCGGGCCGTTGCGCTGAAATGCGGGGGTTTTCCTCCAGCATGGCAACGGGCCTGATGCCGAGATGGCGGCAGGTGAGCAGTGCTGAAAAGGACACCAACTCGCTGCCGATGATCACCGGGCGCTCAAAGGGCTTGTTGTGATAGATGTAGACATGCTGCTGCAAGGCCCCGGTGTTCATGACGCCTTGCGGGCGGGAGCCGCCAACAAAACGCGGCGCACGGGGTGTTTCGCGGGTGCCGGTTGCTATCAGCACATGCTTTGCCTTCATCTCGGTTATGCCCGTGCTACCCTGGACGCGCAATTGGCCGTCTTTGCTGAGCTCTACCACGGTGGTGGCGGTTCTGACATCGAGACCCTTTGTGAATTTCCGAAGCTCGGCGGCAAAGCGCGGCCCGCTCCACAATCGCCGATGGCTTTGCCAGCCAAAGCCCAGATGGCCGCAATGGCGGGGAATGCCGCCCGCCTCGGCCTCGCGCTCAAGCACCACCACATCACGAATACCCAGATCGGTGAGGCGGCGCGCGGCGCTCAAGCCGGTGGGGCCGCCGCCCACGATGATCACGTCATGGCTTTCCATCGAAGCGCCCCTTGGTGATTTCTGCGATATGGGCCGAGCAATAAAAGCCCTGGCAGCGGCCCATCATGGCGCGGGTGCGGCGCTTCAGGCCGCCCATGTCACCGGCGGGCAGCGGCCCTTCTAGTGCGGCCGAGATTTCGCCACGCGTGACATGCTCGCAATGGCAGACAATTTCGCCGCCCATCATGAAGGGCCGGATGCGGCCTTCGCTCAGGTTTGGAACGGGGGTCCAGACCTGCTCCGGCGGCTTCTTCGGTAACGTGCAGAAATTCTTTTCATAGAGCTGGCTGGCATAATCGGCGATGCCAAGCGCCGCAGTGAGGCCGGTTGAGCGAATGCCGCCCACTGTGATCCAACCCCTGTCCTTCACGGCTTCAATGACGTAATCCTTCTGGTCGCTTGCCGGGCGAAGGCCTGCATAGATGGCATTCACGTCAATGCTGGCTAGGGCCGGAAGCATTTCGATGGCCCGGGATTTCAGTTTTTCCAGGGTATCGTGGTCGCACGTTGCAATCTCGCGTTCGTCCTGGTCTTCGGCGGTTGGGCCAACGGCCAGGTTTCCAAAGGCGGTGCGGAAGAGCACAACGCCCTTGGTCCGCGCGGTGGGCACCGGCAGGACGATGGCGCGCAGCAATTTATAGGCGGGCTTGTCAAACACCACGAACTGGCCCTTGCGCGGCTTGATGGCGAACGGTGAGGGACGCGCCATCGCCTCCACCAGATCACCGAAATTTCCGGCGGCGTTGATCACCACGGAGGCCGTGATCTTTCCCTGCTTGCTGGCCAAGGTCCATTCTTCCCCGGCGAATTCGCCATCGGTGACTTCGGCGTTGCGCAGGATAACCGCCCCATGGGCCATGGCCTGGTGGGCATAGGCCAGCGGAGCAGACCAGGCATCGATGACATGTTCACCGGGCACAAAAACGCCGCCCAGGGCATGCTTTGCCAGTTCCGGTTCCTTCAGGCGCAATTCGGTTTGCGAAATGGCCCGCACATCGGCAATGCCATTCTTGTGGGCTTTCTCGACGATCCCGGGCAAGGCCGCAAGCTCGGCTTCATTCCACGCCACGACAATGGCGGTGCTTTCGATGAGGGGCAGATTGAGCTTCTGGTGAATGCGGAGATATTCGGCATAGCCCGCTTTCATGCAGCGGAGCTCGAGGCTCTTTAGTGGTGCGTCAAAGCCCGTATGGAGGAGTGCGCTATTGCCTTTTGATGCGCCGGACAAGATATCGCTGCCGCGTTCCAGCAGAACACATTTCAACCCGGCCATGGCAAAACGGCGGAGCAGGGCAAGCCCCACCACACCGCCACCGATCACCGCCACATCGAATCTTGTCTGCATCGTCTTTTACTACCACAAAACAAAATGGGCGGGATATTCAGGTTGAAGGGGCTTTTAAGCTATCCAGCGGATTGCGGCTTGCACCAACTGTTTGCAGTCACGGCATGGCAGTCATGCCATTCCCCTTCTCTCACGCATGCGCTGGACCCAGGCGGTGATCAGGCGGTCGGCGATGATGCCGATGAAGGCGATGACGAGGCCCGCCACGATGCCCCGCCCGGCATCGGCCTTTGAGAGCGCCTTGAACACCTCCTGGCCCAGGTCGCGGGTTCCCACCATGGCGCAGATGATGATCATGCTGAGGGAGAGAAGGATCGTCTGGTTGATGCCCAGCATGATCTCGGGCATGGCGACGGGAAGCTGCACGCGGCGGAAGAGCTGCCACTTGGTGCAGCCCGAGACGATGCCTGCTTCCAGCAATTCATGCGGGACCTGCCTGATGCCGTGATTGGTGTAGCGCACCGCCGGCACAATGGAGAACGCGATGGTGGCGATCAGAGCCGTCACGTCGCCGACGCGAAAGAGCATGACAACGGGAATGATGAAACAGAAAGATGGAATGGTCTGCAGTGTGTCGATGATAGGGGTAACGATGGCTGCAACGCGGTCACTGCGCGAGCACCACAGCCCGATGGGGATGCCAAGCGCCGAGGCCACAAGGGCGGCAACGCCACAAAGATAGAGCGTCTGCATGGCCGGAACCCAGAGGCCGGTTGTGGCGCAGAAGGCGGTGAGAATGGCGATGATCAGAGCCAGCCCCCAGCCGCCCAGACGCCAGCCCAGGGCCGTCAGAACCAATAGAACGCCGAACCACGGCAGGGCCTCGAAGCCAGCGCGCAGGGGGTTCAGGAAATTGAGCAGGATAAAGACCCGCCCTGCTTCAATGGCGTCGAAGAAGTTGATGGTTATCCAGTCAACGCCCGCCTTCCAGTATGGCGCGGTGGTGAAGGTGAGGGAATCAGGCAGCGTGTGCAGCACCGGGAAAACAAGGCTGAGGGCCGTGGTGACCAGAAGCACGGCAATGGCCAGGATAAGGTTTGCGTGCCGGGCCAAGAAGGGCCGGGTGTCTGCCGCTACCGGCCGTTTGAGCGCGATGGCCTGGCTGAGCCTGTCGAGCACAACCGCGATGATAACGATGGCGAGGCCCGCTTCCATGGCCTGGCCGATCTTCAAGGCCCGTAGCGCCAACAGCACATCATAGCCAAGGCCGCCTGCCCCGATCATCGACGAGATGATGACCATGTTGAGGGCCAGCATGATGACCTGGTTCACGCCAATCAGCAGGGAGGGCTTGGCCGCCGGCAACAGCACGCGCCACAGTTTCTGCGACTTCGTGCAGCCCGCCATGTCGGCGAAGTCCTTGATCTCCTGGGGCACCTTGTTAAGGCCAAGCACGGTGGCCCGCACCATGGGCGGCGTCGCGAAAAATCCGGTGGCCAGCAGAGCGGACACCGGGCTTGCGCCAAACAGCAGCAGCATGGGAATGAGGTAGGCGAAGGTCGGCATCGTCTGCATGAGGTCGAGGGCTGGTGAAATCAGCCAGCGGTTCACCCGCGGCGAAAAATGCCCCCAGATGCCGAAGGCCAATCCCGTGACAATGCAGAAGGGCACGCAAATCACGATGAGCGCCAGAGTGAGCATGGAATTGTCCCACACATCGAACAGGACGAGCGAGAGGAAGCCGAGGCCGCAGAGGGCTGCCAGACGGCGGCCGCCAAAGATGTAGCCGAGCCAGGCCATGACAAAGATCACGCCGAGCCACGACAGCCGCGGCAGGCTCCAGGCCGCCTCGCCCGTGCCGAACTTGAAGCCCTTGGCGAGCAGGTTAACGGCAAAGCGCAGTGGCGCTTCGATGAGGGCCGCAACCCAACGGGTCAACCAGGTGAAGTTCGTCTTGAGCCAGGCCATGAAGGCGCCAACCCAATCCTTGAAAGGAATGACCAGACTGTCGGGATATTTGGCCAGCGGCGACAGAGTGTCGGGAACAAGCAGGAGAAAAGTGGTTACGATAATCGCTCCGGCGACAAGTCCAGGGCCAAGCCATTTGCCGCTGACTACCGAAGGGGCGGAATGGGCGATATCGCTCATGCGCCTGCTCCCCGGTCCTTTCCGGAAAGCAGATTTATGACGGCCCGCGGTGAAATTTCGCCAATCACCTCGCCGGTGTCGCCGACAACGGCAAAGGGCCGGGCTGAATCCACGATTGCCGCAGCGAAACTTGCGATCTTGGCTTTTGCCGCCACCTTTTCCAGCCCGCCGGCTTTCGCGGTTGCGGGTCCCATCAGGGCGCGCGCCGACAGCACCTTGGCGCGATTCACATCGGCGGTGAATTCGGCCACATAGGCGGTCGCCGGGTTGTTGACCAGATCTTCCGGGGTTCCGATCTGGATGATTTCGCCATCCTTCATGATGGCAATGCGGTCAGCCAGCCGGATGGCTTCGTCGAAATCATGAGTGATAAATACCACGGTCTTCTTGAGAACGCTTTGCAGCCTGATCAATTCGGTTTGCATTTCGCGGCGGATCAGCGGATCAAGGGCCGAGAACGGTTCGTCGAGAAACCATATCTCCGGTTCCACGGCGAGCGACCGGGCAATGCCGACACGCTGCTGCTGGCCGCCGGAAAGCTCCGACGGAAAATGGTGTTCGCGGCCCTTGAGGCTGACAAGATCAATCATCTTGTGAGCGCGGGCTTCGCGCTCGGCTTTGCCGATGCCCTGGACCTGGAGCGGAAAGGCCACGTTCTCCAAAACCGTGAGATGGGGCAGCAGGGCAAAGTGCTGGAACACCATGCCCATCTTGTGCCGCCGGATGTTGATGAGTTCGGCTTCGCTGGCTTTGAGCAAATCCTTGCCGTCAAAGGTCAATTCACCGGTGGTGGGCTCGATGAGGCGGGAGAGGCAGCGCACCAGCGTCGATTTGCCAGAACCCGAAAGTCCCATGACGATGAAAATTTCGCCTTCGCGCACATCGAGCGTGGCGTTGCGCACCGCCCCGATCAGCGCTGCCTTGTCGAGCTCGGCGGAGGTCGCCTTGCCGTTGTGCTCGCCCATGAATTTGACCGCGTTGGGGCCAAAGACCTTCCACAGGTTGCGGCACGATAGCTTGACCGGACGCTGAATTTCAGCGTCCGGTGTTTTCGTTTTCATGAGAATTGCCCCTGATGCCGGCTTATTGCGCCCAGGCTTTCCATTTTGCTTCGTTGGCGGCAACCCACGCGGCTGCAACTTCCTCAATCGTCTTGCCATCCAAATCAATCTGGCCCGACATGGCATTCAGCTCCTTGGTGTCGATCTGGTAAGCCTTGGCCACCTTGTAGGCAACCGGCCACTTGTCCTTCATGCCGCCCCAAGAGAATTTCCAGATATCGCCATGCGGCTTTCCGCAATCATAGGCTTTGTCGGGATTTATGCCCACCTTGGGATCGGCGTAGCATTCCGCCGAATATTCTGGAAATTCCACCCATTCGCCTTCATATTTTGCAGGGGCCCAATGGGGCGAATAAACCCACAGCATGACCGGGGCTTTGCGCTGATAGGCCGAGTCGAGTTCGGCAAACATTGCAGCGTCGGTGCCCGCATGAATGACGGTGAAGGGCAGGCCGAGAGCCTCAACGCGCTCGTCGTCAAAGCCTTCCCAAGTTACCGGACCACCGACATAGCGGCCCTTGGGGGTGGTTTCCGCCGTTGCGAAAGCTTCGGCGCATTTCGGATCCTTCAGCGCTTCCCAATTGGGAAGGCCGGGGCATTTCTCCTTCATGTAAAGGGGATACCACCATTCTTCCTTGGCCTTCGGTCCCAGGGGCCCAAGGCGTTCAGTCTGGCCGGTTGCTTCAGAAGCCTTCATGGCCTCGCCCGCCGTCGTATCCCAGTATTCCACGCCGACCGTCACATCGCCGTTGGTGAGGCTGGTGGTCAGGCTCGAAAGATAATCGCCGGTGGGGTATTCGACGGTGTATCCGAGCTTTTCGAGCACGCCGCCAAGGATCTTGGCGTTGAGGTTCACGCTGGTCCAGTCGAACAGGACAATCTTGATGGGGTCGCTTGATTCAACCGCACCGGCGGATGATGGCGCCAAAATGGGGGCCGCAACTGCTACTGCGGCGAATAGGGCAGATTTCCACGTCCGAATAAAACTCATAATTTCCTCTCTGTTTATGGGCTTATGCTTGAACCGTCGCGCCCATTAACCGCAATGTCCACCTAAAATCGGCCCGCTGTCAATCTGAAAGGCAGCAATCATCTGCTGCCTGTTTTTTGATCGAGGTGCCGCCCCAAAGAAAAAGGGCGGCACGGGGCCGCCCTTCTCAATTGTTAATTGCCGGTTATCTGCCAGCAGCCGCTTCGAGCGCCTTTTCCTGGGCTGCGATAACGGCCTGACGCTTGGCGATTTCCGCACCAATCGGAGGGCCCTTGAAGCGCTTGTTCTCGCTCAGGAACCAGCCGAGGGCCAAGGCCACCGCCAGGAAGATCAGCGGATTGGTCAATTGGTTCAGCGGGAACACAAGGTCCGGGAACAAGGGCAGGATGATCGGATTGAAAGGCGGCTGGATGCCGGCATAGGCGAGGATAATCACGCCGATGCAGGTGACCACCGCAAGTGGCTTCGACCACACCCCCAATCGGAAGGGGCCAAATTCCGTCCATGTCTTTCCTTCCGCCAGAAGACCGGCGGCAACCGGCATGGCATAGGAAATATAGAGGAACAGGGCGCAGCCCGCGGCAAGCGCAAACATGAACGGCGCATAGAAGCAGGCACCCGCCGAGAGAGCGGCGGTGAGCCAGATGGCGTTGACCGGGGTGCGATACACCGGGTGGATCGTTGCCAGCTGTTTCGATGCCGGAAGGCCGCCGTCACGCGCGAAGGCGTAGATCATGCGCGATGTCGAGGTCATGCCCGCCAGCGCGCAGATGTAGTTTGCAATCACGATGCCGATGGCCAGGATTGCCTTGAGGAAGAACGGCATTGGCAGGTTGTTGAACAGGTTGAAGAAGGAGTTGAAGCCGTCCTTCGCACCCAGTGCCGTATCGGGCATCGCCAAAACAAACGATGCGGCGAGGAAGAAGCCGAACAGAAGCGACCAGAATACGGAATGCAGCATGCCCTTCGGCACCGCGGTCCGCGCATTCAAAGTCTCTTCAGAGGTGTGGGCTGACGCATCAAAGCCTGTGATCGTGTAGAGCGGATAGAGCAGGCCGATCAGGAAGGCGACAATGGCGGTGCGTGGTTCCGGCACGACCAGGCCACCGGGCTCGCCGGTATTGTTCACGAAAGTCGTGAGACGGGAGAGATCGAAGCTTGCGCCCCAGATTAGCATCGACAGAGTGAGCAAGATGGCAACCACAAAAATCAGATAGCCCGAAAAATCAGTGAGCATCGTTGTGACTTTAATGCCGAAATGGTTGAACAGCGCTTGCGTAACCGCAAATACCGTGACGAAAATGCTGGAATGCCAGGCGCCCCAGGTTGACGTATCCATTCCGAAAACACCGGTGAGCACGAGATCCTTGAGCAGGAGGTAAACGCCGAAGTTCACCGAGGCGACAACGAAGATGAGGCCCACCAGGTTGATCCAGGCGCAGAGCCAGCCCCAGCCACGGCCACCCAAGATAGAGGACCAGTGATAAAGGCCGCCAGCCGTTGGATAGGCCGAGGCGATTTGACCGACCGAAGCCGCAACGACCAGGGCAAACACGCCGCCGATGATCCAGCCGATGGCAACGGAGAAACCGCCGCCGGACGACATGGCCACCGGGAAAGCGGTGATGCCGCCAGCCAGAATGCAGATGATGGAAAACGAAATCGCAAAGTTCGAAAACCCGCTCATGCGGCGGGCTAGTTCCTGGGCATAGCCCATTCCGTGAAGGACTTTCTCGTCCTCAGTCAATTTATGATCAGCCATTTGGCCCCTCCAAGCACATCCGAGGGGACCCGGATGGCATTGTTTCCCTAGAATACCTTGAGCATTGCACCCCCCGGTGCAGTGTTTTGCCTGAGGCCTTCCCCTGAGTCGGCATTGTGACCGGGGGCATGGGGCGCGTCAACCTTAGTCGTACGACTAAGGTTGCAGTGCACAATGACCAAGCGCCTCGAGGCGCGGCAGGGCAAGGGACGGATTTGGCTTTCTTGCCCAGGCGATAAAGCCGCCCACCCGCCGTTCCAGCTTGATGGCATGGTTCTGGATAATATCGCTGACGCGATGATTGAGGAAAGGATTCTGGAAGCGTTCAAGCGTCGTTGCCACATAGCGGGTTGCGGCCTCGCCCATGCCACGGGCGGCAAATCCCGGAATGACCTCGTCATCGTAAAGACTGAGCAGGCGCTGTTTTATGCCCGGGTCAGCAAGCATCTCCCGCACGGTTTCATCGGGCCGGTGTTTCCCGGCCTGCCATAACTGAGCCAAATAGGTGTGGCCGAGATTCAGGATGTGAAGCTTGAGGCGCAGGAAGGGTTCAAGATCATCAGTGTAGGTTATGCTGGGATGCTGCAATGGGGGCACGAAGCCGGGCTGGCGCTTGATGGCCCAGAGGCCATAGGGCTCTGCGACAGCGCCGATAGGTTCGATGGGCTCCGAGACGATGCGGTCCACCAAAGTATCACAGATCATGACCGAGCCTGCCAGCCAGGCCTTGAACTCCGGGCTTTCATTCCATGCACCGGAAAGGCCCACCAGCAACTGGCGCAGCACTTCGCCATTGTCGCTGACGAGTTCGCAAGGCAAAATCAAAAGAGGCTCTGCGCCATTGTGAAAGCGATGCACGAGAAGCGCCAGAAGCTTGGCGGAATAGCTGGCGGGAACAACGCCGGCAGCGGGGCGGTGGAGCCGGTCATCACTGGAAATATCGTAACCGCCCTCACCGACATTCGAAACCACGATATCCGTATCGCTGGCAAAGAGCTGGGTGAGGACTTGCCAATCCTTGTTCGCATCAATGGCCCGAACCACGCTTTTCACCATGACTGTTTCATCAACAACACGGCCGTTCGCATGGCCCCGGAAGCGCACCGGGAAACCCTTCGCGTCGCCCAGGGCTTCAACACGGCCATCACGGGCGCCGCCTGCGGTGGTTTTCACAATGGTGATCGGGCCAATATCCTGGCCGGCAAGCTGCGCCTCATGGACGAAAAAATCCACATGCGCCTGGAGAAACCGGCTGGTTCCAAATTGAAGGATTCGTTTGGCCATGGCCGTCCCGCAGAGCTCTGAGAAAATGGCCTATGCAAAGGCCAAGCCAGCAAACTATAGAGGGCATTGTGCGGGCACAACTGAATAATTGGAAGCACCCATGGCTAAGACTTTCATCAGCATCGGCGAATGCATGGCGGAACTGCAGGCTACCGATGATGGACTCTACCGTTTGGGCTTTGCCGGTGATACGCTCAATACGGCATGGTACATGCGGGCTTTGACACGTGCCGAGGACGTGACTGTTGATTATGTTACCGCAATAGGCAGCGATTCCCTGTCGTCGAAGATGCTGGCTTTTCTGAAAGCCAATGGTGTTGGAACCCGCTTCATAAAAGAAGTTTCTGACCGGACCGTTGGGTTGTATCTGATCACGCTCACCGGCGCAGAAAGAAATTTCACCTATTGGCGCAGCGCTTCCGCAGCCCGGCTGCTTGCTGAGGACAAGGCGCCATTGAGCGCTGTCCTTTCTTATGCCGATGCCATTTATTTTTCCGGGATCACACTCGCAATTCTATCATCCGCGCACCGCCGAAATTTTCTATCCGTTTTGGATGAGATGAAATCTCGTGGCGCCACCATTGCGTTTGATTCAAATGCCCGGCGCGGGCTTTGGGCTTCCGACGGTGCAATGAAGTCGGCGATGATCGCAGGCTACAAGGCTTCCACTCTTGCACTTCCCACGTTCAGCGATGACCAGGCCTTGTTTGGCGATGCCACTCCGGCGGATTGTGCCAAACGGATTGCCGACTACGGCGTTAAGGAAATTGCTGTCAAAGACGGCGGCAATCCATGCGTGGTTTCGCTGGACACGAACCTATTTTCCGTGGCACCGGAATCGGTTCACGACATTGTCGATACGACAGGCGCGGGCGACAGTTTCAACGCTGGTTATCTGGCGGCCCGCATGGCTAACCAAGAGCCCGTGGACGCGGCAAGGCTTGCCCACCGCGTTGCGGGCCGGGTGATCCGCGAGCGCGGCGCTCTCATCGCCATGGCGTCGTTTTCCGATCTCGTTGTCGCCTGAATGGTGTTGATTCACCGCCCTTCCTGGTGCTCAATGGCGCTAGGAAAGCGAGTGCATGATGATCAATACGATGGAACTGGCAAAGCAGGTGACAGCCACGGGCAAGCGGAGCGGCGGGCGCGAAGGCAGGCGGGCCTTGCGGGCGGTTCCCATGGCCTCGTTTCCGACGCTGGTGCGCAATATCCCAACCTACCAGATGGTGCCGGACGAGGCGGTGGAGCTCATTCACGACGAGTCGATGAAAATCCTCGAGGAGGTGGGCTGCGAATTCCGCGATGATGAGGCCATTTCCATGTGGAAGGCGGCGGGCGCTGACGTTACGGGCACACGGGTGCATATCGACCGGGCACTGCTGATGAGCCTTGTGGCATTGGTGCCGCCGGAATTCACCTTGAATGCCCGAAACCCGGAACGCACGGTGAAAGTTGGCGGCAAGAACACGGTGTTCGTGCCGATGTATGGCGCGCCTTATGTGCGCGGGATTGATGGGGAACGGCGCTATGGCTCGCTGGCTGATCTTAATAATTTGCACAAGCTGGCGTACATGTCTCCGGCTTTGCACTCCTCAAGCTCGATTATCTGCGAGCCCATGGAAATTCCGGTGCCCAAGCGGCATCTGCATATCATTCATTCGGCGCTCAAACATTCTGACAAGCCCTTCATGGGCATCGTCACGTCGAAGGAGCGGGCCGAGGACGTGATGAA
This sequence comes from Hyphomicrobiales bacterium, assembly GCA_038330285.1. Lineage (GTDB taxonomy): Bacteria > Pseudomonadota > Alphaproteobacteria > Rhizobiales > Aestuariivirgaceae > Aestuariivirga. The sequence goes on along the minus strand of JBBQNU010000048.1, from coordinate 2,697 downwards.
AATGTCAGGCATCGTGTTTGGCGAAGACTATGTGAAGGACAACACGGTTGTGGTGTCGATCACCAATTGCAATTCGCCGCTGGTGTGGGATGCGACGATGCTGGATGCCATGAAGGTTTATGCGCGGCATAACCAGCCGCTGATCCTGGCGCCGTTTGCTTTGTGCGGCGCTTCGACGGCTGCTTCTTCCATAGGTGCTGTGGCGCAGGTGAATGCGGAAGCGCTGGCGGGCGTGGCCTTCACCCAGCTTATTCGCCCCGGTTCCCCACAGATCTACGGCCAGTTCATGGTTACGGTGGACATGAAAACCGGAGCACCCATGGGCGGAACGCCGGAGGCGGCCCAGATGATGTTTGTGATGGGGGCGTTGGCGCGGAAATACAAATTGCCGTGGCGCACCTCAGGCTTCCATGTGGGCTCGAAGCTCAATGACGCGCAAGCCGGCTATGAATCCAACATGCTGATGCATGCGGCCATTCTTTCCGGCGCCAACTACATCTGGCATGTGGCGGGCTGGCTTGAGGCGGGCTTGTGCTGCGGTTTCTCGAAATTCGTGACCGATGCGGAGCAACTTCAAGGCTGGTACAAATATGCACAGGGACCATCCTTCGATGATTTCAAGGAAGCGATGGCGGCCATCCGTGAAGTGGGGCCGGCCGGGCATTTCCTCGGCACCAAGCACACGCTTGAGCATTTCGAAAATGCCTTCTTCATTCCCTCGGTCATGGATTTCAATCCGTATGAGCAATGGTCGGCCGAGGGCGCGAAAGACCATGACACGCGGGGCCGCGAAAAGGCCGCCGCCATGCTCGCGGCATACGAAGAACCCGCCATGGATCAGGGCATTGCTGACGGCTTGAAGGATTTCATCGCCCGGCGCGAGTCGGAACTGCCGAACAATGTGAGCTAGCGGATTGCAAATCTTCGTTGATGCGGATGCCTGCCCGGTGAAGGAGGAAGCCGCGAAGGTTGCGGCGCGGCACGGGCTTGCCATTCACTATGTTTCCAACTCCCACATGCGGCTGCCATTCGGCGACAACGTCAAACGCGTTGTTGTTTCCGACGGGGCGGATGCGGCGGACAACTGGATTGCGGAACAGTGCGCCGTCGGAGACATCGTGGTCACCGCCGACATTCCGCTTGCCTCGCGGGCAATCAAGAAAGGGGCGATGGTCATTTCGCATGTGGGAAAGCCCTTCACCCAGGACAGCATCGGCATGGCGCTGGCGATGCGTGATTTAATGTCGAAATTGCGGGAAACGGGCGAGGTGCGCGGCAATAATCCGGTGTTCACGCCAAGAGACCGGTCGAATTTTCTGCAGGGGCTGGAAAATTCCATTCAGCTTGCCAAGCGCTCTGGCTCCTGAGCCCTGCCCCGTGTTAGCCTGCCGTGATGATTGACTATCTCACCTCGGCCCTTGCGACACTGCTCGTGGTTGCAGATCCGCTTTTGCTGAGCGCGCTGTTTCTGGCCATCACCCATGGCATGAGCGACAAGGAGCGGCGCGAGGTGGCGCTGCGCGGAACGCTTATTGCTTTTTTGATACTGGTGGCAACGGGGCTTGGCGGGGCAAAACTGCTGGAGCTGCTGGGCATTTCAATTTCCGCATTTCGCATCTCGGGCGGCTTGCTGCTGCTGTGGTCAGCGGCGGAAATGGTGTTTGACCGCCGCGGGCAACGGCTGCAGGCCACGGCGGAAACGGCGGTGAGCGTTGACCATGTGAAAAATGTTGCAGCGTTTCCGCTAGCCATTCCGCTCATAGCCGGGCCCGGGGCCATTACCGCGATGATCCTGCTTGCCGGGAAATCCGAAGGCCAGATGGATTATCTGGCCGGGCTCTTCGGCGTCACGGCCCTGGTGATGCTCGCCTGCTATGTGAGCTTCCTGCTGGCCGAGCGCATCTCGAAGATCCTGGGAATTACGGGGCGCGCCGTCAGCACCCGTATGCTGGGCATAATTCTAGCGGCCCTTGCGGTGCAGTTCGTGATCGACGGCGTTGTCGCGCTCGCCAGCCCATAATATGACTATAAACCTTCAATAGGCCTTTAAACTTAATAGGAGCGTTCTACAGCCCATTTATGGCAGGGAGAGCTAGGGGTGTGGCCGGGAGGGGCAGATTCCCGTGTGCGAGCCTGCCAGATGTCTTAGGATTAATTTCAATTTTAGATATTAAAATCCTATTATTGCGCGGAAAGCGCGTATTCTCAGCTCTTGGGGAGAAAAAAAGAGGGGTGAACGGCAGCAACCTTTCGCCGTCCACCCCTTTACGAAAGTGATTTAAAAAACCACTCCGCGACACGAGTACTCTGAATTGAAAATGGGAGGATCCAACCAGACGTGTGCATTGCAGTATACTTTGCAAAGGTCGGGCCAATTCTTTCGAGAGCCTTAAAATTCTTTTAATTCATTGATTTTGCTTAGTAATTTAAATTTCAGGAAATTGGCATGAGCATTTGCCTAGGTCTCTGAGCAAAAAATATGTGCAGCGCAGCAATTAAAAGAACAGCAAATCAAGCAGGCTGATTGGTTTTTAGCCACTGCCCGAAACGGTTCAGGGCCTCCTGCAGCTGGGCCGGATCGCGCAGGTAACACATGCGCATGAAGCCCTCGCCATCGGTGCCGAAGGCCGAGCCCGGGGCAAAGCCGACGCCTGCCTCGTCAATGAGGCGGCGGGCGGTGGCGGCGGAATCCGCCAT
>JBBQNU010000047.1:0-19263 GCA_038330285.1 Hyphomicrobiales bacterium | reverse complement strand
CGTCGAGCGCTGCTTCAACAAACTCAAGCAATGCCGGCACGTCGCAACCCGATATGATCGCCACGCCTCAGCCTATCTGGCCTTCGCAAAACTCGCCGCAATCCGCCTATGGCTCAGGTTTTATGAGTCTACAGCCTAGTTTCCGATATTTCCGAATAAGATTCAGGGCCGATTACAGTTTGCGCTTTAGACAACCCCATTGACAGAACGCAAAGCGTTAACATCGCTACAGATACTATTGCCGCGATTTTCCTGACCATCATTTTGTTTTGGTATCTGGTCATTCTGGTGTTTTGCGTTATCACGACTCTCGATTTTTTGGGTGCCACCTAATTGTCGCCGACAAGTCGCTCATGCCAATGCCCATCAAACCACGGGCCCATACCGCAGCAGCGTCACGCCCTGTGGCAGGCTTTCCGTGGCAAGCGGTTTCAGCGCCAGCGACAGGCCCGGCTCGAAGTATGGCTTGCCGCCGCCCAGCACGACCGGGTGCATGTAGAGCCGGTACTCGTCGATGAGATTTGCCCGTGCGAGATGCGCAGCGAGGTTGGCGCCGGCGACGCTGATATAGCCTTCTGTTTTCAGCTTGAGCGACGCCACCTCGTTCTCGGCATCGCTGTTGACCAGCCGGGCATTGGGCCCCACCTCGCGCAGCGTTGTCGAAAACACGATCTTCGGGGTCTTCTGCCAGGCGCGGGCGAACTCCCGCTCGACCTTTGAATCACTGGCGTCCCGCTCCGGGCTGTCCCAGAAGCGCATCACCTCATACATCCGGCGCCCGCAAAGCTCCATCGAGGTCTGTTCCATCATGTCGTTGAAATGCTGGTGCAGGTCTGCTTCGGGCACCGGCAGGCCGATGTTTCCGTCCGGCCCGGCAATGTAACCGTCCAGCGACACCATCATGGAATAGACGATCCGGGCCACCTAGCTTCCCTTCGCCATCATCGCGTCGATCTCGCCGCGCGCCGGCATCGAAGGCGCGGTTCCGGCCTTGGTCACCGAGAGCGCCGCACAGGCGCAGGCAAAGCGCATGGCGTCCACCGGCGCGCGCCCCTCGCCGATGGCCACCGCGAATGCTCCGTTGAAGGCATCGCCCGCCCCCGTGGTTTCAACCACCTTCACCTTGTAGGTCGGCACATGCACCGATTGCGTGGCGTTGTGCAGCAGCGCGCCATTGGAGCCCAAGGTGATGAGCGCGTTCTTGGCGCCGAGCTTCAGCAAGCCGTCGCCAGCCCGCCGCGCATCGTCAACCGTGTTGACCGGAACCCCGGTAATCTCCGCCGCCTCGGTTTCATTGGGCGTGACATAATCGCAGAGCCCGTAAATGGCCGTATCGATTTTTGCCGCAGGCGCCGGATTGAAGATCGTGATCACACCGTGTTTGCGCGCCAGTTCCAGCCCGCGCCGGCTGGCGGGCACCGCCGTTTCAAGCTGGGTGACGAAGACCTTCGCCCCCGAGATCGCTTTTTCCGCGAGGTTCACATCATCGGCGGTGAGCGTGCCTGCAGCGCCCGCTTCCACGATGATGGCGTTGTCGCCCGTCTCGCTTGAGACAAAAATGAAGGCCGCGCCCGTAGGCACCGCATCCGAAATCAGCACCTGCGACGTATCGATGCCGTCGGCGGCCCAGGTCTTGAGCGCGATATCGCCGAAGGAGTCGCGGCCCAGCTTGGCGATGAAGCTCACGTCGCCGCCTGCCCGCGCCGCCGCCACCGACTGGTTCGAGCCCTTGCCGCCCGGCCCCATGGCAAAGCCCTGGCCCAGCAACGTTTCCCCCATCACCGGCAGGCGCTTGGCGCGGAAGGCAAGGTCCGCCACAAAGATTCCGAGGATGGCAATGCGTGGGCGGCTCATGGCGCGTCCGGGGGAATGACGCCTTTCTTGAAAACAAAGCAGCCATAAAACCGCCGATCCGCCGACTGGATCACGCAATATGCCTTCTTCGCCCGATCATAAAAGGCAAAGCGCTCAATGGAGCCCATGGGCCAGGTCTTTCCCTCGGCCTTGTCGATCTCCACCTGCACTTCAGCTTGAACGGGGGGAATTTCAGTGGGCTTGCCGACAATTTCCATGCGCCCCGCCGGCTTGTCGACAAAGCTGTCGAGCGGCATCACCGACAACACTGCCTTCGCCACGCGGGCGGCACTCGCGTCAATGCGCAGCAATTGGCCAAGCACCGTTTCGTGTGCCACCGAATCCGCCGGAAAATTCGTGTCGCAAATGATAAGCTCGTCGCCATGCCCCATTGCGCGCAGCGCATAGAGGACATCGGCGTTGAGAAGCGGATCAATTGATTTCAGCAAGATGTTCTCCCATGTTTGTTTTTCTGTAGTTGAACCATAAATTCAAGGCAGGTCCAGCCTTATTTCATCGATCTGGACTTCTTCCAGATTGGTCCCCGGGCCTTTCCGGTCCACCACCAGAAAGCGGCTCCCCGCCTCAAGCACCAGAAGCGGATGATGCCAGGTGTTGCGGGCATAATTGATGCCCTGCCGCCCCGTGGCCGCAAAGGCGCGGAAGCTGGCGCGGTCCTTCGGATCGCCGCACACCACAACCAGCCACGGCCTGTCCTGCAGCGGATAAAAAATCTGGCTGCCCAGCGGGTGCCGCTCCATCAGCGTGATGGCAATGGGCTTGGGCCGCGGCTTGGCGATAACGATGCTGATATTGACCGCTTCGGCATCAACCGCGGCCAGATCATTGAAGCGCTCGGCAAAACCCTGGTTAATGGGAAAATGCTGCGCACCGTCCATTTCTATAACGTCGCCGAACGGCGCAAAGCCCGCTTTCGTCAGCGTCTCGATTTTCATTTGCCGCCAAGCTTCATGTGGCGATTTACATCCTTGTAGAGAAGGTAGCGGAACGGCCCCGGCCCGCCCGCGTAACAGGCCTGCGGGCAAAAGGCGCGAAGCCACATGTAGTCGCCCGCTTCCACTTCGACCCAATCCTGGTTCAGCCGGTAAACTGCCTTGCCTTCCAGCACATAAAGCCCATGCTCCATCACATGGGTTTCGGCGAAGGGAATGACGCCCCCCGGCTGGAAGGTAACAATGGTCACATGCATGTCATGGCGCAGGTCGTCCGGGCTCACAAACCGCGTCGTCGCCCAAACCCCATTGGTGCCGGGCATCGCAATGGGCGCGATATCCTTTTCATTCACCACGAAGGCTTCCGGAACATCGAGCCCTTCGACGAAGTCGTATGCCTTGCGGATCCAATGAAACTTGACTGGCTTTGCGCTTTTGTTACGCACGCTCCACTTCGCTCCCGGTGGAATATACGCATAGCCGCCGGGCTGCATCACATGGGCCTTGCCAGCAAGGGTGACATTCAATTCGCCTTCCACCACGAACAACACGCCTTCCGCCTTTGCATCGGGTTCCGGCTTATCGCTCCCGCCTTCCGGCTTCACGTCCATGATGTATTGCGAAAATGTTTCGGCAAAGCCCGACAGGGGCCGAGACAACACCCAGGCCCGTGTCTTCTCCCAGAAGGGAAAGTAGCTCACCGTGATATCCCGCAGCACACCCTTGGGAATGACCGCATAGGATCCGGTGAACACCGCGCGATCGGTCAGCAATGCGGTTTGCGGCGGCAATCCGCCCTGGGGCGCATAATAGGTGCGGTTGGTCATGTCTGATCCTATCCTATGTACACAGCGCGAAAATCATTGACGTTGGTCAGTGTCGGCCCGGTGATGATCTGGTCGCCGAGCTTTTCAAAAAATCCATGCCCGTCATTATTGGCAAGCGAAGCCCAGGGATCAATCCCCAAGGCGCGGGCCCGCGAAAGCGTGTCCGATGCAATGAAGGCACCCGCCACTTCGCGCGCGCCATCGACGCCGTCCGTATCGGCCGCAAGCGCCATAATTTTTTCGGCTCCGTCAAGCTTCAGCGCCAGCGCCAAAAGGAATTCCACATTGCGCCCGCCTGCGCCTGTGCCCTTCACCGTGACCGTTGTCTCACCCCCCGAGATCAAAACGCAAGGTGCTGGCATCGGTTGCCCGAAACGCCGCGACTGCAGGGCAATGCCCGCCATGACAAATCCAACCTCGCGCGCCTCGCCTTCAATGGAATCGCCCAGAATAAGCGGCGTAATCCCGGCCTTGCGCGCAATGGCCGCTGCCGCCTCAAGCGATTTCTGCGGCGAGGCGATGAGCCTTGTTTCAACCCCCGCAAGTCGGGAGTCGCCGGGCTTCGGCGTTTCGTCAATCGCCTGATCCAGATGGCGGATGACCGATTGCGGCGCATCAATATGATATTTCGCAATGATGGCGCGGGCCTGCGCAAAAGTCGTGGGATCAGCCACCGTGGGGCCGGAGCCGACGGCGGCGAGGTCATCGCCCGGCACATCGGAAATCACCAGGCTCACCACCCGCGCCGGATGTGCCGCAGCCGCCAGCCTGCCGCCCTTGATGGCCGAGAGATGCTTGCGCACGCAATTCATTTCCGAAATGGGCGCCCCGCTCTTGAGCAGGGCGCGATTGACGGCCCGCTTTTCCTCAACCGAAATTCCCTCCGCCGGAAGGCTGAGCAAGGCCGAGCCGCCACCCGAGATCAGCGCGATGACGAGATCATCCTTTTTCAGCCCCTGCACCATGGCCAGCATCCGCCGCGCGCCCATCGTACCCGCATCATCGGGCACCGGATGCGCCGCTTCGATAATTTCAATCTGCTTGCAGGGAACGGCGTGCCCATAGCGCGTAACGATCAGGCCGGAGAGCGGACCATTCCAGTATTTCTCAAGAGCCTGCGCCATGGCAGCCGAGGCCTTGCCGGTGCCCACAACAATCGTCCGGCCCTTTGGCTTCGCCGGCAAGTTCCGCGGCACGCATTGATCCGGCATCGCTGCCGCCACCGCCGCATCAAACATGGAGCGCAGCAATATGCGCGTAGCTTCCGGCGTCATGTCATCGACTTCATCCAGCCCAGGCCTTCCACCGTCGTGCCCTTCGGCTTGTATTCGCAGCCAACCCAGCCGCCATAGCCCAGTGAATCAATCAGCTTGAAGATGTAAGCGTAGTTGATCTCGCCCGTGCCCGGTTCATGCCGCCCCGGATTGTCGGCAATCTGGATATGGCCGATGCGCGGCATGAGTTTTTTCAGCGTTGCGCCCAGTTCGCCCTCCATGCGTTGCATGTGATAGACATCATACTGAAATTTGAGATTGTCGGAGCCAACATCATCCATGATTTCAACGGTCTCCTTCGAGCGGTTCAGGAAAAATCCCGGAATGTCATAGAAATTGATGGCTTCGGCGATGAGCAGGATGTTTTCTTGTCTGAAGGCTTTCGCCGCAAAGGCAAGATTGGAAACCAGCGTGGTGTGGCCGGTCCGCCGCGACACATCGCTGGGCAGAATGCCCGCCAGGCAATTCACCGTCGGGCAGCCCAGCGCCTTGGCATAGTCTATAGCCGTGCCCACGCTGTCCTGAAATTCGCCTACCCGGTCCGGCAGGCAGCCAAGGCCGCGCTCGCCCGCATCCCAGTTTCCCGCCGGAAGGTTGAACAGAACCTGCTTCAAATTGTTCTTCTGGAGGAGCTCCGCCACCTGCTCCTTGGGGTAGGAATAAGGCCCCACATACTCCACTCCGGCAAAGCCTGCCTTGGCAGCGGCTGGAAAGCGATCCAGGAAATCATGCTCGGGGAACAGCATGGAAAGATTGGCGCTGAATTTTGGCATCAGGAAATCTCCGTCGTCGAATGGTGTGAGGTGCGCCCGCGAAAGCCCTGACATCATGGATATAGCTTCCACGGCAACACCTGTCGATTCCCCTAAACCGGGAAGGTGCTATGCCAATGCCGGGCAATATCAACGCGCCGTGCGATCCAGACCTTGTCATGGGCCTGCACATAATCGAGGAATTTCGCCAGCCCCAGCGCACGGCCGGGCCGGCCCGCCAAGCGACAGTGCAACCCCACCGACATCATCTTGGGCGAGCCGCACTTGCCTTCCTCATACAGGCAATCGAACGAATCCTTCAGGTACTGGTAAAACTGCTCGCCCGTATTGAAGCCCTGCGGCATGGCAAAACGCATGTCATTGGCATCCAGCGTGTAAGGAATGACCAGATGCTTTTCCACCCAATAGGGCAACTCATCCGCATAGGAATCCGATGAATAGAGAAAGCCGCCCTCCTGGCGGATAAGGCGCTGGGTGTTCATCGAGCAACGCCCCGTATACCAGCCTAGCGGGCGCTCGCCGGTCACCTCCTTATGAATGCGGATGGCATCCTGGATGTGCTGCCATTCCTCATCTTCAGGCATATCCTTGTAGTCAATCCACTTCAGCCCATGGCTGGCAATCTCCCAGCCCGCTTCAAGCATCGCCCGCGTCTGCACCGGCGAACGCTGCAGGGCGGTGGCCACGCCATAAATCGTCAGCGGAATCTTGCGCCCCGTGAACATGCGCCAGAGCCGCCAGAAACCGGCCCGCGCCCCATACTCGTAAACCGATTCCATGTTCCAGTTGCGCTGCCCGGGCCATGGAGCCGCACCAACGGTTTCCGACAGGAAAGCCTCCGAGGCCGCATCGCCATGGAGAATGTTGTTCTCGCCGCCCTCTTCATAATTCAGCACGAATTGCACAGTGACATGGGCACCACCCGGCCATTTCGGATCCGGAATGGCCCGGCCATAGCCCTTCAGGTCACGCGGATAATCGGTCATGAACTTTTTCTCCCGCCACATAGGTAGCACGAATGGCCCGGTCATCGCCCAATATCATCAGGGCGAACAGCATGTCTTCCAGCGATTGCGACAACTCCTGCCGCGCCGCCAGAACCGGCGTCGCCCGCTGGTCAAGCACCACAATATCCGCGAACTTCCCAGTCTCAAGCGCCCCGATTTCATGGTCCAGCCGCAGGCGCTCCGCATTGCCGCGTGTGGCCATCCGAAAGAGTTCCAGCGCCGTTGGCTTGTAGCCCGTCAGCATCTGCACCTTGTAGGCCTCGCCCAGCGTTGCCAGCATGGAATAGGTCGTGCCGCCGCCCACATCGGTTGCCAGCGCAACGGGAATGGGCCGTTCCCTCTTTCCCAAGTGCTTCATCGACATCAGCCCGGAGCCCAGAAAATTATTCGACGTGGGGCAATGGGCAATGGTGGCCCCCGCTTCATGCAGCCGCTGGCACTCGCTTTCCGACAAATGAATGCCGTGAGCAAATACGCCGTGGTCATTCACCAATCCGAAACGCTCGTAAACCGCCGTATAATCCCGGTCATTCGGAAACAGCGACTTGACCCAGGCAATCTCCCCCGGGCTTTCCGAAAGATGGGTCTGCAGCAGCGCGTCCGGATAGGATTTCAACAGCTCGCCAGATACCTTCAACTGCGCTTCGGTTGAAGTAATGGCGAAGCGCGGGCTAATCGCATAGCGCAAGCGGCCCTTGCCATGCCAGGTCTGGTAAAGCGCCTCGGAATCCTTTCCGCCCGTTGTGGCATCATCATGCACCGCCGGCAGCGCATTTCTGTCCATCATCGTCTTGCCGGTCACCAGCGCCATCCCGCGCAACTGCGCTTCGCCGAACAGCGCATCGGCACAGGCCTTGTGAACCGAGCAAAAGGCCATGACCGCCGTCGTGCCGTTTGCAAACAGGCTTTGCACGAAGGTCTTTGCATTCACCCTGGCATAGTCGAAGTCGGAATAGCGCGCCTCCTCGGGAAAGGTGAATCGGGTTAGCCAGTCCAGCAAATCCTTGCCGGGTGCTGCCAGCATGCGAAGTTGCGGAAAATGAATATGGACATCAATAAAACCAGCCATCACTATGTTGTCACCATAGTCATCTGTCGCAAGGCCATGGAAATTGCGCGGCAAAAGCGTAAGGGGCCCGCTCCATAAAATCGTCCCGTCATCGCCAATGACAACTCCGCCCTTGCTTTCATGGGTCACCTCATGATGCGACTTGCCAAAACTCATGGTTTGCCCACGGATCAGTTTCGTCATGGGGCGACACGTTCCTCAATGCGGAGACGGAAGATGCGGCACACCTGGTCCAGTGCCATCGCAAACTCGTCCTCCTTGGAATTGTTCACCCGCTCCGCGAAGCTCGCCAGGATTTGCTGCTTGGTGGCGCCCTTCACGGCAAAGATGAATGGAAAATCAAACTTGGATTTATAGAGTTCATTGAGATGGGTAAAGCGCGCGAACTCTTCGGCAGTGAGCGTGTCCAGCCCTGCCTGCGCTTGCTCGCGATTGGAATCATTCGTGAGCTTTGCCTTGCTTGCCAGATCGGGATGGGCCCGGATCAACGCCAGTTGCCCAGTTTCCGAGGCGGAGTGAACCGCCTCATGAAAGGCCCGGATCATGGATTCCCGCGAAACGAACGGCCTGTCGCCCGCCGCATTGCGCGCCACCCAGGGCGAATGCTCGGCCACATCGCCAAAGGTCTTCTCAAATTCCGCAGCTTCCATCGCGTTGACGTCTTCAATCGTTTTCATTGTGTGTTATCCAACTCCCCAGTTTCGCCCGTTCTTCGGCCACCATGCCCGTCTTGTTGCCAAGCGGCATGGCCTTGTTCTTCACCGCCTGGGTTTCAATCTGCTGCGCATAACGCTTCAACTCGTCCAGGGTTTCCAGCGCAATGCCCTTGGGCGCCGTCTTGATCGTGGCGTCGCTCGGCGTTTGCGAATGGCAGGAACTGCACCTCGTCTTGACGATTGTCAGCGCCTCTTCATCCCCGACGGTCCCGGAATAAGCTGGCGTAGCCGCGGGCTCCGTAAACCACAGGGCCGCAGCCAGCGCGCCGCTGATGACGGGAATGGTCCAGGCAATTTGCGCGACTGGGTCACCCACTTCGATACGCACCAGAAAATGGCGCAGCGCCGCACCGCCAACAACAATCAGGCCAACCAGAATCCAGGCGTGCATATGCTCGGTGATCATCGGGTAATGATTGCTGATCATCATCAGGAGAACCGGCAGGGTCAGATAGGTATTGTGCAGCGAGCGCTGCTTGCCCGTGACGCCAAAGCTGGGATCGGGGGCTTGGCCGCGAAGCAGCGCCTGCGTGGTTTTCTTTTGGTTCGGAATGATCACCATGAAAACATTGGCCGCCATGATGGTGCCGATGAAAGAGCCGATGTGAATGAGCGCCCCACGTCCGGAAAAAACCTGGGTAAAGCCATAGGCCGCAACAAGGATGAGCAAGGCGACGCAGAGGGCGAGAAGCTCAGGCTTCCGAACAAGCGGCGAGCGGCACATCAGGTCATAAATGATCCAGCCCGCGGCGAGGCTCGCAATGGATATGCCGATGGCCTGCCATGGCGCGAGCACCAGCACATCCTGGGAAATCAGATAGGTGCTGGCATTGAGATAATACTGCACGATGAGCAGCAGGAAACCCGTGGCCCAGGTAAGATAGGCTTCCCATTTGAACCAGATGAGGTCACCCGGCAGCTTGGCGGGCGCCACCAGATATTTCTGCACATTGTAGAAGCCGCCGCCATGAACTTCCCAGGCTTCCCCCGAAACACCCTCGGGCAGGCCGTTGCGCTTACGCAGGGAAAAATCGAGCGCCACAAAATAAAAACTCGTGCCGATCCAGGCGATGCCGGCGATCATGTGGCCCCAGCGCAGCAGCAGGTTCCACCAGTCTTCATCGAGCGGACCGGCCCCTGTCATCCAGAAGGCAAGGCCCAGCGCCAAAACAATGACCGGCAAGGTCCAGGCAATCTTGTTCAGTGGATCGCCAACCTCATGGCGCACCAGAAAATGCCGCAGCGCCACGCCACCCACAATGATGAGCCCGGCAAGAATCCACGCCTGCGAATGATCGGTGAGCATGGCGTAATGGTTTGAAACCATCATCACCAGCACCGGCAGGGTGAGATAGGTGTTGTGCAATGAGCGCTGCTTGCCCGTCGCGCCAAAGGCGGAATCAGGTTTTTCGCCGCGGATCAGCGCCGCAGTGATTTTCTGCTGGTTCGGAATGATGACCGCGAACACATTGGCCGCCATCAACGTGCCGATGAATATGCCGATGTGAATGAAAGCTCCGCGGCCGGAATAGACCTGGGTATAGCCATAGGAAGCGGCCATGATCAGCACGAAAACCAGCCCGGCCAGATGCTGTGGCCGCGACACCGCAAGCCAGCGGCACAGGAAATCATAAACGGCCCAGCCAGCCGCAAGGCTCGCCACCGAGATCACAATCGCCTGCCACGGCAAAAGCGCCATCACCGCCGGATCGATGAGATACGATGCGGCATTCACATAGTATTGCAAGCAGAGAAGCAGGAAGCCCGTGACCCAGGTGAGATAGGCTTCCCACTTGAACCAGATCAAATCTTCGGGAAGCTTGGCGGGCGCGCTCAGGTATTTGCGGACGTTGTAAAAGCCGCCGCCGTGCACTTCCCAGGCTTCGCCCGCAACGCCTTGCGGCAGGCCCGCTGGTTTCTTCAGCGAAAAATCCAGCGCCACGAAATAGAACGAGGTGCCGATCCACGCGATGCCGGCAATCATGTGGCCCCAGCGGGCGAGCAGGTTCAGCCATTCGACTGCAAACGGATCCATCATGGCTCCAGGCGCCGGAAATCGGATGTCATGGAAATGCCGGGCGCCATGGTTGGCACCCGGCACCTGACTTCATTTATTGCGGCAACTTGTCGTCAACGCCCTTCACGTACCAATTCATCCCCAGGATATCGCCATCGGGAAGCGGCTTGCCGGCTTCGCCGACAACCGTGCCATCCTGCTTGGTGATCGGTCCGGTGAAGGGATGGAGCGTGCCCGCCGTAATGGCGGCCTGCGTTTCAGTGGCCATCTTGGCCACGTCATCAGGCATGTTGGCGTAAGGCGCCATCGTCACATTGCCTTCGGCCATGCCATCCCAGGATTGCTGAGAAGTCCATGTCCCATCCATGCCGGCCTTTACGCGCTTGATGTAATAGGGGCCCCAGCTGTCAACAATCGCCGTGAGCTGCGCCTTGGGTGCAAAGGCCATCATGTCCGAAGCCTGGCCAAAACCGAACTTGCCCTGTTCCTGGGCGATCTGCAGGGGTGCGGTAGAGTCCGTGTGCTGGACGAGAATATCCGCACCCTGGCTCAGCAGAACCTTGGCCGCATCAGCTTCCTTGCCCGGGTCAAACCAGGTGTTCACCCAAACGATCTTTACTTTGAAGTCGGGATTGACCGTTTGCGCGCCCAGCATGAACGCGTTAATGCCGGAGACAACTTCAGGAATGGGGAAGGAAACGATGTAGCCCGCCGTTCCGGTCTTCGACATCTTGGCAGCGATCTGGCCAATCACGTAGCGGCCTTCGTGGAATTTGGAGTTATAGGTCGTAACGTTGGGCGCTGTCTTGTAGCCCGTCGCATGCTCAAACTTCACATCCGGAAATTTCGCCGCAACCTTGAGCGTTGGCTCCATGAAGCCGAATGAGGTGGTGAAAATCATCTTGCAGCCATCGCGCGCCAGGCGTTCGATTGTACGGTCGGCATCGGGTTCCGGGACGTTTTCAACAAAAACCGTCTCAACTTTGTCGCCAAGTTCCTTTTCTACATCCTTGCGGCCAACATCGTGCTGATAGCTGTAGCCGCCGTCGCCCACGGGCCCCACATAAACCCAGCAGGCCTTGTATTTTTCAGCCAGGGAAGCCGTTGATCCCAGCCCCAGTGCAACCGCCGCCACCGCGGCTGTCATCAGTAATTTCTTCATGTTCTATCTCCCTGTTATTCCGTTCATTCTGCGGCTTTGTTCGATGTGGCCCTGTCCGCCGCGCTGGCAGGGCCGGTTGCTAACTATCTATCAGGCACAAAAGATTGGGCAAGGCAAGCCGGTGTATTGGCCTGCGTCAGCCGCTTGTTTCCGGAAATGATCACCAGCGCGATTACCGTTACGAGATAAGGCAGCGCCGAAAGGAACTGCGAGGGGATGCCAAGCCCCATGGACTGGACGACAAAGCCCAGAATGGACACCGCGCCGAAGAGATAGGCCCCCACCAGTGTGCGCAAGGGCCGCCAGGATGCAAAGACCACAAGGGCAAGCGCGATCCAGCCGCGCCCTGCCGTCATGTTCTCAATCCACTGCGGCGTATAGGCAAGCGACAGGTAGCCACCGGCAAGGCCCGCGCAGGCCCCGCCAAACATGACGCTGAGATAGCGCAGCGCAATGACCCGGTAACCCAGCGCATGCGCTGAAGTGTGGCTGTTGCCAACCGCCCGGATAACCAGCCCGGTCTTGGTTTTGAACAGCACATAGGCCACCCCCGCCGTGAGAATGAAGGAAAATGGCACCAGCGCGTCGATGCCGAAAAGCGTGGGCATCTTGACGCCGGGCTGGCCCACGAAGGCCTCGCCGATCAGGCCGGAAAGGCCGAGCCCCAATAAGGTAAGCGCAAGCCCCGCCGCCACCTGGTTGGCCACCAGCGTGAGCGTGAGGAATCCAAACAGCGCCGACATGGCAACCCCTGCGAAGATGGCGGCACCTACCCCCAGCAGGGTTGAGCCCGTCATAAATGCCACCGCAAATCCCGCCACCGCCCCCATCACCATCATGCCTTCAACACCCAGATTGAGCACGCCGGAACGCTCAACGACCAGTTCGCCCATGGCAGCAATCAGCAGCGGCGTTGCGGCGGTAATGATGGTAAGCAGGACTGCAAGGCTTTGATCCATCGCCCTACTCCGCCGCCTTGAGCGCGCCCACGCGGCCCATCTCGAACTTGATTCGGTAAAGAATGAGCGTGTCGCAGGAGAGGATGAAGAACAGCAGGATGCCCTGGAACACCTTGGCGATCTTGTCGGAAATTCCCAGGGTCACCTGCGCCGCCTCGCCGCCGATGTAGCTCAGCGCCAGCAGCAATCCGGCAAACAAAACGCCAAGCGGATTGAGGCGGCCAAGGAATGCCACAATGATGGCCGCAAAACCATAGCCGGGGGAGATTTGCGGCTGCAGCTTGCCCACCACGCTGGCCACTTCGCAAATGCCGGCAAGGCCCGCAAGCCCGCCCGACAGAAGGAAACAGAGCATCACCATCCTGTTCCGTGAGAATCCGGCAAACCGCCCGGCGCGCGGAGCGTTGCCCGTAACCTTGATTTCAAAACCGATGAGCGTCTTTCCCATCACAAAGGCGAGGGCGGCACAGGCAAACAGCGCGAACAGCGCGCCCAAATGGATGGTGCCGCCAAAGGTTGGAAGCAGCTGCCAGCCCGCAAAGGTTTTCGTCACCGGGAAATTATACCCCTGCGGATCGCGCCACGGCCCACGCACCAACCAGTCAAGAAACAGCCCCGCCACATAAACCAGCATGAGCGACGTGAGAATTTCATTGGCATTGAAGCGCGTTTTGAGCAGGCCCGGAATGGCCCCATAGAGTGCCCCCCCGATCGTTCCCATGATGAGCATGACAACAAGGATTGAGGGGTCCTGCCAGTCGGGGAACATGACCGGCGCAATGCTGCCGGCAATGGCCCCCATGGTCAGTTGCCCCTCCGCCCCGATGTTCCAGACATTGGCCATGTAGCAAACCGCAAGCCCGACACCGATGAGGATAAGCGGTGTCGCCTTGACGATAAGCTGCTCGACCGACCAAAGCTGCGTGAGCGGTTCAACGAAATAAACGTAAAGCCCTTCCAGCGGATTGATGCCGCGCAAGGCGAAGATCAGCCCGCCCGCAATCAGCGTCAGCAGCAGCGCCAGAAAAGGCGAGGCAATGGCAAAGAATGGCGAGCGGTCTGCCCGCTTCTCAAGAATGAGCCGCATGGGGCGTCTCCTTCTCGTGCGAGCCGGCCATCATCAGGCCGATTTTTTCCGCCGTCATTTCATGGGCCGGATGCGCCTCGGAAAGCTGCCCGCGTGAAATCACCGCAATGCGATCCGCCAGTTCAAAAATCTCGTCCAGGTCCTGGCTGATCACGATAACCGCCGAGCCTGCGCGCGCAAGATCGATAAGCGCCTGACGGATTGTTGCCGCCGCACCGGCATCAACGCCCCAAGTCGGCTGATTGACGACCAGCACCTTCGGCTGCCGGTCCAGCTCGCGCCCCACCACAAATTTCTGCAGGTTGCCGCCCGATAGCGAGCGGGCTTCCGGATCAGACCTTCCCATGCGCACATCGTAGGTCTTGATCACCCGCTCCGCGATGGAGTTCGCCTTGCCGCGATTGAGAAGCCCTTTTTCCGCCAGCGATGCATCATCCGAATGGCGGGTCAGCACAACATTTTCCGACAATGGAAAAACCGGCACCGCGCCATGGCCCAGACGTTCTTCGGGCACAAAAGCGGCCCCCATCCTGCGCCGTGCGATCACTCCGGTGGCGCCGCACGAGGCACCGTCGATGAGAATCGCATTGCTGTTTGACAAGGGGCGTTCGCCGGAAATCGCATCGAAGAGTTCCGATTGGCCATTGCCAGCAACCCCGGCGATGGCGATGACTTCGCCGCCACGCACTTCAAGATTGATGTTCTTCAGTTCAACCGCGAACGGCCCGTCGGCCTCGAGGCTGGCATTCTTCAGCGAGAAACGCACCGCGCCCTCCCGCGGCGCCTTGGCGGCGCGCACCGTGTGGATGTCGCCGCCCACCATGAGCCTGGCGAGGCTGGCCGCCGTCTCCTCGCGCGGATCGCAGGAGGCAACGACCTTGCCATGGCGCAGGATCGTGGCCCAGTGGCAAAGGCGCTTCACCTCCTCCAGCCGGTGCGAAATGTAAAGCACCGAGCAGCCTTCGCTTGCCAGAAGCCGCAAGGTGAGAAAAAGCAGGTCCGCCTCCTGCGGTGTCAAAACCGCCGTGGGCTCGTCGAGGATCAGCAGCTTGGGTTCCTGCATCAGGCAGCGCAGGATTTCAATGCGCTGGCGCTCGCCCACCGACAGGTCCGCCACCGTTGCCTTGGGGTTCAGCGGCAGGCCATATTCCCCGGAATAAAACTCCACTTTCTTGGAAAGCGCCTCGAGATCGAATTTTCCGGGCATGGCCAGGGCAATGTTTTCGACGACCGTCAGAGCTTCAAACAGCGAGAAGTGCTGGAACACCATGCCGATGCCGAGCTTGCGCGCCGCATTGGGATTGGGAATGACGACTTCGTTGCCCATCCACTTGATCGATCCGGAGGTGGGTTGCAGCGAGCCGTAGAGCATTTTGACAAGGGTGGATTTGCCGGCCCCGTTTTCCCCCAGCAGGGCATGAATCTGGCCGGGTGCCACCTGCACTGTAACACCGTCATTGGCCCGCAACGTGCCGAACACTTTGACGATGTCGATGGCCTCAAGCAGGTATTCCGGTGCCGTCATGACGCGCGTCTCCCCGCATCGACTTTATCCAAACGCAAGGGCTCCGCGAGTGGCGATTCAGCGCATCTCAAATGTTCGTCACGTTCGAGAAGCTGAACTGCCGTTGCCGCCGCAATCGCGGAGGGGTGCTTGGATTTTATGCTGGAGATGCCGATCGGGCAGACCATTGCGCTGATATTTTCATCAGCTATGCCCGCCTCGCGCAGCCGCTTGCTGAACCGGGCCCGTTTGGTGGCGCTGCCAATCAGGCCCGCATAGGCAAATCTTGGGCCGCGCAGAACCGCATCGATGATTTCAAGATCAAGGGAATGGCTGTGGGTCATGACCAGCGCAAAACTGCCGGGAGTAGCATTTACAATCTCGGCAGCGGGATTTTCACTTTGAATGGTCACCACATTGGAAGGCACGACGGAAGGGAAAGCCCTTTCGCGGGGATCAATCCAGATGACATCAAACGGCAATGGCGCAAGCGCCAGGATAAGAGCCCGGCCCACATGCCCTGCCCCGAAGAGATAGAGCTTACGGTTGCTGTCTCCGAATTGCTCGCTGAAATCTGGCGCCAGAATGCGCCCTGTAACCGCAAACACGCCACCCTCTTCCCGCGCCACAAAGTCCTTGGCTGCAGCCAAATCACTGCGTGCGAACACCTCCGTCACCAGTTGCACCCGCCCGCCGCAGCATTGCCCGAGGTCCGGCCCAAGCGAATGAACACTCAACTTGTGCTGCGTCGGTTTTCCCAGCAGGGCCTGCGCCTTGGCAATAGCCTGCCACTCCAGTGTGCCACCGCCGATGGTCCCGTGAAATCCCAACGGTGTGACGACAATGCGCGCACCCGCTTCCCGTGGCGTGGACCCCTCAACCTTCACAACCGAAATCATGGCGCAGGTGCCATGCGCCTCCAGTGCTTTGACGATGGGAGCCCAGACCTTCATGCCTGCATCCCTCTCACCGCCCGCAAGATTGCTTCGGGCGTGGCCGGGGCGGCCAGTTTGGGAATAACCCCCCGCTTCAGGCTGCCCACCGCATCGGCAATGGCGCACCACACGGAAATAGGCAGCATCAGCGGCGGCTCACCCACCGCCTTGGAACGGTAAATCGAATCCGCGGGGTTGCCGCCGCTTTCATAGAGCTTCACCCGGAAATCGACGGGCACATCGGAAGCGCAGGGAATTTTGTAAGTGGACGGCGCATGGGTACGCAAACGCCCCTTGTCGTCGAAAACCAGTTCTTCCGTCGTAAGCCACCCCATGCCTTGCACGAAGCCGCCCTCGATCTGTCCCATGTCTATCGCCGGATTGAGCGAACGCCCGACATCATGGAGAATATCCACCCGGTCCACCCTCATTTCACCGGTCATCGTATCAATCGTGACTTCCGAGCAGGACGCGCCATAGGCGAAATAGAAAAACGGATTGCCCCTCCCGTTGGGCCGGTTCCAGGTAATCTTCGGCGTGGAATAGAAGCCCGTAGACGACAGCGACACCCGTCCGCCATGCACCTTCTTGGCCAGTTCGCCGAAAGAAATGCGCTGGTTACCGATCAGCACCTGGCCCTTTTCAAACTTGATGCGCGACTTGGCGACCTTCCATTCCTTCGCCGCGAAATCAATCATGCGGGCTTTAATGGCGGTTGCCGCGATCTTTGCCGCCATGCCGTTAAGGTCCGAGCCCGATGAAGCCGCGGTGGGCGAGGTGTTGGGAACCTTGCCCGTGGTTGTGGCCGTGATGCGCACCATGTCTGCTGAAATGCCAAACACTTCCGCAACGACCTGCGCGATCTTGATATAGAGCCCCTGCCCCATTTCCGTGCCGCCATGATTGAGATGCACCGAGCCATCCGTGTAGACATGGACCAAGGCGCCTGCCTGATTGAGATGGGTGAGCGTGAATGAGATGCCAAACTTGACCGGCGTCAACGCGATGCCTTTTTTAAGGATCGCATTCTGGCGATTGAAAGCGGCGATCTTCTTTCGCCGCGCCCGGTAGTTGCTGGATTTCTCCAGCGCCTCGATAACCTCGAGGGCGATATTGTCTTCGATCTTCTGCCGGTAGGGCGTCACATCGCGCCCGCGCCCATAAAGATTGCGTTTGCGCACATCGAGCGGATCAAGACCCGTTTCAACCGCAATCGCATCCATTACCCGCTCGGCAAACATCATGCCCTGAGGGCCCCCAAAGCCCCGGAACGCCGTATTGGAAAGCGTATTGGTGCGCAACCGCCGCGACTTGATGTGATAGGCAGGATAGAAATAGGCATTGTCCGCATGGAACATGGTGCGGTCACATACGCCTTGGCTGAGGTCCGCCGAGTAACCGCAGCGCGCCAGAAAATCCACGTCGACGGCAGTCAGGCGCGCCGTATCATCGTAACCGATCTTGTAATCAATGCGCAGGTCATGGCGCTTGCCCGTCATGATCATGTCCTGATCGCGGTCCAGCCGGCATTTGGCCGGACGGCCCGTGACATGAGCCGCAAGCGCTGCCAGCGCCGCCCACTGCGCCGCCTGGCTTTCCTTGCCGCCGAAGGCCCCGCCCATGCGCCGGCATTCGCACGTCACCATGGCATCGGGAACCTTAAGCATCTTGGCAATGCAATGCTGCACTTCGGTCGGATGCTGGGTGGAGGAATAGACGGTCATGCCGCCTCTTTCTTCCGGCATGGCCAGCGCCACTTGCCCTTCGATATAGAAATGCTCCTGCCCGCCCACATGGAAACTTTCGGAAATCACGTGGGGAGCTGCTTTGAGTGCCTTGCCCACATCCCCGTGGGTGAAGGCATATTCCGGCACCACATCCCTCGTGCCCATGGCCAGCGCATCTTCCACCGTCACCGCCGGCGCCGTGGCAGCCACTTCAATCTTCGCCAGCCGCGCCGCGCGCCGCGCGATCTCCCGCGTTTCTGCAACAACGGCAAAAATCACTTGGCCATGAAATTCAATCGCACCTTCGGCGAAGATGGGATCATCGCCAAGCGCCGGGCTGCAATCATTGACGCCTGGAATATCTTTTGCCGTCAGCACCGCTACAACGCCGGGAAGTGCGCGGACCGCATCAAGATCAAGAACTGTAATTTTCCCGCGCGCATCATTGGGCGCATAGCCCGGCTCCACATGCAGCGTACCCTCGGGTTCACGCATGTCATCGATATAGACGGCTGTGCCCTGGACATGCAGCGCGGCGCTGTCATGAGCGAGTGTCTGGCCAACGGTTTCTGTTTCAAGGATACGGGCCCGCACATTCATCTCAGGCGGCCTCCCCGCGAAGCCCGGCAAGGCGCGTTGCCGCCGATTGTCCCGAAGCCACTTCCATCAGGGCCTTGCGTAGCAGGGCTTGGGCCGCGACCAGCCGGTATTCCGCTGAAGCCCGCATATCACCGATCGGCTGATAGTCCTCAGCCATCGCCAAAATCGCCCGCTCCCACGTCTGGGGCTCGTCAAGCGAAACGCCGCGCAGCGCCGCTTCGGCTTTCAGCCCCCGCTTCGGCGTTGCCGCCATGCCACCAAAGGCGATACGGGCAGATATGACCCTGCGGCCATCAAGCGTGAACTTGAAGGCGCTCATCACTGCGGAAATATCCTGGTCAAAACGCTTGCTCAGCTTGAATGCGCGGAACACCTCATTGGCCTTGAGCTTGGGAACATCAATGCGCCAGACCAATTCGCTGGCGCGGCGGTCCTGCTTGCCATAGGCAATAAAAAAATCTTCCAGCGGCATATTCCGCATATTTTCGCCATGGCGGAGATGAAGCGTTGCCCCCAAGGCGATCAGCAGCGGCGGACTGTCGCCAATGGGCGAGCCATTGGCGATATTGCCGCCAACTGTGCCCGACGCCCGCACCTGCTTGGCCCCGATCCGGCGGATCACTTCGCCGATATCGGGGTCAAGGGAGGCGAGAAACGTTTCAGCGCTGGAATAGGTGGCCGTTGCGCCAATGGAAATATGCGGGCCTTCGTCGGTAATTTTATCCAGCCCCTTGGTCCGGCCGATATGGATAATTCTCGGCAGGGTTCGAAACTGCTTGGTAACCCACAGCCCCACGTC
>JBBQNU010000046.1:0-19449 GCA_038330285.1 Hyphomicrobiales bacterium | reverse complement strand
CTTCCTTGACAGCGCGGAGCAAGCCATCGCCGATCCGCGATGTAGCCATGCCGCGCGGCAGCGCCCGCAGTTGCCCAAGGGCTTCCTTGCTCTGGGGCATCTGCGTTGCGACTTCCGCCACCGCATCATCCTTGATCACGCGCGAGCGCGGCACATTTTTTTCCTGTGCTTCCAGTTCGCGCCAGCCGGCAACGGCTATGAGAACCGCCAGCTGTTTCTTTGATTTGAGCCGCACCTTGATGCGCTTCCAGGCATCCTGCGGTTCGGTCCGATAGGTTTCAATCGCCATCAGGATTGCCATTTCCTGGGCCAGCCATGGCTCGCGGCCATTGGCATCCAGATCGAGCTTAAGCCTTTCATAAACCGTGCGCAGATGCGTGACATCCGACAGCGCATAGGTGAGCTGCTTCTCGGTCAGCGGGCGGCGTGACCAATCGGTAAAGCGCGAGGATTTGTCGATCTGCGCCTTGGCCAGCTTGCGCACAATGGCTTCATAGCTCACCTGGTCGCCGAACCCGCAGACCATGGCGGCAATCTGCGTATCAAAGATGGGATGCGGCACGGTGCCGGCGAGATGCACCATGATTTCCACATCCTGCCGCGCCGCATGGAAAACCTTCAGCACCTTCTCATTGTTCATCAGCGCAAAGAAGGGCTTGAGATCAATTCCCTCGGCCATGGGATCAATCAACCCGTTGACCTCGGCTCCCGCGATTTGGATAAGGCAAAGGTCCGGCCAATAGGTCGTCTCGCGCATGAATTCCGTGTCAACGGTCACAAAAGTGTCGTGTGCCAAAGCCTTGCACAGCGCTGTAAGCGCCTTTGTATCGGTAATGAGGTCCATGAAGGTTAACTCGCCAGAGTCGAGAGGCAAGGTCAACCTCAAGAAGGGAAATATGAAAGAAATATATTTTAGTATAACAATATCAAAGCGTTAGAGACGCCCGCTGAGCTAGGTTATGAAAATACCCGTTTGAAGATCGTATCCACGTGCTTGGTATGATAGCCCAGGTCGAACAGGGCTTTGAGCTCGGAAGGATTGAGATGGGCCGAAACTTCCTGATCCTTCATAAGAAGATCGAGAAAATTTCCCTCGCCCCGCCACACCGGCATGGCGTTGCGCTGCACCGCCGCATAGGAGGCCTCGCGGCTCATCCCTTTCTGGGTCAGCGCCAGCAGAATGCGCTGGGAATGAATGAGGCCACCAAGCCGGTCGAGGTTACGCTTCATATTTTCGGGGTAGACCAGCAGCTTGTCGATAACGCCCGTCAGGCGCTTCAACGCAAAATCCAGATGCACGGTCGCGTCCGGTCCAATGCCGCGCTCCACCGAGGAGTGCGAAATATCGCGCTCGTGCCAAAGGGCGACATTCTCAAGTGCCGGGATAGCGGCGGAGCGCACCAGCCGCGCTAGCCCTGTGAGATTTTCAGTCAGCACCGGATTGCGCTTATGCGGCATGGACGAAGAGCCCTTTTGTCCCGGCGAGAAATATTCCTCGACCTCAAGCACTTCGGTCCGCTGCAGATGCCGGATTTCCGTGGCCAGACGTTCAATGGAACTCGCCACCACAGCAAGGGTTGAGAAATACATGGCGTGCCGGTCCCGCGGGATCACCTGGGTTGAAACCGGCTCAGGAGTCAGGCCCAATTGCTTGGCCACATGTTCTTCAACGCTAGGATCGATATTGGCGAAGGTGCCAACGGAACCGGAAAGCGCGCAGGTTGAAACTTCTTTCTTCGCCGCCACGAGCCTCGCCCGGCAGCGCGTAAACTCGGCGTAGGAATAGGCAAGCTTTACCCCAAATGTTGTGGGCTCCGCATGAATGCCGTGGCTGCGCCCGATGCAAACCGAGTTCTTGTGTTCCTTCGCCCGGCGCTTCAATGCTTCCAGCAAGCCGTCTAAATCGGCGATGAGAATGTCGGCGGCCCGCATCAATTGAATGTTGAAACAGGTGTCGAGCACATCCGACGAGGTCATGCCCTGGTGTACAAAGCGCGCCTCCGGCCCCACGATTTCCGAAAGATGCGTGAGGAAAGCAATTACGTCATGCTTGGTTTCCGCCTCAATGGCGTCAATGCGCGCCACATCGAATATGGCGTCCTTGCCCATCGCCCAGATTTTCTTGGCCGCCGCCTTGGGCACGATGCCAAGCTTCGCCATGGCATCCGCCGCATGGGCCTCGATCTCGAACCAGATGCGGAAACGCGTCTGTGGCTCCCATATGGCGGTCATTTCGGGCCGTGAATAACGCGGGATCATTGGCGGCCTCTAAGTCTTTTCATCAAAATGCCCTGAAGGTAATAATTGTCGTGGTGTCCTTGATCCCGGGAATGGGCTGCAGTTTTTCCGAAACGAAGTGGCCCACGTCCTGGCTTTCATCAAGATAGAACTTCACCATGAGATCATAGAGGCCCGCCGTGGAATAGATTTCCGAGGCAATTTCCGCGTCCGCAATGGCTGTGGCCACTTGGTAGGATTTTCCGAGTTCACACTTGATCTGGACAAAAAATGCTTTCATGGCGTGCTCACTGTTTCGGGAAATGGCTGGGCCTCAGCATAGGTGCCTTCGGACCATTTGTACCATGCGAAACTCGCATCCTTGACATCGCCCTTCGCATCAAGCGAAAGGGGCCCCAAAACTGTGTTTAAAGTATTTCCGGCCCGCAGCCACTGGCTGAGTACACGGCCATCGACACTGCGGGTAGCCGTTGCCGCCTGGGCAAAGGCCTGCACCGCCGCATAGGCCTGCAAGGTGTAGCCCTCCGGATTGTAGTCCGCGGCCTTGAAGGCCTCGATCACGGTTCTAGCCGAAGTCGATTTTTGTGCATCCGGCGCAAAGGTCACAAGCGTGCCTTCACCGGCGGTTCCGGACGTGGCCCAGAATTGTTCAACCAACAGCGCATCACCACCCACCAGAACGGCGGGGGAGGCGAAGTCGCGCATTTGCCGGATGATCGTTCCCGCCTCAAAGGCATAGCCGCCGAGATAGATAAGATCGACATTGGCAGCCAACATCTTTTGAACCAGATCATTGTAGTCATTGGCCCCGGCTTTATAGCTTTCCCGCACCTTCTCCGTGACGCCGGCACTGTTGAGCGCGTTCTTGAACATGGTGGCAAGCCCCACGCCATAAACCGAACTGTCATCAAGAATGGCAATGTTTTTTCCGGCATAGGCCCTGGCAACGGCACGGCCCGCAAAGGCACCCTGGGCATCGTCGCGGCCGCACACCCGGTTCACATTCCAGCCGCCATCGTCGGTGAACTTCGGGCTGGTGGAGGAGGGGCTGATCATGATGATGCCGGCATCCTCATAGATTTTTGCCGCCGCGATGGAAGAGCCCGAACAATAATGCCCCGCCACGAACTTGACGCCCTTGGCCACCAGTTGGGCGGCAACGGCCATCGCCTGCTTGGGATCGCAGCCATCGTCAGCCACTTCAAGCACAAGCTGCTCGCCATTGACCCCGCCGCTGGCATTGATGTCTGCCACCGCCCGGTTCACGCCTTGGCGCAATTGCTCGCCAAGAGCCGCGTACTGGCCTTTCAGGGGCCCCGCCGTTGCAATGAGGATTTCGGCGCGGGCCGAAACGCCCATGGCGCAGAGCAAGGCAATACCGAAGGTTATTTTTGCAATTTTAATCACGCCGCCTCGTCAGGTAACTTCCCTCCCTCATGGGGGAGGGACCGTCAGGCAACTATCACCAGAACTTGGGCATTTCGCAATAAAAAACCCGCGTGAAGCAAATCACCCGGGTTTCCAAAGCATATGGCCGCGAAGAATTGAATGGAGGTTACTGAGGCTGCTGGTAGCCGGGGCCCACCACGAGCGGGCCCTCGGGCAGCGTCGACTGGTCAACGGCGCTCTTGAAGGTGGTTTCGTAGCTGGCGATCACCGCGCCGGTCGTTCCGTCGAGGATGCGCAAGGTCGCCTTGTAGGGGTGGTCCTTGACGATGCCTTTAAGATCGCCTGACTGGAAAACATATTGCAGTTGTCCAACCCGTATGGGCAGCTCCACGACCTGCTCGGGCTTGTTGCCCGGCACCTCGAAAAGGGCCTCGAGTCTGCCGCCTTCAGGTAGCGGTTTCTTCTGGCGCACCACGAAGCCGTAATAGTGATTGGCGGTGCGGTAGTTGAAGATGAAGCCACCACCAGCAAATTCTACATACGGGGCTGAGGCGTCATCCTTGCAGCCCGAAAGTGGCCCCCCCAGTGCGATCACCAATAACAGTTGCCTGCTCATTTTTAGCATTCTCATCCTTCACTTTCACGCCGCTGTCCATTGCCCAGCAGCCCCTCGGGCTTTAGTGTCAGGATAAGGATGATGATGCCGAACGTGGCAACATCACGGTAGGCCATTGGAAAGGCCGCAGTCCACGCTGTTTCCATAAATGCGAGAAAAACACCGCCTGCGATGGCACCGCCGATGGTTCCGAATCCGCCGATGATGGCCGCGAACATCGCCTTGAAGCCCAGCACCAGCCCCATGGCAAAGCTCACGCCGCCATAGCCCACCGCGATTGCCCATCCCGCAATGCTGGCGAGCACGCTGGCCGCCACAAAGGACCACTGGAAGACGGCGCCAGTATTTATGCCCGACAATTGCGCCAGCAAAGCATTCTGCGACGTGGCCCGCCACAGGCGCCCCATGGCGGAGTAGTGCATCATTGCAAGCAATCCCGCAATGGCGCCGAAGGTGGTGGTGATCACGGCGAGTTGGGTGTAGCCGATCTGCACCGGAAACACGCCGTCCGCGAGCCCGATCCCGCCGCTGAACAGTGGTGGCAGCCATTGGTCGCGCGCATCTGATTGCAGGCGCATCACTTCCTGCAGCACAATGGACAATCCGATCGAGGCGATCATGACGGCTTGCCCGGGTCCCCGGATGATGGGCGCAAAAACCAGCGCATGGCTGGCGCGCCCGAGGGCGGCAGCGGCTGTCATGCCGGCCAGGAGCGCGATAGCCACGACGGCAATGCCACCTTCGCCGTCGAGCAGGGCCCAAAGCGCCGCGTACACCGCGGCGAAGGCGCCGTAAGTGGCAAAATCGCCGAAGGACAGGATAATCCTGTTGGTAATGCCCTGCAGCAGGGCATAAGCGGTGGCCAGTGTAACATAGAAACTCGCCAGCACGAGGCCGTTGATGGCTTGTTGCAGCCAATAACCGGGAATATCTGTAAAGATTTCCAAGACAAAACCTGCGAAATGGCTCCGCCTGACTGTATACCAGCCAAAGCCGCTAGGTAAACAAGAAGCTGTGTCTCTCAGAGCTTATTGGGAATAGGTGCTGAATTAAAAAGCCCGCGCGAAATAAATCGCGCGGGCCTCTTCTTAAAGTCGTTCAGCCTATTGCAGCGAAGTATCTTCCGTATACTTGCCGTTGGAGAACTTGTACCAGACGTATTTGGCGTCTTTGACGTCACCCTTCTCGTTGAGCGACAATTCGCCGAGCACGGTCTTGAACGGGTTGCCCGCGCGCAGCCATTCAGCGATTTTCTTGCCGTCGGTGCCTTTGGTTGCTGCCGCACCCTGAGCCCAAGCCTGGATCGCCGCATACTCATAGAGCGTGTAGCCTTCCGGATCATAGCCAGCCGCCTTGAAGCGGTCGACCACTTCCTTAGCCGCTGGATTATTGCGGGGCTCTGGAGCGAAGGTGAAAATCATGCCTTCACCGGCAGGGCCTGCAATGGTCCAGAATTCCTCGGTATTGAACGCGTCACCCGAGATCATCTGTGAGGCCATGCCCTGTTCGCGCATCTGGCGCAGGATAAGGCCGCCTTCCGTGTGATAGCCGCCGACATAGACGGCATCGATGCCCGCATCCTTCATCTTGGAAACAAGCGCCGTGTAGTCCTTTTCACCGGCGGTATAGGACTCGTTCAGAGTTTCCGTTTGACCAGCCGCGTTCAGCGCCTTGCGGGTTTCATCGGCGAGACCTTTGCCATAGGGCGACTTGTCGTCGATGATGGCGATCTTCTTGCCTGCATAGTGCTTGGCAAGGAAGTTGCCGGCGACAATGCCCTGGGCGTCGTCACGGCCGCAAACGCGGTGGGTGTTCCAAAGGCCACCCTCGGTGAAGACCGGGTTGGTTGAAGCACCGCTGATCTGGATAATGCCTTCCTCGGCATAGATGCTGGCGGCGGGGATTGACGAGCCCGAACAGAAGTGGCCAGCCATGAACTTGATGCCTTTCGACACCATCTGGTTGGCAACGGCAACGGCCTGCTTAGGATCGCAGGCGTCATCGCCGATTTCAAGCACAAGCTTTTCGCCGTTGACGCCGCCGGCGGCGTTGATGTCAGCTACAGCCATTTCAGCACCGCGCTTCAATTGTTCGCCGAAGGCTGCATACTGGCCGGTGATCGGGCCGGCCACGGCGATGGTAACGTCCGCCAGGGCCGTGGAGGCCGAAAGCGCGGCAGCAAAGCCGAGGGCAATGCCCGACAACAAATACTTCTTCATATGGTAACTCCCTTGGGATTTATGACCGTAAGGTCTTTCGGGGTTTGCTCACCCCTTGCGCGGAATATAGGCCCAAAGGGATGCCATTGGGAAGGGCTCAAACCGGCCATTTCCAAATTCAGGGGGCGGATTTGGCTCTCCAGGACAGGGGGCCGGACCGCTCATAGGCCCAAGGATACTGACTGACCATCTGGTTAACCATTGTCAGCCGGTAACCGAGCAAAGTTAAAGCAATAAGGACCGCCGTGTCGGTGATGAAGTAGTGGAGCGAAAAGAGTTCGCCATTGAACAACGCATAGTGGAAGAAGCGGAGCGCCAGCCCCAGCAGGATCATGTAGGCGGCTGGCAGCCACCACGGGCGCCATCGAGAGGCCAGGTTGCGGCCCGCCAGGTAGGCCGCACCTCCTCCTATCACCACAGTCATGATGAGAAAAACCGACAGCGTGTCTTCGACGAAAAGCGACATCGTTCAATGGCTCCCTTCGAGATAGGCGGCGCGGATTTCGGGGCTCGCCAGAAGCTCCTTGCCCGTGCCGGACATGGCGATGCTGCCGTTCACCATGACATAGGCGCGGTGCGCGAGCTTTAGGGCATGGAAGGCATTCTGCTCGACAAGGAAGACGGTCATGCCTTCTCTCTCGTTCAAGTCCTTGATCGCGGTGAAGATCTGCTTGACGAGGAGAGGCGCCAGGCCCAGCGACGGCTCGTCGAGGAGCAGGAGCCGGGGCCTTGCCATCAAGGCGCGGGCAATGGCCAGCATCTGTTGCTCGCCGCCCGAAAGCGTGCCGCCGCGCTGGTTGCGGCGCTTTTCCAGGATAGGGAACAGGGTAAAGGCACGGGCCAGATCGGCGTCAAAGAACTTGGGATCGCTGACTGTGGCGCCCATTTGCAGGTTCTCTTCAACGGTCATGCGCGGGAAAATGCGGCGGCCCTCCGGCGATTGCGAAATGCCGAGGCGGACGATTTCGTGGACCGGCATGTTGGTGATGTCATGGCCATCGAAGGTGATGGTTCCGGCGCGGGCCCGTGGCGTGCCGCATATGGTCATCATCAGCGTCGATTTTCCGGCGCCGTTCGAGCCGATGAGGGTCGCGATCTCGCCCCTCTTCACATCGAGGTTGATGCCCCTCAAGGCCTGAATTTTGCCGTAGAAGGTTTCGACACCACGAACCGAGAGGAGGGCTTCGCTCATTTGCGGCCTCCCTTCTTACGGGAGGGTGATTTTTTCGCCGCCACCTTCTTGCCAGCCGGTTTTTTTGTGACGGTTGCCACGGCGCGTTCGACCACAGCCTCGGCTTCCTCCTCGTCTTCAACGCCAAGATAGGCGCGGATGACGGCCGGATCGTTTCTTATTTCGGCGGGGGAACCATCGGAAATCTTCACGCCATAATCGAGCACTACGATGTGGTCGGAAATTCCCATCACGACACTCATGTCGTGTTCGATGAGAAGAATGGCGATCTTCTGTTCATTGCGGATATTCAGGAGGAGGCCGTTAAGGTCTTCGGACTCGCGCGGGTTAAGGCCGGCGGCAGGCTCGTCAAGACAGAGCAGCACGGGCTTCGTGCACATGGCGCGGGCGATCTCAAGGCGGCGCTGGTCGCCATAGGGCAATTCGCCCGCAGCATCGTCGGCGCGGTCAACGAGGCCCGCCTTCTCCAGCCAGTACTCGGAAAACTCAATTGCCTCGCGGTTGGCGCGGGCATAGGTGGGGGAATTGAAGATACCCGTGACGGTAAAGCCCGAGGCGCGCATCAGGGTATTATGCTGTGCCACCATCAGGTTTTCCAGAACCGTCATGCCGGCGAAAAGCCGGATGTTCTGGAAGGTGCGCGCCACCTTGGCCCGCTGCGAAATCCGGAAATCGTCCATGCGCTCGAGCAGGAACTGCTTGCCATCTTGATGCGTGAGGATAACGCTGCCTTCGGTGGGCTTGTAGAAGCCGGTGAGGCAGTTGAATACCGTGGTCTTGCCGGCGCCGTTAGGGCCAATGATCGCCGTTATTTCATGTCGGGCGGCAGTAAACGAGAGGTCGCCGATGGCGGTGAGGCCGCCGAAGCGCATGGAAAGGTGTTCGACGCGCAAGAGAGCGTCTTGTCCGGAGGCAGCCATCAGCCATTCCCCTCGGCAACGAGATCGGTGGATATGGCTTTCTTCTCCTTGAGCACAACCGAGGGCTCACGCCGGGTCACAAAGCCGCGCGGCTTCCAGCGCATGATCAGCACCAGCGCGGCGCCAACGGCGAGCATCCGGTATTGTACGGGATCGAAGCCCGCAGGCATAACGGCCTTGAGGAAATTCAGTTCACGGAACACCTCGAAGACACCGATGATGACGATGGCGGCGACGACGACGCCAATCTGCGAACCAAGCCCGCCGAGCACGACAATCGCCAGGATGATGAAGGATTCCAGGAATACGAAGGATTCAGGGCTGACGAAGCCTTGCCGTGTGGCAAAGAAGCTGCCGGCAAACCCTGCGAACATGGCGCCAATGGCGAAGGCCGTGAGCTTGGTGCTTGTGGTGTTGATGCCGAGCGAGCGGCACGCAATCTCGTCTTCGCGAAGGGCCTCCCAGGCGCGTCCCACCGGCAGCCGGCGCAGGCGCATGGTCACAAAATTAGTTATGAGGGCGAGCACCAGGATGACGTAGTAGAGGAAGATGATGCGGTGGATGGGCTTGAAGTCCAGCCCAAAATATGCGGCAAAGCCGCCTTCGCCTTCGATAAAAGGCAAGCCAAAGAAAGACGGGCGCGGAATGTTGCCGATGCCGGCAGGGCCGCCGGTGAAGTCGGACCAGTTGATGAGGACGACACGGACGATTTCACCGAAGGCGAGCGTCACGATGGCGAGATAGTCGCCGCGCAGGCGCAACACTGGAAAGCCGAGGATCACGCCCCATAATGCCGCGAGGATTCCGGCGATGGGCAAGGTAATGAAGAAGGCCCAGGGAACGATGCTGTCGCCGAACCAGGCAGGCAGGTATACCGTCGCCAGCAGTGCATAGGCATAGGCGCCGACGGCATAGAAGGCGACATAACCCAGGTCAAGCAATCCGGCCAGCCCCACAACAATGTTCAAACCCCAGCCCAGCATGATGTAGGTGAGTATGAGTATCGCTAGATCGACAATGCGCCTGTCGACGCCGGGAATGAAAGGAAGGGCTATCGCCAAAATCAGGAGGGCGGGGGCAACGTATTTACCAAAATTTATGGCCGGCAAAACAGATGCCGTAGTATCCTTCGATGGTCTGACCTGCGGTTTGTTCCACACCAGCAAGTGGTAAGCGAGACGGCCTGCGGCGGCGATGGCGGCAAACACCGCAACCAGGCCCCAGCGCTGCTCCAGCGCCAGGCTGCCGGAGATGGCGAATGTCTTGAGGCCGAGAATGGGGCCGAGGATAACGAAGGCGAGGATTGCAGTGAACAGAACATCCTTGGCGATGGCGGCGATTTTAAGTGGCCGGGCCTCAGTCTTCACATCATTGGATTTCGGGGCAGCGGCCATGACGCGTTAGACCTTTTCGATTTCGGGTTTGCCAAGAATGCCCTGGGGCAGAAAGATTAAAACTGCCGCCAGCATGGCGAAGGCAGCGACGTCCTTGTACTCGATAGTAAAATAGGCCGACCAGAAAACCTCGATCAAACCGATGATCAAGCCGCCGATCATGGCGCCGGGGATGGAGCCGATGCCACCGAGAACCGCCGCCGTAAATGCCTTGATGCCGGCAAGGAAGCCCACGTAGAAGTCAGTGACGCCGTAATAGAGAAAGAACATCAGGCCGGCGACGGCGGCAAGCGCTGCTCCCATGATGAAGGTGATGGAGATCGTCCGGTCGATGTCGATGCCGAGCAGCGAAGCCATCTTCATGTCCTGCTCGCAGGAGCGCTGGGCCCGGCCAAGGGACGTGCGGGTAATGATGGCGGTGAAAAGGGCCATCAGAATGAGTGTCGTGACAATGATGAAAATCTGCATGTTCGAAAGGCGGACGACGAATTCGCCTTGGGCGGCCGCGCGGCTCATGATTTCGTAGCCGCCGGTGACGATGGGCTGGAGCGGTTTCGGCCGGCCATCCTGGGCGATGCGGACGAATTCCTGGAGCACGATCGACATGCCGATCGCTGAGATCAGGGGTGCAAGGCGGAAAGAACCGCGCAAGGGCCGGTAGGCAACGCGCTCGATGGTCCAGTTATACGCCGACGCAATGATCATGGCGATGAAGACGACCAGAACCAGGGCCAGGATGATGGGGAAAAAACCGCTGCCGCCGGTGAGCCCTAGGGCCACGATGGCAATGAGCGACACAAAACCGCCAACCATGAACACATCGCCGTGGGCGAAGTTGATCATACCGATAATGCCGTAAACCATCGTGTAACCGATGGCGATGAGACCGTAAATTGATCCGAGAGTAATGCCGTTAATGAGCTGCTGGAGAAAATACTCCATTGCCCCCCCCTATTTTTTGCCCGTCTGTGTTCGCGGCGCTTGAGATGGCCACGTTTTCACCATGATTAATTAAAGACTTCCAAAATTTAATACAAGCTGCATTTGCACTTTGAATTTCTGTTTGGATTCATGCGCTTCCGGAGCTGCGATTGAAGGGCAGTGGGATCAGGGACCGG
The DNA here is from genome assembly GCA_038330285.1 of Hyphomicrobiales bacterium. Lineage (GTDB taxonomy): Bacteria > Pseudomonadota > Alphaproteobacteria > Rhizobiales > Aestuariivirgaceae > Aestuariivirga. The sequence continues at coordinate 8,363 of JBBQNU010000046.1, read as the reverse complement.
GAATGAGGCAGTTTTAATGTCTTGGAACCGGGCGCTTCGACACCATATTCATCTTAGTTGCGGCTATTCCCCCAAAATACGATTTTGTCTTGACGCTATATCAAATTGATATATATGCGGGACCTATATCGATTTGCCATATATCGGATTGTCATAATTATGAACGTGCGGACCCTGTGTCTCGGAATTCTGTCCCTGCAAGAAGCCTCGGGTTACGAGATCAAGAAGGGCGTGGAAGACGGCGTTTTTTGCCATTTCATAGACGCGAGCTTCGGCTCCATATATCCGGCCCTGACCCAGCTGGCGGGCGAAGGCTTTGTCACCGTCCGCGAGCAGGAACAAACTGGAAAGCCTGATAAAAAAGTCTATGCGATCACTGAAGCCGGAAGGAACGCGCTGGCGAAAGCCATTTCGGTCGTGCCCGCCAAGGACAAGTACCGGTCCGAATTCCTCTTTCAGATGCTTCTGCACGATTATCTGTCGCCGGAAATGATGCTGGTGGCCATTCAAAAACAGCTGAATGATCTCAATGAAGATCTTGCTCGTATTGCCGAATGCAGCCAAAAAGCCCCCGTTGGCCATGGGTCACGCTTTGTGGCCGACTATGGCAACGCCGTGCTGACAGCTGCTGTCAAATGCCTGGAGTATAAAAAGGCTGAGCTCTTGCAGCAAATGGCTGCCCGGGCCGCCGAATGATTTGGAGACTGTTGTAATGCGCCGCACATTCTATTTTCTTCTCGTGACAGTCCTGCTCGGTGGCCTCGCCGCTGGCATCGCCTGGTGGTCATTCTATGCCTTGCCGGCATTCATTGCCCAGAGCATCCAGAGCGCGCCGGCTCCGGTCCAGACGGTTTCCGCAGAAGAGGCCAAGTCCGAAAGCTGGCAGCCTGAGATTGCCGGCATTGGCACGCTGACGGCATCGGAAGGTATCGACATCGCCCCGCAGGTTGGCGGCGTGGCCACTGAAGTCTTGTTCGAGTCGGGTGCAAGCGTGAAAAAAGGCGACAAGCTGGTGCAACTCGATACGGCAACCGACGAAGCCGATCTCAAGAACTTGCAGGTGCAACTGGCAAACGCCGAGGAAGAACTCAATCGCAAGCAGAAAATTTTCGACCGTGGCTTCGCGGCCCGGGCGGATCTCGACAATCTGCGCACGGCGCGCGATCAGCTGCTGGCCAGCATTGAGCGCACGCAGGCGCAGATCGCACAGAAATCAGTCTACGCGCCGTGGGAGGGCAAGCTCGGCCTCCGCAGCATTTCGGTCGGCAGCTATGTGGCGCCCGGCCAGAAGGTGGTGTGGCTTCAGAAGGTCAATCCGATCTATGCCGATTTCGATGTGACCGAAGAGGACTACGGTAGGATTGCTGACGGATTGAAGGTAACCGCGCGGTTCAACGCGTGGCCTGATGCCCAGTTCCAAGGCACCGTTGCGACGACCGATTCGCGCATGTCGGAATCAAGCCGGATGATCACCGTTCGCGCCAAGCTCGATAATCCCGACGGCCAGTTGTTGCCCGGCATGTATGCCAATGTGTTGGTTGAGGCAGGTGCCCCGCAGGAAGTCATAACCGTGCCACAGACCGCTGTGACCTACACGCTCTATGGCGACAACGTCTTCGTTGTTGTGCCGGCAAAGAAGCCGGACCCGAACAACAAGGAAGAGCAGCTCGAAATCGAGCGCCGCTTTGTGAAGGCGGGCGCCATGCGCAACGGGCGGGTGCAGATTGCCGAGGGCCTGAAGCCGGGCGACCGGGTGGTGACGGCCGGGCACAACAAAATCGACCAGGGCGCGAAAGTCAAAATCGACAATTCCGTTGCGCTTCGGGCAGCCGACAGCGCGACCATACAGTAGGGCGGAGCCATGCATTTCACCGACATTTTCGTAAAGCGGCCGGTGCTGGCCACGGTGGTGAGCCTGCTCATCTTGCTGGCTGGCCTCCAGGCATTTTTCCAGCTGCCGATCCGCCAGTTTCCTGAAGTCGCTGACACCAAGATCGAGATCACGACGGCCTATGCCGGCGCCAACGCCGATCAGATCAAGGGGTTCATCACGACGCCACTGCAGCAGGCAGTGGCCTCGACGGAAGGTGTTGAGACAATCGAGTCAATCTCGGGGCAGAGCATTTCGACGATCACGCTGAAGCTCCGCCTTGATGCAGATGGCGACCGCGCGCTCGCCGACGTGCTTTCGAAGGTGAATGAAGTCAAGGGCGTGCTCCCGGAAGCGGCCAACGATCCGGTGGTAAAGCGCACTACGGGTGCCGGTTTTGCGCTGATGTACATCAGCTTCAAGAGCGAGCAGATGACCCCGCCGCAGATTAGCGATTACCTTGACCGCGTGGTCCGGCCGCGCCTGCAGGCGATCAATGGCGTGGCATCCGCTGAAATTCTCGGTGGCTCGACCTTCGCCATGCGCGCATGGCTTGACCCTGACAAAATGGCCTCGCTTGGCATCACGCCACTCGATGTAAGAAACGCTTTGTCCGCCAACAATTTCACCACCGCAGCGGGCGAGGTGAAAGCCGAATTCACCCAGAAGAACATTAACGCGCAGACCTCGCTGGAAAGCCCCGAAGAATTTGAACAACTCGTTGTGGCCACACGCGGCGATACGATCATCCGGCTCGGCCAGATTGCCAAGCTGGAACTTGGCCCCGAAAACAACAATTTTGCCGCCGCATTCGACGGGGTGAAAGCCGTGTTCATGGGCATCACGGCAACACCCGATGCCAATCCCCTGACCGTGATCTCCGCCGTGCGCGAGGCAATGCCGGAAGTGCAGCGCGCGTTGCCCCAAGGCTTGGAATCCAACATAGCCTATGATGCGACCGAGTTCATCAGCGAGTCGATCTGGGAAGTTGGCAAGACTCTGGGTGAAGCGGGCCTTATCGTCATCGTGGTCATCTTCCTGTTCCTCGGCAATTTCCGCTCAACCCTCATTCCGGTCGTCACCATCCCCCTGTCGCTCGTGGGCGTGGCGCTGGTGCTGGTGGCGTTCGGTTACTCGATCAATCTGCTGACCCTGCTGGCCTTGGTGCTTGCCATCGGGCTGGTGGTTGACGACGCGATCGTGGTTGTCGAAAACATTCACCGCCATATCGAAGACGGCATGATACCCTTCGACGCGGCAATCAAGGGTGCGCGCGAGATCACCGGCCCGGTCATTGCCATGACCATCACGCTGGCGGCCGTCTATGCGCCGATTGGCTTCACCTCCGGCTTGACCGGCGCGCTGTTCCGCGAATTCGCCTTCACGCTGGCGGGTGCCGTTATCGTTTCGGGTGTCATTGCCTTGACCCTGTCGCCGATGATGACGTCAAAGCTGCTGAAGCCGCACGAAGAGCTCAGCTGGTTTGGGCGCCTGGTGGAGCGCGTGTTTGGGGCCCTGCAGCGTTTCTACCGCCGCCGCCTTGATGGAACGATCAGGCAGCGTTCAGTGTTCGCCTGGGTCGCAGTATTGACTGTTGTGCTGTCGGGCGTGCTCTACAATGCCATCAACCGAGAACTGGCGCCCGCCGAAGACCAGGGCGTGCTGTTTGCATTTATCAATGCTCCGGAACACACCAACCTCGATTATCTCACGACCTATACCGATCAGCTCACGGGCATCTTCATGGATGTGCCGGAACGCCAGAACCTGTTCGCCATCAATGGCTTTCCGACTCCCCATGGGGCTTTCATGGGCCTGATCCTGAAACCTTGGGGCGAGCGGGAGCGTTCGGACCTCTCGGTCATGGGCGAGTTGCAGGGCAAGTTCATGGGTGTCGCGGGTGTCAACGCTTTCGCCACCGCGCCTTCAGCCATTCCTGTCGGCGCCGGTGAAATGCCTGTGGAGTTCGTCATCACCTATCCAGGTGACTATACGCAGCTTGCCAGCACGCTTGACGCAATCGATGCGGAAGCCAAGAAGAGCGGGCTGTTCATTTTCACCAATGCCGATTTGCGTTTTTCGACCCCGCAAGCAGAACTCATCGTGGACAAGGACCGGGCGAACAAGCTCGGCGTAACCATGCAGGATGTTGGCGCTACGCTGGCAACCTTGCTCGGCGGCAACAATGTGAACCGCTTTGCAGTTGAAGGCCGCAGCTATCAGGTGATCCCGCAGGTGCCGCGCGGCGAGCGCGCCACGACGGAACAGATTCTGAGGTATCACGTGCGGGCGGCCAATGGCGATATGGTGCCGCTGTCATCGTTTATTTCTGTCGGACAATCAGTGCAGCCCAACAGCCTCAAGACCTTCCAGCAGCTGAATTCCGCAACGCTGCAGGGCGTGCCGTTCCCCGGCCGCACCGTTGGCGAAGCGGTAACCTTCCTGCAGCAAAAGGCCGACGAGCTGTTCCCGCGCGGCATGGCCTATGACTTCAAGGGAGAAAGCCGGCAATTCGTGAAGGAAGGCAATGCGCTTGCCGTCACATTCGCCTTTTCGTTGCTGCTGATCTATTTGGTGCTGGCGGCCCAGTTCGAAAGCTTCCGCGACCCCTTCATCATCCTGATCGGCTTGCCGGCCACACTGTTCGGCGCGCTGTTCGTGTTATGGATTCTCGGCAATGTGAACGGCATGATGCAGAACAATCCGCCGTTCAATATCGGCTCCGGCACCATCAACATCTATACCCAGATCGGCCTTGTGACCCTGATCGGCCTCATCGCCAAGCACGGTATTCTGATGGTGGAGTTCGCCAACAAGCTGCAGGAAACGCTTGGCATGGGCAAGAATGAGGCCATCAAGGAAGCCGCAGCCGTGCGCTTGCGGCCAATCTTGATGACAACTGCTGCCATGGTCATCGGCGTGGTCCCGCTGCTTATTGCCGACGGTGCGGGCGCCAAGAGCCGCTTTGATATCGGCGTCGTCATTGCAGCCGGCATGACCATCGGCACCATGTTCACCCTGTTCATCACGCCCGCGATCTATTCCTTCGTGGCGCGCGACCGTCACGGCAGGGCGGTAGCCATCGCTTCAGCGGCTGAGGCAGTTCCGCTGCCGGTTAACCAGAATTCGAAGAAGAAGCGCCATGCGCCCCCGCCGTTGCAGGAAGCGGCTGAGTAAGCCGCCGGTTTAACTTTTTATCGCCACAGAGTGGTGGCTTTAAGTGGCTGAAAACACATTACCGCAGGCAGCAAGGGTCGCCCTTGCTGCCGAATAGTTTGGAGACGATTTCGACATGCGTAAATCTTACATCTGGGCCACCGCCATCACAGTCGGACTGGGACTGTGGATGGCCTCGCCTTATCTGTTGGGCACGCCTGCTTCGGAAGAAGTGGCGACAGATCAGGCCGCCGCCCCGGTAAAGCTTTTCAAGGTCAAGGTGAAAACCTTTACCGCCATTCCGCGCGTCGCCGTTGTCACCGCCAATGGCGTGACCGCCGCATCAAAGCGCGTTGATGCCCGGGCCCGCACCAATGGCACCGTCATGGAATCGCTGGTGGCGCAAGGCAAGAGCGTGAAGGCGGGCGACGTTCTCTGCAAGCTCGACATGGCAAGCCGCAAGGCCGACCTGCTTCAGGCCAAGGCATCCCTGGCCAGTGCCCAACGAGATTTTGAGGCCACGGAAAAACTGGCCAAGAGTTCTTACGCAACCCAGTCGAAGCTTTCGTCTGACAAGGCAAGGTTGGATGCGGCCCAGGCCGCATTGATGAGCATTGTAATCGATGTGGGCTATCTTGATATCAAGGCTCCGGTGGACGGCGTGCTGATTGAGAAGCCAGCCGAAGCGGGAAGCCTTTTGGCGGTTGGCGGTCTTTGCGCCACCATCAGCAAGCTCGATCCGCTGCTTGTCGTTGTCCAGATCAGCGAATCCTACATCCCTTATGTTGTTGAAGGCATGACGGCCAAAGCCAAGCTTGCCACCGGCGAAGAGGTGGAGGGCAAGGTCAGTTTCATTTCCAAAACCGCCGATCTCGCAACGCGCACCTTCAAGGTTGAACTCGAAGTTGCCAATCCCGGCGAGCGCATGCGCGAAGGTGTCACCGCGGAACTGTCCGTTGGCCTGCCGCCCCAGCTTGCCCAGAAACTTCCGGGCTCCGTGCTCATATTGAACGAGGCCGGAAAATTTGGCGTTCGCATCCTCAATGCCGACAACACCACGCAATTTACCCCGGTCAACGTGATTGCCCAGGAAAATGATGGCATGTGGGTGACCGGGCTCGGCAGCACCGTGAGCATTGTGACCCTGGGGCAGGACTATGTGCGTGACGGCGAAAAGGTTGAGCCCGTCGTTGAAACCGTCGAGGCAGCCCAATGAACTGGCTGGATACAGTCCTTCGCAGGCCGCGGGCGGTTCTTTCCGCCATGCTCGTGTTGGTCGTGGCGGGCTTGCTGTCCTACATAAGCATTCCCAAGGAAAGCAATCCAAATATCACGATTCCGACTTTCTTTGTCTCTACCAATGTGCCCGGCATTTCCCCGCAGGACGCCGAGCGGCTTCTGGTGAAGCCGATTGAAGTCAAGCTGCGCGGGCTCGAAGGCTTGAAGCAACTCACGGCCTATTCAACCGAAGGCCGTGGCGGTCTCATTGTTGAATTTGAAACTGATGTAAACATTGAAAAGGCCTCGCGCGACGTGCGCCAGAAGGTCGATGAGGCCAAGCCCGACCTTCCCGAAGACGCCACCACGCCATCGGTCGCCGAAATCAATCTGAGCTTGCAGCCAACCATTCTGGTGGCAGTTTCCGGCGGCGTGCCGGAGCGCACCCTGGAAGCCCGCGCCAAGGATTTGCAGGATGCCATCCAGCGCATTCCCTCGGTTCTCTCGGCCGACTTTGGCGGCAAGCGCGATGAAGTTCTGGAAATCATCGTCAACAAGCAGAAGCTGGAAGCCTATGGCCTCGGGCCTGCCGATATCTACAACATCGTCTCGCGCAACAACCTGCTTGTGGCCGCCGGTTCCTCCGACACGGACAATGGCCGCTTCAGCGTAAAGGTTCCGGGCCTCGTGCAGGAGCCCGCGGACCTCCTGAATCTGCCGGTCAAGACTTTTGAAGGCACGGTGGTGGTTCTCCAGGATGTGGCCGACGTCCGCCGCACCTTCCTCGACCGGACCGAATATGCGCTCTACAACGGCCTTCCCGCCATCACCATCAATGTGGTGAAGCGCCAGGGCACCAACATCATCGACACCAACGCCGAAGTGAGGCGCGTGTCGGAGGAACTTCTGAAAACCTGGCCAAGCGCCATGCATGTGGATTATGCGCTGGACCAGTCAAACACCATCAAGGACGTGCTGCAATCCCTCCAGGACGGCGTCATCCTGGCCATCGTGCTGGTCATGGTACTCGTCGTGGCGTCACTTGGCCTGCGCTCAGGGATTCTGGTGGGCATATCCATTCCCACCTCTTTCCTCATCGGCTTTTTCATCATTTCCATGATGGGCTACACGCTGAACATCATGATCATGTTCGGCCTCATCCTCTCCGTGGGCATTCTGGTAGATGGCGCCATTGTGCTGACGGAATATGCCGATCGCAAAATGGCAGAAGGCCTGGTGCCGAAGGAGGCCTATATCGCCGCCGCCAGGCGCATGTTCTGGCCCATCGTATCCTCCATGGCCACGACGATTGCCGCTTTCGTTCCCTTGCTGTTTGCCCCCGGCATCGCCGGCAAGTTCATGAGCTATCTGCCGGTCACGGTTATCATCGTGCTGTCCGCATCGCTGCTCACCGCCATGGTCTTCGTGCCCGCCGTTGGCTTCTTCATCGGCAAGACCGACAAGGAAACCATGGAGCAGTTCGGCCATTTCGCTGATGACGAACATGCCGATTTCCGCAAGATGAAAGGACTCACTGGTCTTTACCTCCGCTTTATCGAGCGGATTATCCGCCGCCCCATTCTGGTGGGCGTAGCGGTATTGACGCTCATGGGCAGCATTGTCGCAACCTATGTGGCGTATCCCACCGGTGTTGAATTCTTTGTCGACACCGAGCCGGAGCAGGTCAACGTTTACGTCCGCGCCCGCGGCAACCTCGGCACCAGCCAGCAGTTGGCACTGACCCGCGAAGTTGAAGCCCGTGTGGTGAAGGTGGTCGGCATCAAGACCTATGCCACCACCGCCGGAAAATCCCAGAATGGCGGCGCCTTTGGCAGCCAGGACGTTCCCGCCGATGTCGTTGGCACCATTCAACTTGAGCTGAATCCGGTGGGCCACCGCAAACCCTGGAAGGAGTTGAACAAGGATCTGGATGCAGTCGTTGCCGGCATGCCGGGAATCTATGTGGAAATCCGCCCGCTTGAGGGCGGCCCGGAATCCGGCAAGGACATTCGCCTGCAAATCACCTCGATGAACCGCGACTCCGCCTTTGCGGCCGCCCGCAAGATTGAAGACCACATGACAAACGGCATGACGGGCATCATCGACATCGATGATGACC
>JBBQNU010000045.1:0-19549 GCA_038330285.1 Hyphomicrobiales bacterium | reverse complement strand
CGATTCCAACTGGTTGAATACGGATATCGGCAGGGAGGCGGAACTTGAGCGGATCAGGCGCATGGGATGGGCCTTGATGACAACCACGTTTCTTTCGGCCCGGGAGAGGATGGCCTGGTGCATGGTCGGCACCGCCGTGTACCAGGTGGGCTTTGCCTCTTCCAGCCAGCCAAAGAATTTCAGGGCATTGAATCCCGGCGTGCAGAACACCGAACCGCCACCGGAGAGCGTTGCCAGCACCGCCGCCACGAGGCCGTGAATGTGAAACAGCGGCATGATGTTCAGGCAACGGTCAGCGCTGATCAGGCGCAGGGTACGGGCGATATTGTTGGCGGAAGCCGTCAGGTTGCCTTGGGTCAGGGGTACGATCTTTGGCCGCGATGTTGTGCCGGAGGTGTGCAGCACAAGGGCCGTTTCATCGGCGCCCAAAAATCCGCCATTCGGGGTTTCGCCACGGGTGAGCGGGTGCAGGGAGAAATCACCGGCAATGTCGTGCGGCTCGAGGTCAATAATTGAAATGCCAAGGCCTGCCGCGGCTGCCACGGCGGGCGACACGCTTCCGCTATCCACGATCAGCGCCTTGATGTTCAGGTCTTCCATGTAGAACCGGAATTCATCTTCGCGGAAGTTCGGGTTCAGCGGGGCTGCGACGCAGGCGGCGGAAACGGCGAGAAAGGCCGTGGCCATCAGGGGTCCGTTGGGCAGGACAATGGCCACCTTGTCGGTGCGACCAAGGCCCGCCCCGTTCAGGCTTCGCAGGGTCTTTTCAACCAATGCGGCCAGCCCCTCATAGGTCATGGAATCCCGCTCTGGGGCGGCAATTGCAATGCCTACTGGATCAGCCCTGGTGATGAAATCAAAAATAGACATGTCCCACCTTTGGTAGGTTTTCTGAAAACCGTCAACGGCCAGCAATTGAAGACCGGGGTTCAATCCGCTAAGAGGCGGGCATGACCGACAGACTTGTGATTGCACTGGCCCAGTTGAACCCGACGCTGGGTGCCATTCAAGCCAATTTGGCCAAGGCCCGGGCGGCCTGCCTTGATGCGGGTGGGGCTGATCTTGTGCTGTTTCCGGAGCTGTTTATTTGCGGCTATCCGCCGGAAGACCTGGTGATGCGCCCAAGTTTCGTGGCCCAGTGCAAGGCGGCCCTTGAGGAACTGGCCAGGGATACGAAGAGCGGCCCGGCCATTCTCATGGGCACGCCATGGGCCGAAGGCGGCAAGGTTTATAATGCGGTGGCGCTTCTCAGCGGCGGCAAGATTGAGACCCTGCGCTTCAAGTATGACCTGCCCAACTACGGTGTATTTGATGAAAAGCGGGTGTTTCAGGCAGGCCCTGCCCCCGGTCCCATTTCCTTCAAGGGGGTGCGGATCGGGGTTCCCATCTGCGAGGATATCTGGACCGATGAAACCTGCGAAACCCTGGCCGAGACCGGGGCGGAAATCCTGCTGGTTCCCAATGGCTCGCCGTTCGAGGGCAACAAGGATGATGTGCGGCTCAATCTGGTGGTGGCGCGAGTCACCGAAACGGGCCTGCCCATGGCCTATCTCAATCAGGTGTGCGGGCAGGACGAACTGGTATTTGATGGCGCTTCCTTTGTGCTGAATGCGGACCGGACGCTCGCCGTGCAAATGCCGATGTTTGTTGAGGACGTCACGCTCACGGAATGGCTACGTGGGGCGGATGGCTGGCGCGTGACGCCGGGCGTCATCGCCAAGCTTCCGGAAGGCGAAGAGGAAACCTGGAAGGCCTGCGTGCTGGGCCTCAAGGATTATGTGGAGAAGAACCGCTTTCCCGGCGTGGTGCTCGGCCTTTCCGGCGGCATCGACTCAGCGGTTGTTGCCGCCATGGCGGTTGATGCGCTGGGCAAGGAGCGGGTGCATTGCGTGATGCTGCCTTATGCCTACACGAGCAATGACAGCCTTGTGGATGCGGAGGCCTGCGCCAAGCTTCTGGGCGTGCGCTATGACGTGGTGCCGATCAAGGAGCCGGTGGAAGGATTTCTCTCGACGCTGAAGCCGATGTTCGATGGCAGGAATATTGATGTCACCGAAGAGAATATCCAGTCGCGGGCGCGCGGCGTCATTCTCATGGCCATCTCCAACAAGTTTGGTTCCATGGTTTTGACCACGGGCAACAAGTCGGAAATGTCGGTGGGCTATGCCACGCTTTACGGCGACATGAATGGCGGCTTCAATCCGATCAAGGACGTTTACAAGACGCAGGTGTTCCGCTTGGCGAAATGGCGCAACACGCAAGGCTTCGTGATTCCCGAGCGCATCATCACAAAGCCCCCCACGGCGGAACTGCGCGAGAATCAGAAAGACCAGGACACGCTGCCGCCTTACGATGTTCTGGATGATATACTGCAGGGCCTAGTCGAAGAAGAGTTGCCGATTGCGGCAATCGTGAAGCGCGGCCATGACGAGGCGCTGGTAAAGCGCATCCAGCATATGCTCTATATCGCCGAGTACAAGCGGCGGCAGGCGGCACCCGGCGTCAAGATCACCCGGCGCAATTTCGGCCGCGACCGGCGCTATCCCATCACCAATGCCTTCCGGGACAAACACTAGATGACAATTCTCCGCTTTGCTCCCTCTCCCACCGGCCGCATTCACATTGGCAATGCGCGCACTGCCATTCTCAACTGGCTTATGGCACAGAAAACCGGCGGGCAGTTTATCCTGCGCTATGATGATACGGATGTGGCCCGCTCGAAGACCGAACATGCGGAGGCCATCGCCGCCGATCTGGACTGGCTGGGCATCAAGCCGGCGCAGGTGGAGTATCAGTCGAAGCGTTTCGACAAGTATCACGCGGCGGCGGAAACATTGCGGGCCTCCGGCCATCTCTATGCCTGCTATGAATCAGCCGACGAGTTGGACCGCCGCCGCAAGCGGCAACTGGCCCGGCATCAGCCGCCCATCTATGACCGGGCGGCACTCAAGCTTACCGCCGAAGATCGCGCCAAGCTGGAAGCGGAGGGCCGCAAGCCCCATTGGCGCTTCAAGCTTGAGCACACGACGGTGGAGTGGACCGATCTTATCCGCGGCCCCCAGCATATCGATACGGCGACATTGTCTGATCCGGTGCTGATCCGCGAGGATGGCAGCTATCTCTACACGCTGCCGTCGGTTGTCGATGATATCGAGTTTGGCATCACGCATGTCATCCGCGGCGAAGACCATGTGGTGAATGCGGCGGTGCAAATTGAAATCACCAGGGCGCTGGGTGGCGCCATTCCGGCTTATGCGCATCACAGTCTTTTGACGGGGGCGGATGGCGCCGGATTGTCGAAACGTTTGGGTTCGCTGTCCATCGGCGCCATGCGCGAGAATGGCCTGGAGGCCATGGCGGTGGTCAGCATCGCGGCGCTTCTTGGCACCTCTGATTCAATACACCCTTGTGCCGACTACAAGGAACTGGTGGAGGGTTTCGACCTCGCCAAGCTGTCGCGCGCGCCTGCCCGATTCGATGAAGCGGAGCTCAATCACCTTAACGCCAAGCTCCTGCATATGCTGCCATGGAGCGCGGTGACGGACAGGCTGGGCTATGGCAGCGAACCGTTCTGGCTGGCGGTCCACGGGAATCTGGAAAAGCTGTCAGATGCAAAGGCCTGGCATGAGATTATTGCTGGCAGTATTACGCCCGTTGTGGCGGCTGAAGATCGCAGTTTTGTGAGTGAGGCAGCAAGATCGCTGCCCGCCGAACCTTGGGATTCCACCACCTGGAAGACATGGACCGATGCCCTGAAGCTAGCGACCGACCGCAAAAGCAAACAGCTTTTCATGCCACTCCGCCTGGCGCTTACAGGGCTTGATCACGGGCCTGAATTGGCAGCGCTTTTGCCCCTGATCGGTCGCCAGAAGACTATGGACCGCCTCGCCTAACCTTCCCCCTCATCCTGAGGTGCGAGCGACGCGAGCCTCGAAGGATAGACCGCACCCGCGTCTGCTGCCCTTCGAGGCACGGCTTCGCCGCGCACCTCAGGGTGAGGATTTAAGAGGAATATTCATTTTCCAAAAGTCAACTCTGGACCACCTCGCCTAACTGCGCGATAGTGGCGGGCATGATCCTTGTCGGGCAATATGACTCGCCGTTTGTGCGTCGCGTTGCGGTTACGCTGCACCACTATCATATGCCGTTTGAGCGCAACACGCTCTCGGTATTTTCCAACGCCAAGAAAATGCAGAAGATCAATCCGCTGATCCGCATTCCCTCGCTCGAACTCGCTTCCGGCGAAATCCTTATCGACTCCTGGGCCATCCTTGACTACCTCGATGAACTGGCGGGTCCGGCGCGGGCCCTGACGCCCAGCCATGGGCCGGAGCGCCGCAAGGTGTTGCAGGCCGTGGCGCTGGCGGCGGGCACCATCGAAAAGGCGGGCGCGGTGGTTTATGAACGGCATTACCACCCCAAGAAGATGCTAAGCACGGAGTGGGAGGCGCGTTGCCTCGACCAGCTCAAAGCCGGGCTCACGGAACTGGAAAAGAACTGCGGCACGCCGTGGTATTTCGATTTGCACATGAGCCAGGCAGATGTCACCATCGGCTGCCTGATCGGCTACGTGAAACTGCGGGTGCCGGAAGCCTTTCCAGCCACTAAATTTCCCAAGCTTCACGCCCTGTCGCTGCATTGTGAAATGCGCGAGGAATTCGTGAAGTCGCGCATTTCCGCCGATGAAGTGATGCCGGCGAGAAAATAGGGTGGACGCCAAGACCGTTGTAGATTTCTGGGTTCTGGCGGGGGAGGAGCGCTGGTTCACCAAGGATGCGGCTTTCGATGGGTCGCTGGCGGTGCGTTTTGGCGACGCGCTGAAACAGGCCCGGCTTGGCGCTTTCGATCACTGGGCTGAAACACCGGAAGGCGCACTGGGCCTCGTCATTCTGCTTGACCAGGTCTCGCGCAATACCAACCGGGGAAGCCCGTTGGCATTTGCCGGAGACGCGAAAGCGCTGGCCCTGGCAAAAACTTCGGTGGGCCAGGGCTATCACCAGAAGCTGGTGCCGCCGCTTGCCATGTGGCTGCTGATGCCATTCGAACATGCGGAAGACCTCGACGCGCAACACCGCTGTGTCGCCCTGTTTGCAAGCATTGGGCTGAACGAGATGGTATACTGGGCACAGCTTCATCTGGACATCATCACCCGCTTCGGCAGGTTTCCGCACCGCAATGCTGTTCTTGGACGGACATCAACGGCAGACGAACTTGCCTTTCTGCAGGCGGGCGGCTTTTCCGGATAAGCGTTTTCTACTTCGGCATAGGAATGACACTGCCACCCGGCACGGCAAAACCCTTCACCACGGCGGGCCGCGCCGCAATGGCGAGATACCAGCGTTTCACATGCGGATAGTCGTTCAGGTCAATGCGCTGCCATTCATGACGGGCGGCCCAGGGAAATGTCGCGATATCCGCAATGGAATAGCCACCGGCCATGAATTCAGTTTTTTCCAGAAGGGTGTTGAGCACGCCATAAAGCCGGACGGCTTCCTTGGCGAACCAGTCCTCGGCGAAGGGCGCCTTGCCGGGATTATAATGCAAGTAGGCATGGGCGCGGCCCAGCATGGGGCCGAAATTTCCCATCTGCCACATCAGCCATTCATTGACCCTGATGCGATTGGCGAAATCCTGCGGATGCAACTTTCCCGCCTTGTCGGCGAGATACATGAGAATGGCGCCGGATTCGAAAACCGAAATTCCATTCTCCGTGTCGACGATGGCGGGAATTTTGTTGTTGGGAGATATCTTCAGAAAATCAGGGGCGAACTGCTCCCCCTTGCCGATATTGACGGGGTGCACGGTGTAGTCCAGCCCCATCTCTTCAAGGCCTATGGAAATTTTCCGGCCATTCGGGGTGCTCCAAGTATAAAGTTCAATCGTCATTCAGCTCCAGCCCTCCAGCCATTTGCATCACACTTTCGAGATCGGTGATACGCTCATAGGCATTTGGGCGAAGCACGGAATGGCTGCTCAGGAAGAGCTGCTCACGGCAATCTTGTAGGTCCGAATCCGCGAAGGCGGCAACCAGCCCTTGGCGCATGGCTTCAATGCCGCCACTACGCGTGACATAGGGAAGGCCTGGAACCGAGGGCGAGCGGGCGATTTCAATGAGGCCTTCCAGATAATCCGGACGGTAGCGCCGGGCCATGGCAACGCAGACGGCATCAATGGCGCAGACATCGGCCAGGCCGCCGCGCACCGCAAGCATGGATTTGACGTGGCCGCCGCTTTGCAGCGCCCGGGCAAAGAACTTCCCTTCCTTGGCAAATGGCGCAAAAACCAGTTTAAGGGCCAGCATGCCAGACATGGAATCCGGGTTGTTGACTGCGGCAATTCCGCCCCGAAAGGAATCAAGGGGCTGGTCGAAGCGGGCAAAGATGAAGCTGCAATAATTGGCCCCGTGGCAGCCCGGCACGGCATAATGCGGAATGCCAATATATTTTAGCAAGCCTTTGAATTCATGGGTGAAAGGATAGCCACAGGTCTGGCTAAACGCGAGATCTTCGCGGCGCCAGGCGGCGAAATGGTCGGGATTCCGGTCAAGCTCCACCGCCACGCCGAGATGGCGCGAAAGCCCGCGCCACCACGCATTCGTGGCGTCCCTAACTTCCGGCCAATCATACATGGGTAAAGATGCTATCATTTGAGTGGCGCACTTCCTGGAGACTTGAACAATGCTACAAAGCCAAATAATTGGTGCCCATGCAACACCCCACTGAAACTGCAGCCAACCGGCCCGTGCAAATCGAATGGCCCACCGTGTTCCTTATCATTCTGACTTATGGGGCCATGGCAACGCTGATGTGGTTTTACTACGCCCTGCCCTTCTGGGTTATCATGCCACTGGCCGGCTATCTCATCGCCCTGCATGGTTCGCTGCAGCACGAGGTGTTGCACGGGCACCCGACGCGCAACGCAGCGCTCAATGAGCTTTTGGTGGCGATCAATTTCAGCCTCAACTTTCCCTACCGGCGCTACCGCAAGCTGCATCTCATCCATCACAATGACGAGAATCTGACTGACCCGACGCTTGATCCAGAATCCTATTATCTGCTGCCAGAGGAATGGGCCAAGCTGCCGGCGCCGATGAAGCAACTCTACACCATCAATAATACGCTGGCGGGCCGCATGGTTCTTGGCCCCATCGTTGGCACGATCCGTTTTTGGTCTTCGGAAATCCGGGCCATTGCAAAGGGCGACACGGAAATTGTCAAAGCCTGGGCCTGGCATGTTCCGGCCTGCGCCATCACTTTATCCTATGCCTATTTCATTTGCGGGATTCCACTGTGGGCCTATCTCGTGATGTTCGTCTGGCCGGGCATTGCTTTCTCGCTCATTCGCTCGTTCTGCGAACATCAGGCCGCGAAGGATTTGGGCGAGCGGACTATCGTGGTGGAATCAGCGCTGCCGCTGTCGCTGATGTTCCTCAACAACAATCTGCATCTTCCCCATCACCTGATGCCGCGCCTGCCGTGGTATCAACTTCCGGCCTACTACAAGGCCGAGCGCGAAGAGCTTTTGCGAAAAAACCACGGCTACCTGATGCATGGTTACCGCGAAATTTTCCGCCGGTATTTTTTCAAGCCGAAGGAACCGGTGGCCTATCCGCATCCCGAGCATCTCCGGAGCTACCACCCTAACTCATTGTAATATATTCGCTTTCAGGAACAAGCTGCGCCCTGAAATTGAGAATGGCCGTTTTATAAGCGTTATTTCGACTCAAATTGAAAATAGCCCCTGAAAATAAGGGTTTTCACGACTCGCCTAAAGCGCTAGTTTCCTCGTCGGCCGATTCGGCAAACGGAGATGAAAACATGGCTGACGAAAAAATACTGACGGTTCCCCTGTCCAAAATGGCAGCAGAGCTTTCCGAAAAGCACGAGATGTCAAAAAAGCTTGCCGGCGAATTGCTGGCTGACTTTGTTGACCTCCTCGTGAAGCACCTCAAGAAGGGCAACAAGGTTCGCGTCACTGGACTTGGGATTTTCCAGGTCAGGAAGCGCCCTGCCCGTCTTGGCCGCAACCCGGCAACTGGCGAGCAGATCAAAATCAAGGCTTCCAAGAAGCTGGCTTTCCGCGCCGCCAAAGAAGTCAAGGAAAGCATCTAGGCTTTCCGGTTTGACCATTCAGCGGCCCCACATCTGTGGGGCCGTTTTTGTTTATCGGCCAGTATAAACCGCAAAACCATTCATGCTGGCACGGCGCTGATAGCCTTTCCAAAGCAGTTCAAAGCGCGGATCATTGGCCCAGAATTTCAGTTAGTCAAAGCGGCAGCCCGGCACATAGAGCTGCTTGCTGCTTTCATCAATGAATATGATATCCGGATGGAATGCCACGAGATCGGAAACAGTCCAGTCTAGGGCATAGGCCACAATGTCATCAGATGGCAAGGTTCCGGCTTGCCATTTCGAAGCCACGTAAGGTGCCAACCACTGGGCGGGAAAGCGCGAGGCCCATACAAGGCTGCGATTCAAGGTGAAGGGAAAGCCATGGGATACCCGGGTTGAGGTAATGAAGATTGACCGGGCCCCGGGCGCATATTGAGCGATGCCCGCGTCAAGGAGCTTGCTGTTATCGGGATAGGCCTGCCGCTGAAAGCCAAAATCCATCGCCACCGTAAGGGCGCTGACACCTACCAAAAATTTGGTGACAGGCAGCCATTTGGCAAACGGCAACTGTGTGACAATTCCGGAAACGGCGGCGGCGCAAGCCATGGCGGAAAAGATGCACGCCGGAAGAACCTGGCAATGAAAGCCTTTCCAAAGAATAAGATCGAGCCATGCATGCTGACCTCCGTTCAGCTCACATGTTGAATCAAAATCAGACTGACTTAGGAAGACGCGGCGATTCAGTCAAAGTCAGAAAGACTCTGGTTTACCTGCGGCAATCCCTGCTGCAAACGTCAATACTTCATTAAGCAATTGTTCAGACATGAACGCTAGCTTTCCCGGGTCAGTGAAACACAGGGACTCGCGTCATGAAAACACGTGTAATTGCGGCCAGCCTTGCCTTTATCGGGCTTTCGACCGGGGACGCATATGCCTATCTGGATCCGGGCACAGGCAGCATCCTGCTCCAAGCCATCATCGCGACAGTGGCCAGCTCACTTTTTGTCATCAAGATGTACTGGTACAAATTCCGCAGCCTGCTTGGCCTGAACCGCCAGCCGGAAGATGAGACGAGCCAAGATCAATGAGCCATGCCTTGGCGGATACGGGATCGTTCCGCGATCCGAGCGGGCGCATTTACGATCTCAACGGCGAGATTTACCGCACGGTCCTGAATAAGGCCGTCGCTGAATTCATTCACGTGCGTGATTCCGGGCTGGCGGCGAAGCTGATGAGCAAGGGCAAGCTGGTCGCCACCGAGGAAGTAAAGAACTCCACCTTGAAGAAGGCCGGCATTCAGGCCCCCATGGTTTTGCGCCATGCGCGCATTCCTTTTGTCTCCTATCCCTATGAGTGGTCGTTCCCCTTGCTCAAGGCGGCGGCACTCCTGCATCTCGATGTTCAGATCGAGGCGCTGCGAGCGGGCGTAAGCCTTTCGGATTCCACC
Source organism: Hyphomicrobiales bacterium (assembly GCA_038330285.1). GTDB lineage: Bacteria > Pseudomonadota > Alphaproteobacteria > Rhizobiales > Aestuariivirgaceae > Aestuariivirga. The sequence continues at coordinate 9,991 of JBBQNU010000045.1, read as the reverse complement.
GCCTATAACGTGCAGTTCGACGGACCCGATCCGGTGTTCATCGATGTGCTGTCGTTCCGGCAATACCGGGATGGCGAGATCTGGGCCGGGCACCGGCAGTTCTGCGAACAGTTTCTCAACCCGCTTCTGCTGCGCGCCTATTTCGGCATTCCGCACAATGCCTGGTTCCGCGGCAATCTTGAGGGCATTGAAACTTCGATGTTGGCGCGGATGATGCCGTGGTGGCGCAATTTCTGGTTCAATGTTTTGAGCCATGTGACGATGCAGGCCAATTTCCAGGCCGGCGCGATGGCCAATAATGCCAAGGGCATTGCGAAGGCCAAAACCGTGAAACTGCCAAAGCTGGGCTTTGAGCGGATGCTGCTGTCGCTGCGCGACTGGATCAAGGGCCTTCAGCCCAAGGACACGGGCGCCACGGTCTGGCAGCATTATGCGGAGAATACTACCTACAATGACGCCGAGCGCCAGGCGAAGGTGCGGTTCGTTTCGGAATTCTGCGCCAAACGCAAACCCAAGGTACTATGGGACATCGGCTGCAATTCGGGCGACTATTCAGAAGTGGCCCTTGGCGCCGGAGCCGCCCGCGTTATCGGTTTCGATTTTGACCAGGGGGCGCTGGAGCGCGCCTATGCCAGGGCCAAGGCGAAGAAGCTTAATCTGCTGCCGCTTTTCCAGGATGGCGCCAATCCAAGCCCGAGCCAGGGCTGGGCCAATGAAGAGCGCAAGAGCACGATTGGACGCGGCGGGGCTGATGCCGTGGTGGCGCTGGCAGTTGAGCATCATCTGGCCATCGGCCGCAATGTGCCGCTTGACGGCGTGGTGGACTCGCTGGTGAAGATGGCGCCTGCCGGGATCATCGAGTTCGTGCAGAAAAATGACCAGACGGTTCAGCAGTTGCTGGCGCTTCGGGAAGATATTTTCCCGAATTACAACCAGTTAACTTTTGAACGCGCCCTGAAGGCTCGCGCCAGAATTGTGAAGTCCGAGAAAGTCTCGGCGTCGGGACGGACGCTATACTGGTTTGACCGTTCCAAAAAGTAAGTCCTGCGTCGTATCAGAGTTTCATTCCTGTCCATGGGCGGCGCATGTTGAACATTCCACGCACTAATATTCCGCTCTATGCGCTGATTTTTCCCGCCTTGCCGCCGCTTGTCCTGTTTTCGCAGAACCTGTCACGGCTGACGATCAGCCATGGGGTTCTGACGATACTGGCATTCGTGGCCGGGTTTCTGCTTATCATGGGCCTGCTCCGCCTGCTCTTCCGGCGCGCCGAAATCACTGATCCGCTCTGGGCTGTTGTTTATGGCGCGGTTTTCATGCCGGTGATGTTCCTCGGCCCAGGACAATTCAGGGTGCAGTGGATTCTGGGCTGGCTGGCCATTGGCCTCAGCCTGTTCGTATGGAAGGAAGCGCGCAAGCTGGTGCCGCTGCTTGCAACCGTGTTCGCCGTGCTCAATGGCCTGCCGCTTCTCTACAACATCGTGAGATCGGAGATTTGGACGGACCGGCCCGCTATCTTGAAAGCCGTGGCCGGGGCCTTTGATGCCGACCCTGTAGCCGCCTCCGAACCTTCGGCAAAACCGGACATTTATTATTTCATTTTCGACCGTTATGCGCGGCAGGACCAGCTGAAGGCTGTCTATGGCTTTGACAATGCGGAATTCCTCGCAGCCTTGCGGCAGCGGGGATTTTTCGTCGCAGACAACGCGTACTCCAATTACCAGCGCACCACGCACTCCGTCATCTCATCACTGAATTTTGACTATCTCGACCGGCTGGATACGCCAGCCACGCGGGGCAAAGCCGATTGGCTGCCGCTCTATCAGATGTTCCAGGATTTCCGCATCGGGCGATTCCTGAAAAGCATTGGCTACGAGGTGCATTTTTCCGGAACCTGGTGGGAGCCGACGCGGCGCATCGCAATTGCCGACGTTACTCATAATTTTTACGAGATGCCGGAAATCACGCGCTTCATCTATGAAAATTCGCTCATCGTGGACGCGGCGGACGTCATCGGCTTTCGCAATGCCACGCCGCTTTACTGGCAATGCCAGCGTTCGCGCTTGATGTTTGAGGATGTCCGTGCCGCGCCCGACAGCGAAAACCCGAAATTCCATTTCGCCCATTTTCTCATTCCGCATCCGCCCTTCGTAACACATGAGTCGGGCCGGTGCATGGAAAAGGCAGAGGCGCTGGGGCGCACCCGTACGCAGAATTATACGGGCCAACTCAGCTATGCCAATGGGCAAATTCTTGCGACGGTGGACGCCTTGCTTGCGGCACCCGGCCCCAAGCCGGTGATTATCCTGCAAGCCGACGAAGGGCCATGGCCGGAGAAGTATGCGGGCGACGAGATGCTGGCCTTTGGCCGCGATGTGTCCAATGTCGATTGGCGCAAAGTTTCCCGCGCGGACCTCAAGGAGAAAATGGCGATCTTCAGCGCCATCTATGCGCCACGGATTCAAGCGGCCGGCCTCCATCCCGCGATTACGCCAGTAAACACTTTTCGCCTCATCCTCAGGGACTATTTCAACGTGGCAATCGCGCCGCTGCCGGACCGGCTCATGGTTTACGAAAATGCGGGCGATCTCTACCACTTCATGAATGTGACCGAAACGCTGCATAGCCCTTAGGGCGCAATTGTGGAAATTTTTGAAGTGTGGCTGAGGGACTCGAGCCTGAATTAAGTTGAAGCATACACTGAGTTTCTGACAAAGTTGGTACATTCCTGCGGAGTGAAGCATTGCAGGAGTTTTCCGATGCATTGCCAGAGGCAATCGACTGTTCGCTCTTCGGCTTTACGCAATGGGACTTTGAGTTTGGCGAACACCTACTCGATAGGGTTGAGATCTGATGAGTAGGCTGACAGGAACAGGAGACGGAGGAGAATTCACGAAAGAATAACTGTGTATTTAGGGTTTTCCCGCTTTGGCCGAATTCCCGATGAATTCTTCTCACCGCCCGGGCAATTGCGAAAGGCCTTGCACATCGGCTATTGAAGCGCAAGGCTTTCACTTTTTTCCAAGGAAAATCATATGAAATCGCAGGCGCGCGTTGTTGTCATCGGGGGCGGTGTTGTTGGCTGCTCGGTGCTTTACCACCTCACCAAGGCGGGCTGGAAAGACGTGGTGCTGGTCGAGCGCGACCGGCTCACCTCCGGCTCCACCTGGCATGCGGCGGGGGGGTTCCACACCCTTAACGGCGATCCCAATGTGGCGAAGCTGCAGGGCTACACCATTGGCCTTTATGACGAGCTTGAGAAGATTTCCGGCCAGGCCTGCGGCCTCCACCGGTCCGGCGGCCTCATCCTGGCGGATACGCCGGAGCGGCTGGAATGGCTGAAGATGGCCCATGCGCGGGCGAAGTATCTCGGCCTTGAGACCGAGATGATGTCGATGAAGGAAGCCAAGGCGCTGAACCCGCTTCTGGAAGAAAAATATTTTGTCGGCGCCATGCTGGATGCGGCGGACGGAAACCTCGATCCGGAAGGCACGACGCATGCCTATGCCAAGTCGGCGCGCATTGCCGGGGCCGAAATCTACCAGAATTGCCGCGTCACCGATTTGAAGGCGCGGACCGATGGCACATGGGACGTGATCACGGTGAACGGCAATATCCATGCGGAGCATGTGGTGAATTGCGGCGGGCTGTGGGCGCGCGAAGTGGGCCGCATGGTAGGGCTGGAACTTCCGGTGCTGGCCATGGAACACATGTATCTAGTGACCGACGACATGCCGGAGGTCATCGCCTACAACAAGGAGCGCGGCCGCGAGCTGCCGCACATCATCGATTTCAAATCGGAAATCTACATGCGCCAGGAGCGCTCGGGCATCGTGCTCGGCACCTATGAAAAAGAGTGCAAGCCATGGCAGCCGAAGCAGACGCCGTGGGATTTCGGCCAGGAGCTTTTGCCGCCGGACCTCGACCGCATCGCCGATCATCTTGAGATCGGCTACCGGCATTTCCCGGCGCTGGCCAAAGTGGGCATCAAACGGGTGATCAACGGGCCGTTCACCTTCTCGCCAGACGGCAATCCGCTGGTGGGGCCGGTGCAGGGCCTGCGGAATTTCTGGTGCGCCTGTGCTGTCATGGCGGGCTTCAGCCAGGGCGGCGGCGTGGGACTGGCGCTGTCGCAATGGATGGTTAACGGCGATCCGGGCTTTGATGTCTGGGCCATGGATGTGTCGCGCTTTGGCGAATGGGCGACGCGGAGCTACACCAACGAAAAAGTGCGCGAGAATTATGCGCGGCGTTTCTCGATCAAGTTTCCGAATGAAGAGCTTCCCGGCGCCCGCCCGCAGCAGACTACGGCGCTTTATGACACGATGATCGCGCAAGGGGCGGTGATGGGCGATTCATGGGGCCTTGAAACGCCGCTGTGGTTTGCGCCCAAGGGGGTTGAGCCCAAGGATGTTTTCTCGTTCCATCGCTCCAATGATTTTGCCCATGTGAAGGCGGAAGTGCTGGGGGTGCGCAATGGCGTTGGCGTTACCGAGATTGCCAATTTCGCCAAGTACCGTTTCACCGGGCATGGGGCGGAGGCGTTCCTCGCGCGCCTGATGACGAACAAGATGCCGAAGGTGGGCCGCCTGATCCTGACGCCGATGCTGAATCCGAACGGAAAATTGATCGGCGACTTCACCATTGCCAATGCGGGCAATGACACTTTCTACATGTGGGGTTCCAGCCAGGCGCAGAAATATCACATGCGCTGGTTCGAGCAGCATGTGCCGAATGATGGCAGCGTGAACATCCACCGCTATAATATGGGGCTGGTGGGGCTTTCCATTGCCGGGCCAAAGTCGCGCGCGGTTTTGCAAAAGCTCACGGACGCCGATGTTTCGAACGCCGCCTTCAAATTCATGGATCACCGCGCCATGGACATCGGCAATGTGCCGGCGCTGATCAACCGCGTCACCTATACGGGCGACCTCGGCTATGAAATCTGGGTGGCGCCGGATTATCAGCGCCGTCTCTATCAGGAAATCATGAAGGCGGGCAAAGACGAAGGCATCATCAATTTCGGCATGCGAGCCCTGCTCTGCATGCGCCTGGAAAAGAATTTCCCCACCTGGTACCGCGAGCTGCGCCCGATCTACGGCGGCTTCGAAGCGGGCATGGACCGCTTTATCGACCTTACCAAGAATGATTTCATCGGGCGCGAGGCGGCGATGGAAGAAAAGCGAACTGGCGGCAAGCTGCGCCGCGTCTCCATGATTGTCGAAGCCGGCGATGCGGATGTGCTGGGCGACGAGCCGATCAGCCACAAGGGCAAGGTGGTGGGCTGGGTTACATCCGGCGGATTCGCGCATTTCGTCGACAAGTCCATGGCGCAGGGCTATGTGCCGAAGGAACTGGCTGACGATCTCGGCAAGGGCGCTTTCGACATCGAAATCATCGGCGAGCAGCGCAAGGCGACAATCATTGCCGATCCACCGTTTGATCCCAAGGGCGAGCGGATGCGTTCCTAACAATTTTTTGTCATTCCGGCGCAAGCCGGAATGACAAGGTTTGGATAATTAGTCCGTATACGGATGATTTTCGCTTCAACTCGTGTTGGGCTTCATCGCCCACTCGGCGAGCCAGTCGCATTCGACGAGGACTTCCTCGACTTCGTGGATGGGTTTGCGGCGGTAGCCGGGAGGATGGCCGGGGCGAAGGGGTGATGTGGACTCGAATTCTCGTGGGGCCCTTCGCCGCTGCTGCCAGCGCACGAGGCGCTTGGCCTGGCGGGGGAGATCATCAAGGGCGAGCTTCAGTGCCTGAAGCCTCTGGTGCAGGCGCGTGGCGCTGGCCAGCCCATCGGGCGGCGGCGGGGGTTCAACCACAGGGGGACGTGCCGGAAACAGGGCCGCCACCCGGGGATCATACCAATCCAGGAAACGGATGCGCGGTTCAGCCCTGCGGACTTTCCTGACCCTTATGGGCTTAACCCGTCTCGGCGGATCGTAGAGCTGGAAGGAGGGAGTCCTGCTTCCAACAGCTTTCCCGATGACTTTCCCCTTGGGCATGGGCCGGGAGGGGGCAAGCTTCACCACCACATTCCGGGCGGCAACCACAATAAGCCGCCGCACGGCGGATTCCGCTGGCCTGAGCACCGCCAGCACGGCGCTATGGAGCGAGCGGGGAATCCGCGAAGCCGCATCCCCGCCATCCAGCCCCAGCAGGGCGACGAGGACTTGAATGATCTCCTTCAGCGCCTTGCTGTTGCGTTTGATGGCCAACTCCCAGTCCATAGTGCTCCCGATCCTGCCAAAAGAACAAAACAGGAACACATAATCCTATATAGGAATAGAAGTCAAGGGCCATTTGCAGGTTTTAGTAATTAATTCTCCCTCTCCCGAGAAACGGGGTAGATAGTGCAGTGCCATATCCTTCCATTGCTGGTCCGCCGCAGCTGCCTGCGTTCAAAGGGAGCGTAAATCTGCGGGATTCTCCTCCATTTTTGGTTGCAGATCAATTTTTCGTTCAATCTTTTGATGCAACTTTCCCTATCTCGGCAATCGGGGAAAATAGCGACATGGAAGAATATGCTGCTGCGGAGAGGCCACCGCTTTTCTGGTGGTCCGCATTGTTGGCTCTTATTTTCTTCATTGCGTGGTGCTTCGTCCTCGGCCATTTTGCTGGGCCAGCGAAGCCGGGCTTTTTTGAAATGTTCAAAGTGGGCCTGGGAACGCTCAAATCCGGCTCATTCCTTGTGCCAGGCCTGATCCTCGGGATCGGCGCCAGCTTGGGAGCCACAGGTGCCAAGCAATCAATTGGCTATGGTCTATTGGGAGCAATCTCGATTGCTTCACTGGTAGCAATTTTTTACGGCGTGGACGTCACAACGTCATACCAGTCCGCGCAGGCCACTGCGGTGAACCCGCCGCCAGGGATAGAGGGGATGGAGGAAGTTCCTGACCCCACAACTCTTGTGGCGTTAGGTGTCGTAGTCTTGTTCATTTCCTCGTTTTTCTATGCCTTTGGCCCGCTGACGCTGGCGATGGCAGCGACATGCCTGCTGATGCATCTCATGCTCGATTGGCTGAACGACCTCCCCTGGCCGTGGCAGGGCGGCGAAAACATGGATGAAAACTGGCTCAGCAATGACGTTGCCGGAGGAGCGCTGATCCTCGCAGCCGCAGCGTGGATTTTCGTTTGGCCGCCCGTCCGTGATGTTTGGTACACCATTGATCCGCAAGCCGAAGCCCGCGCCGCCATATCCAATCTCGACAGCTTCAAAACCGAGCCGATGATTAAGAGCGAAAAAGGCCGGGAATCCCTTCGAAACAGAATTGCCAAACTGAGAGAAAATGTTGCGGAAGTCGAAAAGGACCGTTGCATCTCAACCGCAATTGTCCGCCAGAAAATCGAATACTACTTCAGCAGGATCAGGGTATATGAGGATTGGCAGCCGGGAACCGAACTGTCTTCTTTCTCAAAGGAAGTCGTCGCCATAGCTGAAGAGAGCTTGCGACGGAAATATTTCGATTGGGACAGGCTGCCAAGATCCACAAAGATCCATCTTGACAGTGCAAAATACGGAGACGTGGTGGCAGAGCGCCCCAGCCACTGCGCCGCGAAAGGAAGCTGACATGGCATTCGGAAAAAGGACCGGCTTTGGCGAGCAGCAAACCGTAAAGCCCACACCTGCTGCCACCGAAGGAAAGCAGTCCAACACACTTAGAAACGTCTTAATCGGGGTTGCCGTCCTTCTCGCCCTTTCATATCTAAGCCGCCAGGCCACGTTTTTGATTGGCCGCCATGTTGAGTCCGTCGGAGACTTGGCGATGCAGGGAATGAGCAATTCCAGCTTTGGCGATTTTGTTCTACATGCCGAAGAAATATTGCAGCATGAGGGCGACAAGGTAGAGCTCGCAGTTCACAACAAATGCGCAGCCCCGCAAATTGCGGCAATCCAGAAATTTACCAGCAATGCCAGCTTCGGCAAGGAATGGGCCAGGCATGGATTCGAAGAGCGGGTGGAGCGGGTTTCAAACTACGTGTCGTGCTCTATCGCCGATACGCCCAGCAGGTTTTGCAAGCCAGCTGCGCGGCAGCGCCTGGTAATGGCCGTCCATGGCTATCTGGATATCCAGGCCCATGTGCTGCTCAAGGCGAAAGAGCAGGCGGAAATGGACATGGGCATAATGCCTCCACCGTTTGGCAAAGGTGTCAGCGATGTGAATCTTTTGCGGCTTGATCCCATACTCTTGAAGATTGACGGACGAGTGGAAGCAGGCATAAAGCAGCTCATATCAAGCGGCGTTGTTTCGCCAGGAGATTTTTCACGGGGCATTTTTTCGCGTACGCATGAAGGGCGTGCACGGATAATTTCCGAAACACCTGCCGGCAAACCGTCCTGCACCTAGGCTGGGGCGCTGCGAGGAAAGCGAGCAGAACTTTCTTCGCAGACCGAGAATCGATTGCGCGTGCATTAAACAGACCCCTCATCCGGCGCGTTCCGCGCCACCCCCGGATCAGGTCCGGGGCAGGCTTTCTCCCTCAAGGGGAGAAGGGAAAAGCAATCAACAATATTCCAGGGCCGCGTCGGTGAGCCAGTCGTGGACGCTGAGGGCGAAGGTGCGCAGCGCGTAGATTTCGAAGCGGTTTTCGTTTGTGCAATGGACCAGCACGGGGGTGTGGTGGAGGCCGGTCATGGCGAATGTGCCGGGATTGAAGGCGGTTGGGTGGAAATCGAGGGGAATGCCTTTGCTGAGAACATCGCGCGCAGGTGTTCCTTCGATAAAGATGCGGGTGCGGCTGTGGGACAGGGGCGTGAGGATGGCGATGCCGTCCAGTTTCGCTGCGATGGCGTCGTTCTCCGGGCCGATGATCCAGTACTGATTTTCTCCGGTGCGCATGAGCGTGCGGCTATCGGCTTCCAATGCCATTCCAACTTTCGTTGGCAGCTTGCCGGTGATGGGGCTTATGGCCTTGGCGGGGCCAGCGGCTTGCAGAAGCGAAAAGCCGCGAGCTTCGCCGATCTGCAGGACGGGGCTTGCATATGGCTTGGCAAGGCTGAGGGCTGAGCGGCGGTCAAGCATTGAGGCGCGCTCCTTCCCGGTCAATAAAGTGCGGCGAGACGATGCGGGCTTTCACCTGTTCGTTCTTCAGGGGGAAGGCGCAGATGATGTCTTCGCCTTCATGCTTCAGCCCGCCCTGATAGAGTCCGAGGGCAATGAACTTGTTCAACTCGGTGGACCATGTCACGGACGTGATGTAGCCGCGGCCATGGCCCTTGATCTCATCGCCTGCTGAAAAGAGGATGGAGCCGCCGCGCAGTTTCTTGTCGGCTTCCATTAGTTCAATGCCAATGAGGCTCCAGCGTTCCGGCGCCTGCAAGGCTTCGCGCATGCGGAGTTCCTTGCCGACATAGGCCTTTTCCTTGCCGGCCATTTTGCCGAGGCCGAGATCATCCAGGGTGTTGCGATGATCAAGCTCGAGGCCCGCCACATGGCCCTTCTCGATGCGCAGGGATGCCAGCGCCTCAAGGCCATAAGGCTTGATGCCGAGGGGTGCCGCCACTTTCAGGAAATGGTCCCAAAGGGCGTGGGCATAGTCGGCGGGGCAATGGACTTCATAGGCCAGTTCGCCGGAGAACGAGAGGCGTAGCAGTCGGATGGGCACGCCATCGAGATTCAGTTCAAGGCAGCCCATGTAGGGAAGATTTTCGGTTGAGACATCTGCATCGGGGAAGGCAAGTTGCAGGGCTTCACGCGACTTCGGTCCCGATACGGCCATGCCGGCCCATTCATCGGTGAGCGAGGTGACGTGAACTTTCAGATCGGTCCAATGCACCTGCAGCAGGTATTCGAGCCAGGACATGACTTCGCCGGCCTGGGCCGTGGTGGTGGTCAGATAGAATTGCGTGTCGGAAATGCGCGTGGTGGTGCCGTCGTCGAGCACCACGCCATCATCATTCAGCATCACGCCGTAGCGCGCTTTGCCCACGGGGAGTTTGGCGAAGCCGTTGACGTAAACGCGGTTGAGGAATTCCGCCGCATCG
>JBBQNU010000044.1:0-19900 GCA_038330285.1 Hyphomicrobiales bacterium | reverse complement strand
CCCATGGCATAGACCCTTCGGCCGAAGGTTGTGCGCGTGGTCAGGAAAACGAACAGCGCAATCAGCGCGAACATGACGATCAGCACGTTGGGCAGGCCCTTGTAGCGCGCCATCAAGAAGGTGAAGCCGAGGAAAGCTCCGGCAATGAGCACGTTGCGGCCCAAGTAAATGATATGAGGTTCTTCCGCCAAGCCATGGGCCTGCTGCTCGCGGCGTTCCTTGATGTTGAAATAGATGATCATGGCGGTAACCACGGCGCCAATGATGAGGGCCAGCAAGTTGAAGGGTCCGCCAAAGAGTGTGAAGCTGAATATGTCCGGCACATAGCCGGAGGAGAGAAGCTGAAATTCCCTGGGAAAAGGTCCAACCGATGCGCCGCCCAGCACGGTAAGTGCCAGGCCCTTGAAGATCAGCATGCCTGCCAGCGTGACGATGAATGCGGGAATACGGTGGTAAGCCACGAAATAGCCCTGCGCGCCGCCGATGGCCGCGCCCAGTGCGAGGCAGGCCAGCATTGTGACAAAGGGGTCCATCTTCCACGGCACCATCATCACGGCGGCCACTGCCCCCACAAAGCCCGAAACAGAGCCCACCGAGAGGTCGATGTGACCCGCCACGATGACAAGCAGCATGCCCAGTGCCATGATGACGATGTAGCTGTTCTGCAGGATCAGGTTGGTCATGTTCACGGGCTTGAACAGGGTTCCGTTCGTCGTGAACTGGAAGAATACCATGATCACCAGCAATGAGAGCAGCAGCGCATAATCGCGGATGTTGCTTTTCACGAAGCGCAGGATGTCGCTCCGCGTTTGCGATTGTCCGGTCGTGTCAGTCATGTCAGCCTTCCCAAGATTTCATGATCGCCCGCATGATTTTTTCCTGCGTGGCCTCTTTGGCCGGCATTTCGGCCACAAAGCGCCCTTCGTTCATCACATAAATGCGGTCCGAAATGCCGAGCAGTTCCTGCATTTCCGAAGAGATGACGATAATCGCCTTACCCTCTTCCGCCAGCTTGTTGATAATCCCGTAGATTTCATATTTCGCGCCGACATCGATGCCGCGTGTGGGCTCGTCGAGGATCAGCACATCGGGACCCGAGAACAGCCATTTGCTCAGCACGACCTTCTGCTGATTGCCGCCCGAAAGGTTCACCGTAGTCTGGAACACGCCGGACGAACGGATCCCAAGTTCCTTCCGGTATTTGTTGGCCACCTTGAGTTCAGCCGACTCGTCAACCACCGCGTAAGAGGATACGCCCTCAAGATTTGCCAGCGTCACATTGTGCTTGATGTGGTCGATCAGCACCAGGCCATAGGTCTTCCGGTCTTCGGTGACATAGGCAAGGCCAGCGGCCATGGCGCGAGGAATGGTGCTCACGTCAGCCGGTTTGCCATGGATCAGGACTTCGCCGCTGATTTTCTGGCCATAGGCACCGCCAAAGACCGACATGGCAAATTCCGTCCGCCCTGAACCCATGAGGCCCGCTATGCCGACAACCTCGCCCTTGCGGGCGATGAGGTCCACCCCCTTGATCATCTGCTTGTCCGCATGGAGCGGGTGATAGACACTCCAGTTCCTGACCTCGAATATGGGTTCGCCGATTTTGGCCGCACGCGGCGGGAAACGGTCCGTCAGTTCGCGCCCGACCATAGCCTTGATGATGCGGTCTTCGCTCACCTTGGCCGTATGTGTGTCAAGTGTATCGACCGTCATGCCGTCGCGCAGCACCGTGATGCGGTCTGCGACTTTCAACACCTCGTTCAACTTGTGGGTAATCAGGATCGAGGAGATGCCTTGTGCCTTGAATTCCTTAAGCAGTGCCAGCAGCGCGTTTGAATCTGTTTCATTCAGGCTGGACGTTGGCTCATCGAGAATAAGCAGTTTGACCTTCTTGTTCAGCGCCTTGGCGATTTCGACAAGCTGCTGCTTGCCGGTTCCGATATTGGTGATGAGCGTGTTGGGATGTTCATTGAGGCCGACTTTTTTCAGCAGCTCCTTGGTGCGGGCAAAAGTCTCGAACCAGTTGATGATGCCGTTCGTTGCGGTCTCGTGGCCAAGAAAGATATTTTCCGCAATCGACAGAAGCGGCACCAGCGCAAGTTCCTGGTGGATGATGATGATGCCGGTGTTCTCGGAATCGGCAATGGTGCTGAACTTTCGTTCCACGCCGTCGAAACGAATGGCGCCGTCGTAGGTTCCTGCAGGATACACGCCGGAAAGAACCTTCATCAGCGTCGATTTGCCGGCACCGTTCTCGCCGACCACGGCATGGATTTCGGCAGGCAGCACGGAAAGGTTGACGTCCGTCAGGGCCTTCACGCCCGGAAACGTCTTGGTGATGTCTCGCATTTCAAGGATTGGCAACATGGCCGATCCCACCCTCCCCTCACCGTCCGGCAGGTTTGCCCTGCTCTTCAAATTGTTAGATAAGCGAAAAACAACAGGCCCCGCAAGTGAGCTCGCGGGGCCTGACGTTCATTAAACTGTTACTGCAGGTCTTCGGCTTTGATGTAACCGGAGCCAACGAGCAGTTTTTCAATGTCGTCCTTGCCCACGTCATGGGGTGTCAAGAGGTAGGACGGCACGACCTTCACTTCGTTATTGTAGGTCTTGGTGTCATTGATCTCGGGCTCCTTGCCCTGCAGAACCATGTCCACCATCTTGGCAGTCACCGCGGCGAGTTCGCGCGTGTCTTTGAACACGGTTGAATACTGCTCACCGGCCATCATCGCCTTGACCGACGGAACTTCCGCATCCTGGCCGGTGACGATCGGCATTTCAGCGCCCGGTGCGTAACCTACGCCCTTGAGCGACGAGATGATGCCACGTGACAGGCCGTCATAGGGAGCCAGCACACCATGCACCTTCTTGTCGGTGTAGTTGGCCGACAGCAGGTTGTCCATGCGGGCCTGGGCCACGGCGCCGTCCCAGCGCAGCGTACCGACCTTGTCCATACCCGTCTGGCCGGAAACGATGGCGATGTCGCCAGCGTCGATCAGGGGTTGCAGCACCGACATGGCGCCATCATAGAAATAGAAGGCGTTGGTGTCGTCTGGCGAACCGCCAAACAGTTCCACGTTCCAAGGCTTGACGCCGGCAAAGCGTTCCTTGAGGCCCTTGATCAGCGAGTTGCCCTGCAGAACGCCAACCCCGAAATTGTCGAAGGTGGTGTAGTAATCAACGTCGCCGGTCTTGGTGATCAGGCGGTCATAGGCGAACACCTTGGCGCCGGCCTCATGGGCCTTCTTGAGGATATCCGAGAGGGTTGAACCGTCGATTGCCGCGATGATCAGAACCTTGGCGCCCTTGGTGACCATGTTTTCAATCTGGGCAAGCTGGTTCGGAATGTCATCTTCGCCATATTGAAGATCGGTTTCGTAGCCCATCCCGGTGAATTCCTTCACCATGGATTCGCCATCGGAAATCCAGCGCGTGGAAGATTTGGTGGGCATCGAAATGCCGATAAGACCCTTGCCCTGAGCCATCGCCTGGCCGGTGGCCAAGAGCGATCCTGCGGCCACAGATGTGACCAAGAAATTTCTACGAGTAAACATTTTTTCCTCCCATTAAGCAGCGTTGCTGCGGTATAGTTTTTCCGGGCAGTTCACCCAGAAACGTCAGTGTTAGGATATTGGATGCGGCCACGCAATCCATATTTGTATGATAATTCGACCAGATGAGAGACAAAATGAATCCCGGAAATTCATCGCAAAAAGCCTCGTTTGCCAAATCCGGCGGCAGCAATCTGCACCGCAAGCTAGCGCAAAGTATTGGAAATCAGATACTTAGCGGCGTCTATGCGCCGGGCGCCATTTTGCCCAACGAAGCCGACTGGTGCCGCATCTATGGCGCAAGCCGCACCACCGTGCGCGAAGCCGTAAAAACACTCACCGCCAAAGGCCTGCTTAAATCCCGCACAAAAATCGGCTCGCGTGTTGAGCCCCGCGAAAACTGGAACATTCTTGATCGCGATGTCCTGGCCTGGCACATGGCTTCCATGAACCCGCAGGAGTTCTTTTTTTCGGTGCAGGAAGTGCGGAAAATTCTCGAGCCGGAAATCGCCGCCCTCGCCGCGCTCAACCGCACCCCCCAGCAATTGCGTGCCATCACGGAAGCCTTCGAGGACATGCGCCAGGCCAAGCCCGGCCTGAATTCAGTGGCCCCCGATGTGCGGTTTCATCTGGCGCTTCTGGCGGCTGCCAACAATGTGCTCCTCACACCATTTGGAATCATGATTGAGGCCGCCCTCACCAACATGTTCGAGTTCACTTCCACCCACAATCCGGAACCCGACATGTTCATTCCAAAGCATGAAGGCATTTTGAAAGCCGTGACGCGGGGAAATGCAAAAGCCGCCCGCAAGGCAGCCTTGAACCTGTTAACCGACACAGACCACACAATTGCCCGTCTTCCCGCAAAGGCAAAAAAGCTGAAGAAAGCCTAAACCGCCGTCATGCCCTTCGCATAGCGCTGCCAGTTCCGCACATAGCTGGCAGCCGCAGCACTCAGCCGCGCAACCGCCGCCGCATCAAGCTCCCGCACCACCTTGCCGGGAGCCCCCATCACAAGGGAGTTGTCGGGAATGATCTTGCGTTCGGGAATGAGCGTGTGCGCCCCAATCAGGCAGTTCCTGCCGATCACCGCATTGTTGAGAATGATGGCGCCAATGCCGATCAGGGTATTTTCCCCAATCGTGCAGCCGTGAAGCATGGCTTTATGGCCAATGGTGCAGTTTGAGCCGATGGTGAGCGGCGACCCTATATCCGTGTGCAGCACGCAGCCATCCTGAATGTTGCTGCCTTCGCCCACCGAAATCAGCTCATTGTCGCCGCGCAGAACCGCATTGAACCAGACACTGGCGTTTCGCGCCAGCCGCACCCGGCCAATGACATCGGCGCTGGCGGCAACCCAATAGGCCCCCTCCTCCGGCAGTTCAGGGGCAATGCCATCGAGGACTTGAAGTGCCATAGGGGATTCCCGTTCAGGTGACGCCAAAGAATTGCGTCAGGATAAATACACCTTGCAGAAAGCTCCAGCCCAAACTTGCAGCCACCAGCAGCATGCCCACGCTGGCGCTGCCCACGTAACGCCACGCCGCAAGCAAAAGCAGAAGCGGTGCGGAGACGACAACCACCAGCGCCCGCAATGGCGCAACCGCACTGGGCTCAAGCAACAGGCCAAACTGCGGCTCTTCCCCCACCGCCAACGTCCACAGGCTCGCCGTAATGCCAGCCGTGACGATGCCAACGGCAACGGCAAACAGATAGGCCAAATGTAACATATCCATGCTTCACTCCCCCCGGCCTGTATCATTCAGGCACATCCACACGTCCCGCGAGGGATACGCAGCAAGTCATGGACCAGAGGAAAAGCCCGACCTATAGTTTCGCCGCATGGTCAGCCATCACCTTAATTATCTTCTGCAGCGCCGGCGCGAACGCTCCCTGGGGATTGTTCTCCTGTTCGTGCTCATGACGTTTTTCAGCCTGGCGGGCGTGGTGCTGGCGATTTATTTCGTGCCCAATCCATCGCTGCTTTTTGGCCGCCCGGAAATCGGCGCACCTTCCACCGCGGTTGTGGTGGCGAAGTTGGAGGACACCAAATTCAGGCTGCCGGAAACCATCGTGGCGAAAATCGACAAGCCGATTTTGGGCAACGCCACGCGGATTGACCTCCGCTTGCCCTGGCCTTTCGATAGGCAGCAGCTCAATATCGTCCATGCCCTGCCCACGGATTTGCAAAATTGGGTGCTGATCACCCTTGAGCCCCGCCTTGGCCGCACCGGGCTTGAGGAGCGCATGGCGCCGATCTACAGCGTCTATCTTGATCCCGCCAAAGGCGAGGAAGCCGGACTCGTCTTGAGAAAATTCAAGGCTGACTCACCTTATACGGATTCCGAGCTGCTCGTGGCACCTGGCGGCGAAATGATCCGGTGCGACAAGAAACCGTCAGTGCTGGGACCGATCATTTGCGAGCGCCTGTGGCCTCTCAGTCAAGGTGTCATGGCGCGGGTGCGCTTCGCGCGTCAAAGGCTGGCGGAATGGAAAGATATTGACGAGACGGCGCAGATCCTCCTGAAGGAATTCACGCGTTAATTATTCCAGGTCAATATCCAGAATGGCCATGGAGAAATGGTAGGACAGCTCGCCATCCTCCTCATCTTTCGATATCACCCCGATGAATTCTTCGCCGATATAGACCTCGGATGAATCATTTTTCTGCGGGCGCTTGCGCACCGTAATCGTGGGTGAGCCAAAAGTTTTGCGGAAATAGGTGGTCAGCTTGGCAAGTTCTTCAGGCTTCAAGGTGATGGGCTCCTCAGGGTGATTGACCGTGGTCTAACCTTATTCCGGCTGGCCTGCAACTTCTTCAACCTTGTGGTCCATGGCCCGCGCCGGCTCCTCGCAGCCGGCATAGCCAACAATCTTGGCGGGCACGCCGGCAACCGTGCGGTTTGGCGGAACATCGTGAAGCACGACCGAGCAGGCGGCCACCCGCGAGCAATGGCCGACTTCAATGTTGCCAAGAATTTTGGCGCCCGCGCCGATCAATACGCCATGCCTGATTTTCGGATGACGGTCACCGCTTTCCTTGCCGGTGCCGCCAAGCGTCACGCCCTGGAGAATGGAAACATTGTCCTCAATCACCGAAGTTTCGCCGATTACGATGTCATGGCCATGATCGATCATGATGCCCTTGCCGATTTTGGCGGCCGGATTGATGTCAACACTCGAAATCATCGAAGAGCGGCTTTGCAGATAGCTGGCAAAGTCCGTGCGCCCCATGTGCAACAGCCGATGCGCCATGCGGTGCGTCTGCAGGGCCTGAAAACCCTTGAAATAGAGCAGCGGGTCAACATAGCGGTGGCAGGCGGGATCGCGCTCGAACGTGGCAATAATGTCAGCCCGTGCCGCAAAACCAATTTCCGGCTCTTCATCCATGGCATCTTCAAAGGCCTGCACCACCAGTTCGGCGCTCAAATCCACACTGCCCAGGCGTTGCGCCAGACGGTGCACCAACGCCCGTTCGAAGGTGTTATGATTAAGGACAGCGGAGAAAATGAACCCGCCAAGAACCGGCTCCTTGCGGGCAATGTCTTCCGCTTCGCGCCGCATGCGGTCCCAGACGGGATCAATCGCCTGGACGACTTGCGGCTTGGTGGATTGGCGCATGGTTCGTTCTCCTCAAGGCCATATATAGCATATTTTGGTATAGATGGGGAGTGCCAGGGTTAATTGTCAATTCCCAGTAAATGGGCGCACAAAAACCTTAAAACCGCTTCCTTATAATGCTTGTCGCCCACCGCATTCATATGATTGCGTCTGGGCAAAGTGACGCCGGTTGCCCCTGGAATGGCCGCCAAAAGGGGGCCAATTTCTCCGGCAACGTCGTCGTTTTCACCCACAACCACTAAGACCGGGACTCGGATGGTGGCCAGCATTTCTTCCGTGATCTTCACCCGGGATGATTTGATGCAGGCTGCAAGCGCCTTCAAATCACCCCGGGTTTGTTCGGCAAATACCCGGAAAGCCCGGGCCGAAACATCCGTTATGTCCAAAAGCGAAGCGGCCTCTAGCCCCCGGGCAATCTCAGCCCCGCCGCCAACCCCCGTGATCATCCGCGACGCCAGGCCTGCGAAAATCGCAGCTCCCACCCGCGAGGGATGGGCTATCGTCAGGAACGCCGCGATCCGGGCTCCCATGGAGTAGCCCATGACATGGGCCCGGGGGATTTCAAGGTGATCCAGCAAGCGCCGCGCATCTTCCGCCATTTCCGCTGCCGAATAGAGGTCGGGATTATAAAGCTTCTCGCTTTCCCCGTGGCCGCGGTTGTCCATGGTGATGACGCGAAAGCCGCCATCCACCAGGGTTTTCACCCAGCCCGTATCAACCCAGTTCACCCGGCCATTGGAGGCAAAGCCATGGATGAGAAGCACGGGCTCACCCTGCCCCGCGTCGTCAAAGGCGATTTCCACACTGTCTGAATTGAATTTGTGCATGGCGGGCAGGATATGCTATTTGGCTCTCCTCACAAGATATTTCGAGGATCCCATGGCAGCTTCATCCACCCCGCATTTCCAGAATGACATGGGCCTTTCCAAGATCGAGATCGGCGCCAGGGAATTCATGTGCGTGGGCGCCAAGCCGCCTTTCGATCACCCCCACGTGTTTTTGAACATGGGTGGAGCGGACGAAATCGTCTGCCCCTATTGTTCAACCTTGTTCAAGCACAACGCCAAACTTAAGCCTAGCGAAGCCAAGCCCGAAGCCGCCGTATGGCACGACGAGGCCGCATAACCCGCCTCTTCACCATCCGGCAATACCGCGACAGCGATGAAGCGCAGGTCGTTGAACTTGTGCGCGAGCTGCAGGCGTTTGAGTCGCCGCTGTACAAATGGGGAAAGCCGCCTGAGGATATTGGCCCCTGGTATTTGGAAGAAACCAAAAAATGGTGCGCCAAGAATGAAGGCCTAATTCTTGTTGCTGAACATGCCAAGGCATTGCTGGGATATGCAACCATTCTAACAAAATGCGAATCCGACGGAACGGGCGACGAGATCGTCTACACCTACGCCCACGTGGCTGATCTGGTCGTAACAGAATCGGCGCGGCGGCAGGGAATTGGCGAAGCGCTCCTGAAGGCCTGCGAGAAAGAGGCCCGCGCCAAGGACCGCAAGATTTTTCGCATCGGCGTTCTCTCTAGGAATGAGGGTGCAATTGCTGCCTATCACAAATTCGGATTTGCTCCTTATCTCCAAACGCTGGAAAAAATTCTGGAATGAAACCCTCCCTTTCCCTTGCTGAAGCCCGAAGGCTGGCGCTTGTCGCGCAGGGCTTCACCTTTCCCAAACGAGAGGGCAAGGCAAACTGGACAAAAATCAGCAACACCATCAACCAGTTGAACCTGCTGCAAATCGACAGCGTGAATGTTCTGGTGCGCTCGCATTACCTGCCGGTGTTTTCAAGGCTCGGCCACTATGACCACGCCACCCTTGATGCCCGCAGCTTGAGTAACAAAAAACGCACCATGTTTGAGTGTTGGTCCCATGAAGCAAGCCTTGTGCCGCTGGAACTGCACCCTCTCATGCGCTGGCGCATGAACCGGGCGCTGAATGGCAATGGCACCTATGGCTCGATGAATCGTTTTGCCCAAGATGAACGCGATTACGTGAAGGGCGTACTCGATTTCGTCAGGCGCAATGGCCCGACTGCCGTGAGCGATTTTCCAGACAGCGGCAAAGGTGCCGGCGGTTGGTGGGGCTGGAGCAAGGGCAAGATAGCGCTTGAAACCCTTTTCGACCAAGGCCTCGTCACCACTGCGGCCCGCCCCTCCTTCGAGCGCATTTACGATCTCACCGAAAACGTCATCCCTTCAGATGTTTTGCAGAAGCCGACACCATCGGAACCCGACACATTCCGTAAGCTCTTGGAGCGTTCCGCCCTTGCCCTCGGCGTTGGCACCGAATTTGACCTGCGCGATTATTTCCGCCTGCCCGTGGCTGAAACCAAAGCGGCGCTTGCTGAACTCCTCGAAGCTGGAACGCTCATCCCTGTGTCCGTGCAGGACTGGAAGCATCAGGCCTACATCCACCGCGACACTAAAATGCCGCGCAAGGCCGGTGGCACGGCGCTGGTCTCGCCCTTCGATCCCTTGGTTTGGGAGCGCGCCCGGGCCGAACGGCTGTTCAATTTCCATTACCGCATTGAAATCTATACGCCCGCTGAAAAGCGCAAATACGGCTATTATGTCCTGCCCTTCCTGATGGGCGACCGCTTCGCCGCCCGTGTCTGCCTAAAGTCTGACCGGCAGGCAGGTGTGTTGCGCGCCAACGCCATCCACCTTGAACCCCATGCCGATGCCGAGGAAACCGCCGAGGCCCTGAGCAAGGAATTGTTGCTCATGGCGGAATGGTTGGGCCTCGAAGGCGTTGAAGCCGGAGCCAAGGGAAATCTTGCCCGCCATTTGAAAGCCGCACTGTGAATTACATTGAAACTGATCGCTTGATCCTCAGGATTGTGCCGCTGGCCGGGCTGGCCAGCACCGCCGCTGGAAACATCAAGGCCACCCAAGGCCTGGTCGGCGAAAAGCTTCCCGAAGAATGGTTCGATGATTCCTGGGTTTACAAGCTGCGTTACGATCAGTGGCTGGCAGACCCTAACTATGCGCCATGGTCCATCCGCGCCATCGCTTCAAAGGAGACGGGCGAAATTGTCGGCAGCATGAATTGCCATCACCAGCCCATGCCCTTCTTGCTTAACGGCAAGGAACGGCTGGCAACCGAGATGGGCTATACCATTTTCGAAGCCTATCGCCGCCAGGGCATCGCCTTTGAAGCCATTATCGCGTTCATCGCCTGGGCCAAGACCCAGGGCTTGGAAGGCATCATTCTTTCAATCCAGCCCACCAATGCGCCTTCTCTGGCGCTCGCATTGAAACTGGGCGCAACCCAGATCGGCTCGCAAATCGATGAGCGGGACGGACCGGAAGATATCTATTATTTCGATTGCTGAGCGCCCTAATTCCCACCGTGCTGTATGGGCCGCGCGATGGCAGGCAGCATGCCGCCCTTCACCAGATCATGCGTCACTTCTTCAATTGCTCCATGCAGCGTATCAACGAGGAAATCCGCCTCACTCATGCTCAGGGTCAGCGGCGGCGACATCACATCAAGATGGCCCAGTGGCCGCACCAGCAGCCCGCGCTCCTCGCACAGGTTTGAAATACGCTTGGAAATGTTGATCTCATCGGGCAGATGCGCCTTCGTGGCCTTGTCCGCCACATATTCCACGCACATCATCAGGCGTTTGCCGCGCACATTGCCGACAAGGCGCAGACTCTCCAATTCCTTCAGGCGCTTTTCAAAGTAGTCACCCACCACCTTCACATGGTCAAGCAGGACTTCACGCTCAATGATCTCGATGTTCTTCAGGCCGACCGCGCAGCACACGGGATGCCCCGAATAGGTAAAGCCGTGGGCAAACCAGACATCCGGTCCGGGCTGGCTGATTGACTCATAGACTTCATCAGAAAAAATCGTAGCGCCTAAAGGCAGATAGCCAGAAGTGAGCCCCTTGGCTGACACAATGATATCCGGCTGAACACCGAACACGTCATAGCTCGCAAACCAATGGCCCAACCTGCCGAAGGCCGTCACCACTTCATCGGCGATGAACAGGATTCCGTTCTCCTTGGCCACTTCCCACATGCGCTTCAAATAGCCGGGCGGAGGTGTGACTACGCCCCCTGAACCCTGAATGGGCTCCGCAATGAAGGCCGCGATATTCTTCGCACCCACCTCAAGAATTTTTGCCTTGAATTCCTCCACCAGGAAATCCGTGAACTGGTCTTCCGTCATGCCCTCCGGCCGGCGGTAGGGATAGGGCGCTGAGAGATGATGGATAAAATCCGAGAGGTAATGGAAATTTTCCGTGCGGTCGCCATCGCGGTTGCCAATGGAAATCGTGAGATAGGTCGAGCCGTGGTAGGAATTATGGCGGGAGATGATGTGCTTGCGCGAGGGCTCGCCGCGCCGCGCATGATAGAAATGGGCAAGCCTGATCGCCGTGTCATTTGCACAGGAGCCGGAGGTCGAAAAGGCCACATGATTGAGCGATCCCGGCGCCAGTTCCGCCAGCTTCGCTGCAAGCTCGGCTGCCGGCGCATTGCTCATGTCCACGAAGGCATTGGCATAGGGCAGTAGCAGCGCCTGCTCTGCCATGGCCTCAGCCATTTCCTTGCGGCCATAACCTATGTTCACGCACCACATGCCGCCAAGCCCGTCGAGGTAACGCTTGCCGTTCACGTCCGTGATGTGTGTGCCTTCGCCCTCAACAATGAGCAGGGAGCCTTCCTTCTTGAAACTGTCAAAATGCGTCCAGGGATGCAGGAAGTGATCGTGATCCTTCTGCCACAGGTCTTTCGCATTGAAGCGGTTGCTGGCCGAATTCAGCATTTAGGTCTCCTCTATTGAATGTGCGTTCAATACATATTAGCCCGGGGCTCAGGCCGAAGCCACCAGCAAATGCCGATAGCGCTTGATGAAGCTTTCAAGGGCTCCCAAAAGCCGCTCCGTGTCGGGCGCCCCCACCACCAGGGAAAGCGCCATGAAGCCGCGCTCAGCGATATAAATGCCCTGGTCCAACAGATAGAGATAGAGAAGCCTTTTCAAGCGCTTGTCTGCCTTCTCCGCATCTTCTGGTTTAACCACGGACCCTGCGATGGGATGCAGCGTAATCATCGACCCTACCCCCGTCGCCTGCAGGCTCGCCTGATACTTCATGCAGAGATCATTGATGGCATGGCGCAGCGTCGCGCCCCGTTCATTGAGGGCGATGCAGGCTTCAGCCGTAAAAATCTCCGTAAGCCCGGCATGTCCTGCTGTCATGGTCAGGATATTGTTGTTGAAGGTGCCCGCGTGGGGCAGCGCATTGGGCCGCGACGGATCAAACTGTTCCATGATCGCACGGCTGCCGCCAAAGGCCCCGAAGCTCATCCCTCCGCCGATATATTTGCCAAGAGTTTTGAGATCGGGCTGAATGCCGTAGTGCGCCGACAGGCCCTTGGGATGCAGCCGTGACGACATCACCTCGTCGAAGATCAGGACGATTCCGCGCCTGGCAGTCTCTTCTCGCAGCATCGCCAGGAATTCCGGAGTGGCCGGAAGGCAGCCGCCCCCGCCCAGCATGGGCTCAAGGATGACGGCAGCCAAATCATCCGCCTGCTGAACAATAAGCGCCCACGTCTTATCAATATCATTGAAGCGCGCCAGCACGCAGTCAAACGGCGCGTTCACCGGCGAGGCGCCATGGCTGAAATAGAGCGTGCCGCCGTGATAGCCACCCTCCATCGGCATGATCTTCTTGCGCCCAGTGAAACAGCGCGCCGCCGCCAGCGCCATCATGTTGGCTTCCGTGCCGGAATTGGTGAAGCGGATGAGATCGAGGTCAAAGCGCTGGGTCACGGCTTCGGCAAAAACCACTTCGCGGGTGTGATGGGCACCGAGATTAAGCCCCTGCGCTAAGGCATCGCTGACCGCCTTGTGGATTCGCGGGTTCGAGTGTCCATAGATCCCTGCCGAATATTCCCCCACCAGATCCAGATAGGCATGCCCGTCAACGTCCCAGATCGTGGATCCTTCAGCCCGCTCGGCCCGAATGGGAAATGGCGCCGAATACAAAACCGTGCGCGTGTTGCCGCCGGGCATCACGGCCTTCGCCCGTTCGTGGAGCGCTGCCGTTTTCGGGCGCTTCGCCGCAAAATTGGTTATTGCCTCGGCGAGGGCTTCATCAATTGTCGTCACAGCTTGCGCTCCACTATAAGATCAAATTTCGGATCATACCTTATCGAAAGCGTGGGCCGTTTGCACCCGCTCAAGCCTGCGATTCAATCAGCGCTGCTACGCGTTCCTGGAGGTCCCACAGATAGCCGTCATGGATGCCGTGGGTCTCAAGCGACAGCACCGTTTGGCGCAAATACTCGGCGCAGCTCCCCCAATGCCCGCAAGCCCTGGAAAGGGTTTGCGCGATGTCATCTGCCGCAAGCCCGCCAATGTAATTCGGGCTTTCCGGGTTTGCAGTGAAAGCAAGGGCCCTCGCAGGCCTGCCCTCGACGGCAACATCGATCCAGCGCGGAAAATTGCTCGGCGGCTTGTTCGTCATCTCGCGCCGCCAGAGCACGGAAAGGTCTTCCCATTCACGAGTAGCTGCCACTTGCTGAACCAGTCCTTCGCACTGGCCGCCGCGGTCAATCTGCATCATCAGCCCGGGCTGTTCCAACGTGCCACGGAAACGGACGATCCTCAAACAAAAGGCCCGCTGCCATCCCATGGCAACAGCGCGCGCAGTTGCTACCGGTTGAAACACCGGCTTCCAGATCAGCGAACCGTAACAGAAAACAAGGAGCGGGCCTTCAGGCCTGTCCTCCAGAAACGCTTTCAGATGCGCGTCATAGTCCGCCTCGGAAAACACGACCGAAGAAGCCAAAGGCCCCGTGTCAGGCACCTCCCTGTGGGTGCGCCGGACATGATCTTCCGTGAGGTGCAAACGCCTGCTCATGCACTGCACAGTAGATGAATTCGCAGCGCCCCGCAAAACCGATTCAATCTGCGCGTGATACTGCCAAAAAAATAGGCAAGGCATTCATTCTCCACGGCATTTCGGAACGCGCGGATTGACAACCCACATTTCGCTTAGCATCATGAATCATTCTTTTTACATCAGGAGAGCGCCATGGCCCGCAGTCCAGGTAACGCCGTAAAAGAAGAAACCTTCGAAGGAATGGGCGGTCTCAAGATTTTTCTCCGGTCATGGAAGCCAGCGACCAAGCCCCGCGCCGTCATCGTCATCTGCCACGGCGTAAACTCCCATGGCGGCCAGTACATCAGCGTGGGGGAGCAATTTGCGGCCAGTGGCTTTGCCACTTACGCGCTGGACCTGCGCGGCCGCGGAAAGTCGGAAGGCGCACGCTTCTTCGTCAATCACATCAACGAATATGTCAGCGACGTTTCAAATACCATAAAACTGGCAAAAGCGCGCGACCCCGGCCTGCCGGTGTTCCTGCTCGGGCACAGCGCCGGCGGGGTCGTGTCCTGCTCCTATGCACTCGATTATCAGGCTGAGATCACAGGCCTTATCTGCGAAAGTTTTGCCTTCAAGGTGCCTGCCCCCGATTTCGCCCTCGCCATCATCAAGGGCCTCAGCCGTATTGCGCCGAATCTGCCCGTCCTCACCCTCAAGAACAAGGATTTTACCCGCGATCCCGTAGCGTTGCAGGCACTGAACAATGATCCCCTCATCGCCAAGGAAGTTCAGCCGGCGCTGACCGTGGCAGCCCTGGTGCGCGCCGACGAACGGCTCAAGAAGGAATTTCCGCGCATTACCCTGCCAGTGTTCATCCTTCACGGCACTGCCGACAAGGCCACGGTGCCAAGCGGCAGCCAGTTCTTTTATGATACGGTGGGTTCAAAGGACAAGAAGCTCAAGCTTTATGAAGGCCACTTCCATGACCTCTTGAGCGACATCGGCAAGGAAAAGGTCATGGCGGATATCAAGGACTGGATCGAAAAGCGCCTTTAGCTGACGTTGGCTTTCAGCTTCAGCCAGGTCATGCGCACGTTTTCCTTGACCTCTACCCACTCGCTCTTGGCAACATCCCAGTTGACGATTGCGCGTGATGTGCTGGCTGTGGTGCCATTGGCAACTGTGGACGTCGCCATGGAATCGTGAACGTACACAACACCAATAGTCAGCAAGCAGCCAAGAATCATTCCAATAAAAGTTCGCATGATGATCGTCCTCCTTGGGCCATAACGCGGTCGGCCCGGTTAGGTTCCATTTGCTGGCGATGACAGAAGCCAGGATATTGCGATTTTCTGCTGCAGCGCAATCGGGCCTCCGGCCATCACCTTGACAAGCAACAATACAAATTGCGAACTTGCAGTGCGGATCGCCGCATAGCAGGGACACAATGGAATACACCAGTTCAACCAATGAAATGTTTGGGCATATTGCCTACGCGATGCTCGCCTTGTCATATGTTCTCACGAATATTTTTTGGCTGCGCGTGACCGCTGTTGTCAGCATGTTCCTCGAAATTGTTTATTTCAACTTTTCCGGCGGCGACCTCTCCACGGGAATTGGCTGGACTGTCCTGTTCATTTGCATCAACGCGTATCAGTTGTTCTGGCTGCTGCGCGACCGCATGAGTTTACGGCTGCCGGAAAAGGAAGCCCCGCTGCTGCGCGAGGCCCTGGCAGGCCTTGATGACGCACAAATCTCCCGCTTGCTCAAGGCGGCGGAATGGATGGACTGCGTTCCGGGCGATGTGCTGACACGCCAGGACGCGCCTGTGGATGCGCTCTACTTCATCTGCTCCGGCCGCGCCAATATTGAGGTCGACAAATCATTTGTCACCTACCTTGAAAAGGGTGCTTTCGTCGGCGAGATCGCCTACCTCACTGGCAATCCGGCAACCGCCACGGTCGCGGTTGATGAGCCAGGCCGCGTACTGAAATTCTCGAGGGTGCGCATGGCAAAGGTTATTGCGGCAGATGACCGGATCAACGGCATCATCTACCAGCTTCTGGGCCGTGACCTCGCCATGAAAGTGCGCCGCTCCAACACCAGGCGTGTTCTCGAAAACGTGGAGGCCGCGCGCGTGGCGTGAAAGAACCCATTCACGCCGCACAATAGCTTTATCGCGCAGCGCCTGAAAGTTAACTGACTGAATTGGAGGGCAACCATGGGCACGGTAAATCCCGCGCAAATTAAAAAACTTAAATTGACGGCAGAACTTGTCGCCCGCGTTGAGCGCATCGAACCCGATCCGGGCCCGGAGCCGGGCACGGCTGATCACACCGATGCAGAGTTTGATGCGATGGTTGGGGCGCTTCTGCTGGAATACAAACCAATGGAACTTTGGATTTTTGCTTATGGCTCATTGATTTGGAACCCGGAGTTCGAATTTCTGGAAAGCCGTGGCGCGACTGCCAGCGGATGGCACCGTTCGTTTTGCCTCAAACTCACACGCTGGCGTGGAACGCGCGAATTGCCCGCCCTTATGCTTGCCCTCGACCGCGGCGGAAGCTGCAAAGGCATAGCGTACAGGCTCCCGGCGCACGATCACTTCGGGCAGCTTGGGCTTCTTATGCGTCGGGAAATAGACGCTAATCCACCAACCAATGTTCCGCGCTGGATTTCAGTTAAAACGGAAAAAGGAACAGTTCGTGCGCTGGCCTTTGTCGCGGCGCCTGGCGGAAACGCCTATTCGGGCAAGCAGTCTTTGGAAAAGGTGGCTCACGTCTTGGCGCGCGCCGCCGGTCACTGGGGCTCCGCTGCCCAATACTTGTTCCGGACTGTGACGATGCTTGAAGAGCATGGCATCAGGGACCGCAACATGTGGCGCATACAGAGTCTTGTCGCTGAGGAAATCGAAAACGGCACATTCGCTGCAAAGCAGCCATAGGGTATAGCCCTCCGGGCGAAGATTGGTGCGGGCGGCCGGACTCGAACCGGCACTTCCTTTCGAAAAACGGATTTTAAGTCCGTTGCGCATAACACTAAGTAGTTGATTTTACTATGTTATTTATAAATAAATGTGAAAATGTGTAAGTTTATGTGTAGGTCCTGACAACCAATCAATGCACAATCGTCACTGGACAGACAGACTTGCGCAAGACATCGGCAGAGACCGAGCCGATGACAAATGACTTTAGAGCTCCGACGCCTGAGGCTCCCATGACGATCAGGTCAACATGGTTCTGTTCCGCGTAATCCACGATAGCGTGCGCCACATCTCGTGCTCTGCATTCGGCAATCCCTGCTTCCGCGCTACCGAAAGCGGCGGAAATCTCTTTGGCCTTCTTGAATATTTCTTTGACGTCAGGATCACTCCAGACATCCGCGACCGTCTTCCGTCCAACAACATACTGGCGCACCGCCAGCACTGTGTGTTTGGCACTTAAGCGCTTGGCAAGTTTCGCAGCTACTTCCAAAGCCCTATAAGACGGTTCGGAGCCATCCACTGGCGAAAGAATATGATCCATGACAGTCTGTCCATCTCAACTACGTTAGGCACCCCGATGGCCAACCCACCACCCGAGCAATTGAAGCGAATTCTATCCCTACCACTAGTTATCCTCTATGGGCTAGGGATCACGATTGGAGCCGGGATATATGTTCTGGTCGGAGAGACAGCCGGGCGTGCCGGAATGCTGGCACCGTTCGCTTTCATTGCAGCTGCGATCGTAATGTTGTTTCCCGCACTCTGCTTCGCCGAACTGTCGGGACGCTACCCGTTTTCCTCAGGTGCTGCGCAATATGTCGAGGAAAGTTTCGGCTCGCGAACTTTCGGCTTGTTCATCGGCATTTTAATGATCTCCGCTGGTCTGGTTGCAGCGAGCACAATCTCCTTGGGAACGGTCAGCTACCTAAGCTCACTTACAAACCTTCCATCTTGGATTCTGCTGGTGGCCGTCGTTTTCAGTATGGGACTCATCTGTGCCTGGGGAATCCGTGAATCGGTTATTTTTGCTGGGATCATGACCCTTCTTGAGATTGGCGGCCTCGTTGCGGTGATTGTTGGTGGCTTTTTTTCCGACCCTGATCTCCTGACGCATGTCGGCCAGCTCATGCCTGTCGAGTGGTCAGGCGGCGTGATTGTGACCATCATTCAAGCGAGTTTATTGGCATTCTTCGCTTTCATCGGGTTTGAAGGCATCTCCAATATTGCAGAGGAGACGATAGAACCACGCAAAACTTTGCCCAAGGCGATATTGCTGACACTTGCAATAAGCACAGTCATCTACGTGCTTGTCGTCAGCGTCGCTCTCCTTACTGTGGGGCTACAAGACCTTGCCACGCAGCCAGCTCCATTGTCCCATCTTTTCGCGCGCACCACGGGCTTGCCAGCGGCAATCATCACCCTGGTTGCTATTTTCGCTACATTAAACGGAGTCATTGTTCAGATTATCATGGTGTCCCGCTTGTCCTACGGGCTGAGTTCACGTGGCCTGCTTCCCGCCTTTCTTGGCACCATCAATGAAAAAACACACACGCCCTTTATTGCAACATTGCTAACCGTAGTAGCTGCGTTGGCGATAGCTCTCGTCTTCCCGGTCATCACACTGGCCGAATGGACGTCAAGGCTGATACTTTTTGTGTTTGCCATCGTATGTGTAGCGCTCGCCAAGCTCAAACTTGGATCTGTCCCTCCACCGCCCGGCACATTTGAAGTAAACGCCATCGTGCCGGTCTTGGGGGCTATGGGTTGTACGGCCCTGCTTGTCGTAGACTTCCTTTGGGGATAAGGCTGGCGCGATCATCACCAATGTAACTGATCTTCCCGCCATTTATTTTCCAAAGCACAAAAATCTCTATGCCCTTTGCTTTGACTTCAGGTTAGACGTGGATGATAACCCCTGCCCTGTATAGCCATGAACCTAGTGGGGATTCGCAAACCGTACTTTTCCCTTCGGGCACTGATCATTTCAGATCCTAACTCCGTCAATGCCAACCCCCCAACCTAACAATTCCCCGCTGGAGACACAGTCGAATGGAATTCCAACCTTTGGCAATTTCGCGCTCAGGCAAAGAATCGCATGCCGCCGAGCGCAAGGTCGGCTGAGAATGCCCGGCCAATGGCGACCAGGCCAACTCGGCACAGCCGATGTAGGTCAAGAAGGGCATCCGTGCGGTATGGTAAAAAGCTGCCAAAGGGCAGTCTGACGGTCTGCCAACTCGTCAGAGCCTTAAACCCGTGGCGATAGGATTGCCAAGGGCGGGTGAGATCGAGTGTACGGAGATGCAGGTTGTATATCTCTCCATTGCCCAAAACGTCGAGTTCGATCCCGGTCCACAAGCTCGCATCAACTGCATTACCATCAGGTGCGAGATCGAGTCCGATCTGGACAAAGCCGCCGTTGTTTTCAAGGCGTACGCTCCCGCGCATGTGGATGGCCTGGCGACCGCCGACTTTCTCGCGGACCAAGGTGCAACTGGATATGCCGCCCATCACCTGGTCGGTCACGACCTGCCACGGTGTGCCAATCGTGGCGAGCGGCGGGTTCCGGCTTAGGTCGTCAATTACATCCGAGGAGGGGTGCATGGTTTCGGTTCGCGCAGTTTCATAAGCCTATCCTGTCCCTATTGGCCGTCAATGGCGTGATACCGCATTCTCACCCGGCACAACGCTCCTTAACACTACCATCCTGGAAAACGTCGAAGGAGCGCAAATCTATTTGCACTCCTTCAAAACTACTGCTTCCTGGCGGTATTGGCTAGTTGGAAGGCAACATCACGGTATCGATGACGTGGATGACACCGTTGTCGGCCATAATGTCGGCCTTTACAACGTTAGCGTTATCCACCATGACGCTGCCCATATTCTTGGAAATAGCGAGGGT
>JBBQNU010000043.1:0-20406 GCA_038330285.1 Hyphomicrobiales bacterium | reverse complement strand
GAACCCTCATCTATGAGTACGCCGCGTCGCACCTTAAAGAGTTCACTTTACATCTGATTTGGCTGCAAGCCAGAGTTTCGGGATCAAGAAGGATTTTGGCCGATGGGCCGTTTGGTTATGAAGTTTGGAGGCACTTCGGTTTCGGATATCGGGCGTATCCGCAATGTAGCGCGCCATGTCCTGCGTGAAGTGAAGGCCGGTAACCACGTGGCCGTCGTCGTCTCGGCGATGGCTGGCACCACGGACCAGTTGGTAGCCTGGTGCAAGGAAGCGGCCCCGGTGCATGATGCCCGCGAATATGACGCCATTGTCGCCTCCGGCGAACAGGTTACGGCGGGGCTTCTGGCCATCGTGCTGCAGGATATGGGGGTTCCGGCCCGCTCCTGGCATGGCTGGCAGATTCCCTTGAAAACCGATGGTGTCCATGCCTCGGCGCGGATTGCCGAGATCGATGCGACGGAAATCAGGAAGCGCATGGAGCAGGGCCAGGTTGCCGTTGTTGCCGGTTTCCAGGGCATTGGCCCGGACAAGCGCATTACCACCCTTGGGCGCGGCGGCTCGGATACGTCCGCCGTGGCGATAGCCGCCTCGCTTGACGCGGCCTGCGATATTTATACGGATGTGGACGGGGTTTATACGGCGGACCCCCGGATCGTGACGGGGGCGCGCAAGCTGGACCGGATTTCCTATGAGGAAATGCTGGAACAGGCCTCATTGGGGGCCAAAGTGTTGCAGACCCGCTCTGTTGAACTTGCCATGGTGTACAAGGTGCCCTTGCAGGTAAGATCGAGTTTTGAAGCACCGGACTCGCCTAACCAGAACAAGCCAGATGGCAGCGGGCCGGGAACAATTGTTTGCGAAGAGGACAAGATCGTGGAACAGCATGTAGTCAGCGGAATTGCCTATTCGCGCGATGAAGCGAAGGTTTCCATCCGCAAGGTCAAGGATCAGCCAGGCGTGTCGGCCTCGGTATTTGGCCCCCTGGCGGAAGCCGACATCAGCGTTGACATGATCGTGCAGAATGTTTCCACCGACGGCTCGACCGCCAATATCACCTTCACCGTGGCGCGAAAGGATTTGCGCAAGGCCATTGAGGTGCTGAACGGGGTGAAGGACAAGATAGGGTTTCTGGAGTTGACCCATTCGGCTGACGTGGCAAAAGTTTCGGTTGTCGGCATCGGCATGCGGAGCCACGCGGGCGTTGCCGCGAAGATGTTCCGTTCGCTGGCCGACAAGGGCATCAACATCCAGGCCATAACGACATCGGAAATCAAAGTCAGTGTACTGATTGACGAGGCCTATACGGAGCTTGCGGTGCGGGCCCTGCACCAGGCCTATGGACTGGAAGCCTGAGCCCATGCAACGCAGCATCCGTCAAAAATACATGACCCGCTGTCGCTGGAAACGGCAGCGCGAGGACACCTGCTGATGGCCCACTCCGCCCTTGGCCCGCGTGTCCTGCTTCGGCGGCTCCGCGAGGTTATGGCGGAGCCTGAGACAGCACAGAAGCGGCTCGACAAAATTGCATCTTTGATCGCGGCCAATATGGTGGCCGAGGTGTGCTCCATCTATGTGATGCGGCCGGGGCAGGTGCTTGAGCTCTATGCCACCGAGGGCTTGAAGAGCACCGCCGTCCACAAATCGAAACTGAAAGTGGGCGAGGGCCTTGTGGGCCTCATCGGCGACCAGGCCATTGGCCTCAACCTGGCGGATGCGCAAAACCATCCGGCGTTCAAATACCTGCCGGAAACCGGCGAAGAGATTTACCATTCCTTCCTCGGCTCGCCCATCATGCGGGGCGGCACGGTGATTGGCGTTCTGGTCGTGCAAAACCGTACCCGGCGGCACTATTCCGATGAGGAAGAAGAAGCGCTGCAGACTACGGCCATGGTGCTGGCCGAGGTCATTGCGTCGGGTGAACTGCGCGAAGTGGCGCGCGAAGTGGCGGCTGACGTTGCCCATATGCGTAGCCATCACCTGCGCGGCGAGTCGCTGGCTGAGGGCATTGCCTTGGGCCATGTGGTTCTGCATGAACCGCGCGTTGCGGTTCACAATCTCATTGCCGAAAGCATTCCGCTGGAAAAGAAGCGGCTTGATGAGGCGGTGCAGCAGCTCCACCTGCAAGTTGATCAGTTGCTCGATGGCACAGAATCCTTGCGGGGTGCCGATTATTCCGATGTGCTGGAAACCATCCGCATGTTTGCCCATGACAAGGGCTGGGTGAACCGCCTGGGCGAAGCGGTTGATACGGGGCTGACGGCGGAAGCTGCGGTTGAGAAAGTGCAGAACGACAACCGGGCGCGGATGATGCGCACGCCCGACGCATACTTGCGTGAGCGCATGCATGATCTCGACGATCTTTCAAACCGCCTGATGCGCATTTTGACGGGGGCTGTCGCCACCGCATCGCGCAGCGACCTGCCGGCCAATGCGATTATTGTATCCCGCAACATGGGGCCCGCCGAGCTTCTCGATTATGACCGCAGCAAGATTCGCGGCGTCATCCTCGAGGAAGGCGGCAAGACCAGCCATGTGGCCATTGTGGCGCGGGCCCTTGGCATTCCCGCCGTTGGCCAGGCCACGGGCCTTATTGACCTCGTGGATACGGGAAGCACGATTGTCATTGACGGCAACACTGGCGAACTGTTCGTCCGGCCATCGCAGGATTTGCAAAAATCCTACGCGGAGAAGGTGCGGTTCAATGCGCGCAAGCAGGCGCAGTATGCGGTGCTGCGCGATGTTCCGGCGATCACCAGGGATGGCGTGAAGATCAATCTCAACATCAATGCGGGGTTGATTGTCGACTTGCCGCACCTGCATGATTCAGGGGCTGACGGCGTCGGGCTCTACCGCACCGAACTGCATTTCATGATGGCCAGCAGATTCCCGCGCCTTGCCTCGCAGGTGCGCCACTACAAGGCCATTCTCGATCAGGCCAATGGCAAGCCGGTGGTTTTCCGTACGCTCGATATCGGGGCTGATAAAATCCTGCCTTACCTCCGTCAGCCGCGGGAAGAAAATCCGGCGCTTGGCTGGCGTTCGATTCGCATGGCGCTTGACCGGCCCGCCTTGCTCCGCTTGCAGGTGCGCGCCCTGTTGATCGCCGGCGAGGGCCATGATCTCAAGATCATGTTTCCGATGATCGCCGATGTGGATGAATATCTGCGGGCCCGCGACATTGTTGAACTGGAAAGGGCCTATCTCCTGGCGCGCGGCCATGTGCTGCCAAGGTCGCTGCAGCTTGGGGTGATGATCGAAATCCCGGCGCTCATCTGGCAGCTCGACCAGCTTTTCCCGCTGATCGATTTCGCCTCGGTCGGATCAAACGACCTGGTGCAGTTCCTGTTCGCCTCGGATCGCGGCAATCCCAAGCTCGCCGGCCGTTATGATCCTCTGAGCCCGGCAGCACTTGGCGCCATGCGCCTGATTGTGGAAAAAGCAAAGGCCCATAACACGCCAGTTACGCTTTGCGGTGAGCTTGGCGGCCGCCCCCTGGAAGCGATGGGGCTGCTCGGCATCGGCCTTACCTCCATTTCCATGGTGCCCTCGGGCATCGGCCCGGTAAAGGCAATGCTGCTCGAACTGAATCAGGCCAAACTTTGGTCCTTCATGGCGCCCCTTCTCAAAAGCCCGGCCCATTCGATCCGCGGCGACCTCCTGGAATTCGCCCAGCGCAACGGGGTTCCTGTATAATTTAACGCGGGCGTTAGCTTGCTGATAACCATTCTGCGTCATTCTCTCGAAAAGCAGCGTTAGTAAAAAGTTAATGCTTGGCAGCACGAGAGAGTAAGACCATGGATGACCCACAGCTCGATTTTGGCCGGGACGAAACGGAATATGAAGCCGCAGAACCAGCCTTCCGCGAGAAGCCAGATGGCGCAACTGACCCCGCCGGAGAGGCCGGCTGGTTCCTGCAGCGCGAGCGTGAAAAGCGTGGTGAAACCCTGGAATATGCCGGTGAAGCCACGGGCATCCATCCCTATCACGTTGAGGCCATTGAATTTGGCGACATGACGCGCATGCCGACACGCATGGAAGCCCTTGAGATGATCTCGGCCTATGCGGAATATCTGGGATTTGATCCGGAGCCTTTGCTTCATCACTACATTGAATTCCTGCCGCGGCCGGCGATTGCGCCGCGCACCAGCCATCCGGCAAATCCCGCACCGCTCTCGAGCGCCAAAATCCTGAGTTTTGGAAAAATGCCGAAGCTGATGCCCTTGAATATCAAGTTGTCGAATATCCCCGGCGGAGCCGGCGGGCTGGTTGCAACTGTTGCGGGCGCGATTTTCCTTTTTGCTGGCGCAAGCTGGATGATGATCCCCTCGGCAGAACTTTCCGCACGTGAGCCACAGGTGGCGATCGCCGCCGATCCGATGCCAACGGCTTCCACGGGATCGGAAGCCGCCAACGTCAAGATTACCGAAGAACCGATGACTGACGATGTTCTGGCCTCAGCCGATGACAGCGTTCCAGCGCAGAGCGACTCTCAGGCGGGCGAGGATTTGGGCGGGCTTGGGGCCTTCATTGCCGAGCAGGTGCCGGACGACCAGACCGCCGTACCTGTCCCTGCGCCGAAGGCTATTGCGCTGGATGTGCCCATGGTCGACGAAGTTACACAGACCGCTGAGGGACGCGTATTCGGCGCCATGAATGAAGCGGCCCGGCTTGTGCTGAAAGCCAAGGCGCCGGTCTGGGTGCGGGTTGAGGATGCGCAGGGCAATGTGGTGATGACCCAGATGCTGATGAAGGGCGACACCTACCAGGTGCCGGACCGCGAAGGCCTCGTGGTCATCGCGCGCGACGGCGGGCTGTTGAGCTACGTGATCGACGGCAAGGAAAAGGGTATTCTCGGAACGCCCGGTGAAATTCTGGTTGGCCGCTCGCTCAATCTTTCGACCTTTGAGGGCTGATAGTCCTGTAGAATTCTGGTGGCGGTTTAGTCTAAATTTCTACTTCTGACTCTTAGCCGACATCGGTCGAAGAGCTACGTGGACGTACAGAAGCCTAAATATCCTTTGTTGCAGCCAATTCGCCTCAGTTGATGCTTGTAAATGCACAACGAAGTGAACCCCGAAAGAATTTTTGTTAATGACATAAATTTAATGGAGGATAAGTGCCTTTAGCGGGATCACTAACGGTGCCAATGAGGACCCACCTGATCATCAAACGATTTAAAATCAGGCATTTATGAGGACAAATTGGCGGGTCCCATTTCAAAGCCCACCCCCGAGATACTCTCTCGCCAATGGAACGTTTGTCTGCCGAAACACTTCTATCTCCATGGCGGTTGACATCATCAGATTTCCGTCGATTGAAGGTGTACTATGCAATCAACTTATGTAGATCCGCGGATGCAGGCCATGGGCGTGCCTATTTTTGCCATGTTCGCGCCTTTCCCCATCTCATGTTTCACATCTGCCCTCCTCACAGATATAGCTTACTACAAGACTGCCGATATTCAGTGGGCCAATTTTTCAGCTTGGATGCTAGCATTCGGCTCGTTTTTTCTAGGGTTATTGATTTTGATTAATCTCATCGACATTGTTCGTGCGTCGACCCCTCGACCCGCTCGCTTATGGCTCCGACTCGCACTGTATGTTCTTGTTTTTGTGGTGGTCATGTTTAATAATTTTGTCCATGCACGCGACGGCTGGACATCCGTCGTTCCCCAGGGCCTAGTTCTTTCAGCTACCGCAGTGATCTTGATGATCATTGCGTCTTTCGTCGGCTACAGAACATTACGGGCAGATGTCAGGGGAGTTTAAAATGAGAGCTTCTTCATTGTCGTTGCTTTTACCTGTAATGTTAATGTTGTCAGGGTGCGATGATCCATTAACCGGCCCAGAACAGCACGCAGGCACTGCTCCCAAGCTTCCAGATGCCCAACAATTTCTTGTGCCTCCTATAAACATCACAAATCCAATTGGCTGGAAAAACGGTGAATTGCCATCTGTCCCAACTGGATTCACCATAAACGCTTTCGCCACAGACCTGAATGGCCCTAGAAACATATTGCCGCTATCGGACGGTGATGTTTTGGCCGTTGAGGCGGGTGGGCCAAGCGGGGAACCCGTTACCAGGCCTAAGGACATCGTATACAAATTTGTAAAGGGCAAGGCTCACAGTCCCGTTAAGCCTGGCAATCGCGTCGTTCTGCTGCATGACATAGACGGTGATGGTCAGGCAGATGAAAAAACTGTACTTCTTGACAAACTTAACTCGCCGTTTGGAATCGTCTTGGTGGGTGATGAACTTTACGTTGCCGAAACTGACAAAATTGTGCGCTACGCCTATGTTCCGGGTCAAAAGACAATCTCTGAGGCGGGCTCGGTATTGACTTTATTGCCGGCCGGCGAAATCAATCACCACTGGACAAAAAGTTTGACCGCTAGCCCTGACGAGACGAAGCTTTATGTCGGCATCGGCTCCAACAGCAATATCGTCGAACGCGGCATTAATGCTGAAATGGAGCGAGCGAGGATATGGGAAGTTGATATCAAAACAGGTGCAGTTCGCCCGTTTGCAACGGGTTTGCGCAATCCCAATGGCCTGACATTTCAACCTGGCACTAATCAGTTGTGGGCTGTCATCAACGAACGTGACGAACTCGGCAACAATCTCGTCCCCGATTATATGACCTCGGTGAAAGATGGCGGATTCTACGGGTGGCCATGGAGTTATTTTGGCAGCCACGTTGATGTTCGCGTTAAACCCGAACGACCGGATATGGTGTCAAAGGCCATCGTCCCAGACTTTTCACTAGGACCACATGTCGCCCCTCTTGGCCTTGCATTCAACTCAAGCAACGCCTTTCCAGCGCGCTATGCGAACGGGGCTTTTGTGGGTGAACACGGTAGTTGGGACCGCACTGTGCCAAATGGATATGACGTTGCATTTGTAGCGTTTGAGCATGGCAACCCAACGGGAAAGCCTGAAGTTTTTGTGGGCGGGTTTGCCGACAAGGACAATAACGCACGCGGTCGCCCAGTGGGCGTAGCATTTGACGATAAAGGCGTGCTGTACATTGCTGACGACGTTGGAAACATTGTATGGCGGGTAAAGGCTGACCCAAAATGATGTATAACGTATTTCGTTCTTCAGTGTCAGGAGGCAATGACTGCGGCAGTCAATTTTGAAGATGAACCGCAGTGAAACTTTGGATGAGTACTTACAGAGTTCTGCCCTTGGCCCTAAACAGACATCGTCAGAAGCGTCTTTCGCATGAGCAGGCCCGCCCCAAAGCGTGTGCTGCATTCACCTAATGTTTTGAAACCGCAAGCCTCATAGAATCCTATTGCATGCGGGTTGCCAACGACGTGCAGAGCTTGAGAGCCATTTGCAATTGCATATGCTGCACAGCGATCAACCAAAGTGCGTCCAACGCCAATTCGCCAAAAACCTGGTTCCGTAAACAGTCCGTCAAGTTCTGTTTCGCCATCTGCTCTTGGCAGAACTGCGGCGAAGCCGACCATCCCATCCTCTGTCTCGGCGACGAAGACCTGCCCTGCTACTATCTGCTGCTCTTGCAGTACAATGGCATCCGGGTTCGCGAGCACGGCGTCCCGGTCACCAGAATTTTCCAACGAAGATCGAAACTGCAAGGCTTCAAGTTCTTCTCGCTCGCTTGCAACCGCCAGTCGAATGGAAACACGTTTCATCATTGCGCGAGCTTATCATCTATGTGCTAAGATTGACAGCTCCTGTCCCGAAGCGGTCCTCACGACTGTGGGCATCGCCGACGCCATATGCTAAGCGCCGGTCTTGCCAACGATCCTAGTTCGCGCAATGCTCGGTCTCGACAAGTCGGTCATCCGGTAGATGTGGGTTAATAGGTTGTGCCTAATATCTATCAGTCCGCTATTGCGCGCATGTTCGAAGAGGAATTTGCCAATGCCCAAGACATACATTGTCGCGAGTATCAATATCACCGATCCGGACGGCTTTGAAGCATACCTGAACGGGGCGGTTAAAGTTACTCAGAAGGCCGGAGGTAAGCTGCTGGTAAGTGGCGGGCAGACAGAAGCAATCGAAGGCACGTTTCACAACCGCATCGTGGTCATTGAGTTCGAGAGCATCGAAGCGGCACGTGCGGCCGCAGCAGGTTACTTGGCTTTGCGCGATACGCGCGGCACTTCGGCCCCAGATTACGATTCGATCATCGTCGAAGGCGTCTAGTTCGAGCGAGCATATGAGTATGGGCTTTGAAATCTCAAGGCGCTTCGGTCAACCGGCTCAAAAAATGAGCTTAGTGGTATCCTAAGTGGGGCCGCTGCATATGCCGACTTCGTCCACAATCCCAGCTGAATTCGGAAATGTCCGTACATGGCCCTAAGCAGAACCTCAGACTGACCCATTACCTTGTATTCTCAGGTCTTGGCGAAGGGGTGCAGCTTCCGCTACAAGCCCCGCCATGAGTGCAATCCAGACCGAAAAACTTGACCGGATCATCCACCGGTTTGCCAATGTCGAGCATGAGCTTTCCTCTGGCCCTGCCGGAGACGTTTTCGTCAAGCTGTCCAAGGAATATGCGGAGCTTGAACCCACGGCCAAGGCGGCGCAGAAGCTGAAACAGGCCTATACCGAGCGGCGTGACGTGGACGAGATGCTGAAGGCGGGCGGCGAACTAGCGGCCATGGCCGAAGCCGAGCGTGAAACCCTTGATGCCAAGATCGTGGAGCTGGAACATGCGATCCGCATCCTGCTTTTGCCTAAGGATGCCGCCGACGAGCGCAATGTCATTCTTGAAGTAAGGGCGGGCACGGGCGGCGATGAGGCGGCGATTTTCGCCGGTGACCTGTTTCGCATGTACCAGCGCTATGCGGCCTCAAAAGGCTGGCGGGTTGAGGTTATTTCGGCCAGCGACGGCGAGCATGGCGGCTACCGCGAAGTGATCGCCAATATCTTCGGGGCCGGCGCCTATGCGCGGATGAAATTTGAATCCGGCGTGCACCGGGTGCAGCGGGTGCCCGATACGGAAACGCAGGGGCGCATCCACACCTCCGCCGCAACGGTGGCCGTGCTGCCGGAAGCGGAAGAAGTGGACATCAAGATTGAAGACAAGGATTTGCGCATCGATGTTTACCGTTCATCGGGGCCTGGCGGGCAGTCGGTGAACACCACGGATTCGGCGGTGCGCATCACCCACATTCCCACCGGGCTTGCGGTTGCCCAGCAGACTGAGAAGTCGCAACTCAAGAACAAGAACGCGGCGATGAAGCTTCTGCGCTCACGGCTATACGATCTGGAACGCAACCGCATCGATTCCGAGCGCTCGGCCCAGCGCAAGGGACAGGTGGGGTCCGGCGACCGTTCCGAGCGCATCCGCACTTATAATTTTCCGCAGGGGCGGATTACCGATCACCGCATCAATCTCACGCTTTACAAGCTCGACCAGATCATCGAGGGGCCGGCTTTGGAGGAATTGATCCTGGCGCTGATGGCGGAGCATCAGGCGGAACTCCTGGCCACTGAAACCTCTGATGTCTGAGACGCGGCGCGCGCTTCTGAAACAAGCAGGCGAACGCCTTGCCGCGCACGGCATTGAAACGGCAGCGCTTGATGCGCGTCTTCTGTTTCAGACGGCTACAGGCTTGCAGCATGAAGATATCGTTGCAGAACCAGAATTGAGCGTCCCGCCGGATTTCGCGGCGCGGTTCTCGTTGCTCATCGAACGCCGCTGCAAATTTGAACCGGTTTCCCGCATTTTGGGAACCCGCGAATTTTATGGCCGGAGCTTCCGGGTGACGCCTGATGTTCTGGACCCCCGCGCCGACACGGAAACGCTGATTGGGGCGGCGCTCGGGTTGGTGAAGGGCGGGGAGCCATTGCGCATTCTGGATCTTGGCACAGGCTCCGGGGCGATTGCCGCGACCTTGCTGGCTGAATTGCCGGAAGCAACCGCCGTTGCCAGCGACCTTTCGGCAGCGGCCTTGGCGGTGGCAAAGGGTAACGCCGAGGCCTTGGGTGTGGCGGACCGGGGAAGCTTTGTGGAGGCTAACTGGTTTGAGGGGATTGAAGGCAAGTTCGATCTCCTTGTTTCAAACCCGCCCTATATTCCGCTCGGCGATATCGCCGGTTTGGCCCCTGACGTGCGGGAATTTGACCCGCCAAGGGCCCTTGATGGCGGGCCTGACGGGCTGGAGGCCTACCGCCGCCTTGCGAACGGGGCCGGGGGCCATTTGGCCCCCAAGGGCCATATTATTCTGGAGATTGGGGCGGGTCAGGAAAACGGGGTTAATGAACTCTTTAAGGGGCAGGGTTTTGAGCGGGAAAGCCGTCATTTTGACCTGGCGGGCCACGTCCGCTGCCTGGTCTTCGCCCGGCCCTGAAGCCGCGCCTGTGGACGCACGTCAAAAAAAACCATTGGAAATTGCTTTATTCTACGCTACACAAGAGTCGGTAATTCATTCTGCCCTTGCGATGGCGTTGGGCGGCATGTTGGGAAAAAGACCATAGGTCACAAGTTCCACACATCTCGCTTTTTTGCAGTCGGGGATGGTGTTTCCGATAGGGGAAATATCTGCGGCAGAGGTCTGCGACCACAACCATCGTATTAGGATTGGTTCGACTCTTTGATAAGGGCCGATTTTTGAAATTGTAATGCAACATCTCAACAATATGGGACGGCAATTTTTTGCCGAAGTGATGATTTGAACTTCGATAATGGACATCGCGCACGTCAGGGCCAGCACAACAACACGCGCGGCCGTGGCCGCAACAACCGCAGGCCGGGCGGTGGCGGCGGTGGCGGCGGACACAGCAACGGCGGTGG
The DNA here is from genome assembly GCA_038330285.1 of Hyphomicrobiales bacterium. Classification (GTDB taxonomy): domain Bacteria; phylum Pseudomonadota; class Alphaproteobacteria; order Rhizobiales; family Aestuariivirgaceae; genus Aestuariivirga. The sequence goes on along the minus strand of JBBQNU010000043.1, from coordinate 9,632 downwards.
CGGCAATTCGGTTAACCGGGTTTATGAGAGCAACGGGCCGGACGTGAAGGTGCGCGGCACGGCGCAAACGGTGGCCGAGAAATACATGCAGCTTGGCCGCGATGCGCAGTCTTCTGGCGACAATGTGATGGCCGAGAGCTATTTCCAGTTTTCCGAGCATTATTTCCGGGTGATGGCCGCGGCCCAGCCGGTGGGCCAGCCGACGATGCAGTTGCGCCGCCCGGAAGATGAGGATTTTGAAGACGAAGGCGGCGATAGCGCGGAAGGCGAAGCCGATGCGGCGCAAGCCGCGATGGTTTCAGAAGGCGGGCAAGCCGGCACGGGCGAGCAGGCCGACAGTGGCGGTGAAGCAAATGGCGGCAACCGCCAGCGCGACAACCGCGATGGCAACCGGGAGCGTTTTCGCCCGCGCTGGCAGAACCGGGGCGATCAGCCGCGCGATGGCGACAATGAGCCGCGCGCCGCCGAGGCGGAACCGCAAATGGCCCGGGAAGCAGCCGTTGAGGTGCGCCCCAATGGCAATGAGGAAGACGCTGGCTCCGGCCAGTGGGAGGCCCCGTCATTCCTGCGCCGTCCGGCTCCGCTCGAGGTGATGGATGAGCCGGTTGCCGAAAAGAAAGCCCGCACCCCGCGCCGTCCGCGGGCTGCAAGCACCGAAGAACGGGAATAAAATTCCCGGCGTCACTTGATGGGGGCTTAATCGCCCCCATATTTGATTTCAGGGCGTTATTGAGGTGCCGCTTCGGGCCTCTGGTAAACGTGCCTGGAGGAGATGCGAATGGATTTCGAAAAGTACACTGAACGCTCGCGCGGCTTTATCCAGTCGGCGCAGACGCTGGCCCTGCGCGAGGGGCATCAGAAATTTACCCCCGAACATGTGCTGAAAGTCCTCCTTGACGATGAGGAGGGTTTGGCCGCCGGCCTAATCAAGGCGGCAGGCGGTGACAGCCGCTTGGCCCTGCGGGACACGGAAGCGGTGCTTGCCAAAATGCCCAAGGTATCGGGTACTGGAGCAGGACAGGTTTATCTCGCGCCTGAAATGGCGCGGGTGTTTGAAGCCGCCGAGAAACTGGCCGCTAAATCTGGCGACAGCTTTGTAAGCGCCGAACGGCTTTTGCAGGCGTTGGCCATCGAGACCAGCGAAGCTTCCAAGATTCTTAAAAACGCAGGGGTTACGGCGCAGAAGCTTAATCAGGCCATTGACGCGGTCCGCAAGGGCCGCACGGCGGACACGGCGTCCGCCGAGCAAGGCTATGACGCTCTGAAGAAATATGCCCGTGACCTCACCGAGGCGGCCCAGGCGGGCAAGCTTGACCCGGTCATTGGCCGGGATGAGGAAATCCGCCGCACCATTCAGGTGCTGTCACGGCGCACCAAGAACAATCCGGTTCTCATCGGTGAGCCCGGCGTTGGCAAAACAGCCATTGCCGAAGGCCTGGCGCTGCGCATCATCAAGGGCGATGTGCCGGAGAGTTTGAAAAACAAGAAATTGATGGCGCTCGACATGGGTTCGCTCATTGCCGGGGCGAAATTCCGCGGCGAATTCGAGGAGCGGCTGAAGGCGGTTCTTTCGGAAGTTACCGCGGCGGAAGGCGGCATCATCCTGTTCATTGACGAAATGCACACGCTGGTGGGTGCTGGCAAGGCCGATGGCGCCATGGATGCTTCAAATCTATTGAAGCCAGCCTTGGCGCGCGGCGAATTGCATTGCGTCGGCGCCACGACGCTCGATGAATACCGCAAGCACGTGGAAAAGGACGCGGCCCTGGCCCGCCGGTTCCAGCCGATTTTTGTGGGCGAACCGTCGGTTGAGGATTCGATTTCCATCCTCCGTGGCATCAAGGAAAAGTATGAGCTGCACCACGGGGTGCGCATTACCGACTCGGCGATCGTTGCGGCGGCCACACTTTCCAACCGCTACATCACCGACCGATTCCTGCCGGACAAGGCCATCGACCTGATGGACGAGGCGGCGGCGCGGCTGCGCATGCAGGTTGATTCCAAGCCGGAAGAGCTTGATGAAATTGACCGCCGCATCATGCAATTGCAGATCGAGCGCGAGGCGCTGAAGAAGGAATCCGATACGGCGTCCAAGGACCGCTTGCAGAAGCTCGAAAAGGAACTGGCGGAGCAGGAAGAAAAATCCGCCGTCATCACGCGCAACTGGCAGGCCGAGAAGGAAAAGCTGGCGGCGGCCTCCAAGCTCAAGGAAGAGCTCGAAAAGGCACGCCTGCATCTGGATCAGGCGCAGCAGCGCGGCGATTTCGCCAAGGCCGGCGAGTTGGCCTATTCCACCATTCCCGCCCTGGAAAAGAAATTGAAGGTGGCGGAAGAGGCGGGCGACTCGAGCATGCTGGAAGAAGCGGTGACCGAGGCCCATGTGGCCCAGGTGGTTTCACGCTGGACCGGCATTCCGGTGGACAAGATGCTGGAAGGCGAGCGCGAAAAGCTACTTCAGATGGAAGTGGAGCTGAGCAAACGGGTGGTTGGCCAGGCCGAGGCGGTGGAAGCCGTTTCAACGGCCGTGCGCCGGGCAAGGGCTGGCTTGCAGGACCCCAACCGGCCTATCGGCTCCTTCATGTTCTTGGGGCCCACGGGCGTCGGCAAGACCGAGCTGACCAAGGCATTGGCGAATTACCTGTTTGATGACGAGCATGCCCTGGTGCGCATCGACATGTCGGAATACATGGAGAAGCATTCGGTCTCGCGGCTCATTGGCGCGCCTCCGGGCTATGTGGGCTATGATGAAGGCGGCGCCTTGACCGAAGCCGTGCGGCGCCGGCCCTATCAGGTTGTGCTGTTCGACGAAGTTGAGAAAGCCCATCCGGATGTGTTCAACGTCTTGCTGCAGGTGCTTGATGATGGCCGCCTGACTGATGGCCAGGGCCGCACCGTTGATTTCAAGAACACGCTGATCATCATGACCTCGAACCTGGGGTCCGAATACCTTGTCGCCCTTGGTGAAAACCAGGACGTGGAAGAGGTGCGCGACCAGGTGATGGGCGTGGTGCGCGGGGCCTTCCGGCCGGAATTCCTCAACCGGCTGGACGAGATCATCCTGTTCCACCGCCTGAAGCGGGCCCATATGGGCGCCATTGTCGATATCCAGTTGCTGCGGCTCAAGAAGCTGCTGGTTGACCGGAAGATCGAAGTGGCGTTGACCGAAGAAGCGCGCGGGCTGCTGGCGGAAAAAGGCTATGACCCCGCCTATGGCGCACGGCCTCTCAAGCGGGTGATCCAGAAATCCATTCAGGATCCGCTGGCTGAAGAAATCCTGGCGGGCCGGGTGAAGGATGGCGACACAGTCGAAGTGGGCGTTGCCTCGGGCAAGTTCACCTTCAATGGCCTGGTCATGGGCGACAAGCCCAAGATCAGCAATGTGGTGACCCTGCACTAATATGCTAGCATGGCGCGATGAAGAAACTCCCGCGCGCCGCCATCAAGATTGATTTCGGGACCGAGGTTCGCCTCGGTCCCGGCAAGGTGCGCCTGCTGGAACTCATAGCCGAAACCGGTTCCATTTCTGCGGCGGCGCGGCAGATGGAGATGTCCTATCGCCGGGCCTGGCTGCTGATCGACGAGGTCAACGGCATTTTTGGGCATCCGGTGGTTGAAACGGCAACGGGCGGGACTGGCGGCGGCGGGGCCACGATCACGCCGCTTGGCGAGGCGGTCATTGCCGCGTTCCGCGATATTGAAAATAACGCCACGGAGCTGGTTCAAACCCGGCTGGCCGAGCTTCTCAGCCAGCGCGGGAGGGTGCGCCGTGAAGCTTGAGGCCTATAATGCCTTTTGCGCTGATCTGCCCCATGCCACCCATGTGGTTCAGTGGGGCGGAGCCCATGTCTGGAAGGTTGGCGGCAAGGTCTTTGCCGTTGCGGGCTGGAACGATGGCGAGGCGCTGGCGGTCACCTTCAAATGTTCGCAGATGAGCTTCAATCTGTTGAAGGAACAGGATGGCTTGCGTCCAGCGCCCTATCTGGCGTCGCGCGGCATGCTGTGGATTCAGCGAACGTCTTCGGAAAGCATGAATGATGCGGCGCTGAAAGATTATTTGCGCGAGAGCCATCGCCTTGCGTCCTTAAATCTGCCGAAGAAAACCCAGCGGGCTTTGGGCCTGAATTCAGCTTGAGGCGATCCAGCGCTCGTCGATGGACACGGATTTTAGCAGACACCAGACGGCCTGGCCCGCATCAAGGCCCAATTGATCCATGGCCTTGCGCGTCAACGCGGCGGAAAGTTCTTCGCCGCCCTCCAGTTTCACATGAATGATAGCGGTTGGACCGCTATCCACGTCGCATCGGGCGATAATGCCCTTCAGCATGGTGCGGGCGGAAATGTCCTTTGGCTTGTTCAGCGCCAGGGTTACGTCGGTGGCCTTCACGACAATGCGAACCGGTGCCTTGCCAGGCCCGAGCTGGCCGGTCAGGGAAATGTTTCCGGCGGGATGGCTGAGCGTGGTGAGGCCATAGGCGGCATCATATGATGCCGGCTTGCCGGTGAGGATTGAGGTTTTTTCAAAGCGGCTAGCGTGGCTGTCGGACAGGTTCATCACCGTCTGGGTGCTGCCATGGGCCACGGCCTTGCCGTCGCGCAAAACAATCACGTGTTCGGCGAGGCGGGCCACCTCTTCAACGGCATGGGAGACAAAGATAACCGGAATGCCGAATTTATTTTGCAACTTTTCGATGTAAGGGAATATCTCGCGCTTGCGCTCCATATCGAGGCTGGCGAGCGGTTCGTCCATGAGCATAAGACGTGGTGCTGACAGGAGCGCCCTGCCGATGGAAACACGCTGGCGCTCGCCGCCTGAAAGGGTTGAAGGGCTACGTTCCAGCAGGGCGGAGAGCCCTAGGAATTCCACGATGGAGGAAAATTCCATGCCGCCCTGGCGGAAGCCGTAACGCAAATTGTTGCGGACGGAGAGGTGGGGCAGGAGCAGCGCGTCCTGGAAAACATAGCCAATCCGGCGCTTGTGAATGGCCAGATTGATTTTTGCCTTGCTGTCGAAAAGCGATTCACTGCCAATCCTGATGCGGCCACTGTCGGGTCGCTCAAGGCCGGCAATGAGATTCAGGAGGCTTGATTTTCCCGCCCCAGAGGCGCCGAAAAGGGCGGTGATGCCGTGGCCGAGTTTTACATCCACATCAAGCGTGAAGTTCGGACGGGACTGTTTGACCGTGATTTCAATCATGGCTTGCCTGCCATGCGGCTGGTGAGGCGCTTTGCCAGAAGTTCGGAGGCGAGAAGGGCTGCAAGGGCAAGGCCGATGGAGAGAAGGATCAGGCGGAGGGCCGCCGCATCGCCATCGGGCGTTTGCAGAAGGCTGTAGATGGAGAGCGACAGGGTTTGGGTTTGGCCGGGAATGTTCGAGACAAAAGTAATCGTCGCGCCGAATTCGCCAAGGGCTTTTACGTAGGTGAGGATGGTTCCGGCCAGCATGCCCGGTGCGGCGAGTGGCAGGGTTACGGTGGCAAAAACCCGCAGCGGGCTCGCGCCTAGGGTTGCTGCCGCTCCCTCCAATCGTTGGTCAATGCTTTCGATGGAGAGCCTGATGGCGCGGACCATGAGGGGAAGGGCCATGAGGGCTGCGGCCAGGGCCGCACCTGTCCAGCGAAAGGCAAAGACCAGGCCGAAGGCGTTTTCAAGAAAGGCGCCGATGACGCCGCGTTTGCCGAAGGCCACGAGCAGCAGATAGCCGGTCACCACGGGCGGCAGCACCAGCGGCAGATGGATCAGGCTGTTGAGGATCGATTTCCCCCAGAATTCCTTGCGCGCCAGCAGCCAGGCAAGGCCTAAGCCCACTGGAAAACAGATGAGCGTTGCCAGGAGGGCAACGCGCAAACTGAGTAATATCGTGGTCCATTCTTCAGGCGAAAGACTCATTCGAGCAGGGTGAAGCCATTTTCCTTAAAGATCAATTGCGCTTCCTTCGTAAAAAGAAAATCGAGGAACGGCTGCGCATCCGGGTTGGTTGACGCGGCGATGAGGGCTGCGGGATAAACAATGGGTGCATGGCTTGCTTCGGGGAAACTGGCGATGACCTGAACTTTTGGTTCCGCCACGGCATCACTGCCATAGACAATGCCAAGCTTGGCTTCGCCGCGGGCAACGAGGGCCAGGGCGCTGCGAACATTTTCCTGCATGACAAGATTTGGTTCAACGCTGGCCCATAGCCCCAGGTTTTCCAATGCGGCCTTGGCGTATTTTCCGGCGGGAACTGATTTCACGTCACCTACGGCCAGCTTTTCGCTGCCAAGTGAAGCGGCAAGATTTGAGTCCTTGGCAAGCTCGATTTTCACGTCCGAGCCGGCCGCCCCGACAAGCACAAGGTTGTTGCCGACCAGGTTTTTACGGGATTCGGGCTTGATCAAATTCTTGCTTGCGACGTCATCCATCCAGGCAAGATCGGCGGAGATGAAGATGTCGGCGGGAGCGGCCTCGGCAATTTGTTTGGCAAGCGTGCCGGTGGAACCATAGGTTGCCACGATATCTTTGCCCGATTGGGTTTTCCAGAGCTCGGCGGCGTTATCGAGAGCCGTCTTCATGCTCGCGGCGGCGAAGACTTTGACGCTTTCGGCGTGGGCATGAAAAACCGTGCTCAAAAAGGCGATGGCGATAATGCAAAAATAACGGCTGATTTTGAACATCCCTGGTCCTCTGATTTATCGTTATGTTTTGTTGGATATAACGATTAGGAAATGAAGTCAAACGTGATGTTGACGCCCGCTTTACAGGGTGAGGCCTGCCGGCAGGGGAAGGTTGATCCGGGATTTCACGCGGGCGTGGCTGGCGAGATCGCGGACCCATTCGTAGTAAATGCCCTTGGTATTGGTGATGATGACGCCGCCCGCCGCCATGCGGCGAAGGCCAGCTTCGTGGTGCGGCGGGGGTGACGCGGTGGCATCCTCGATCGCGGCCACGCGGAATCCCTGGTCAATCAGGCCGAGGGCCGAATGGCAAACACAGACATCGGTTTCCAGCCCCGCCAGCACAAACTCCCTGCGGCCCGTCTTGCGAACGTCTTCGAGAATATCGGATTGACCGCAGAGGCCGAAGACTTTCTTGTCGTGCACGCTTGCACCGGCGCGCAGTTGTTTTTCAAGGTCAGGCACCAGCGGCCCATCGTTCGCAATATCTTCGGCCGTGGCGATAACCGGAATTTCGAGGGCGCTGGCAACCTGCATGAGCCAGGCGATACGCTCGACGAGCGGCTTTCGCCAATCCACGGGGAGCTTTGCCAGGAAATAGTCCTGAACATCGATGACGATGAGCGCGCATTTATCTGCGGAGAACAGGGAAGCTCCCGCCATAGCCGGAGGCTTACTGTCCGGCCTGGGCAACCTGGGTGGCCGATGGGGCATTCTGCATGAGGGCCAGCACGCGCGTCTTGTAAAGCTTGTACTTCTGCAAGTCCTTGCCGGCCAATTGCTTGCCGCCGGTGGCCTTGACCTTCAGCGGATTCATCGGGCGCCCGCCAACGCGAACTTCATAATGGAGATGGGGTCCGGTGGCGCGGCCGGTGGCGCCGACATAGCCGATGATCTGGCCCTGGTTGACTTTCTTGCCGGTGCGAATGCCGTCGGCCAGCTTGCTCATATGGGCATAGAGCGTTTCAAACTTGTTGTTGTGCTTGATTTCCACGGTCACGCCGTAGGCGCCGTGGCGGCCGGCAATTTCAACCACGCCGGCGCCGGCCGAGCGGATGGGGGTGCCGTAGGGAACGCCAAAATCCACGCCGGTGTGCATTTTGGTGTAGCCGAGAAGGGGATGCTTGCGCATGCCGAAGCCGGAGGTGAGTTTCGAACCGGCGACCGGGGTTTTGAGCAGGGCTTTTGAAGCGCTCTTGCCGTTCTCATCGAGGTAATCCACCTGGCCATCGGCATTCACATAGCGGTAATAGGTCTTGGTCACGCCGCTGAGGGTAAGTTGCGCATAGTGCAGAACCTTGCGCTTTGTCGATGAACCGGTTAGCGGGTTGCCATAGAAGACTTCGAAGGTATCGGTTGGCTTCACCTGGCGCTGGAAGTCAACATCATAGGAAAACACGCGGGTCAGTTCGGCAATAATATATTCCGGAACCCGGTTGTCCTTGGCCGCCGCATAGAGGCTTGAGCCCACGCTTGCCTTCGTGCGGAATTGAACGATTTGGGCGTACTGGGATGTTGTTCCCTTTTCCTTGCCATCGACGCGGGCAACAAAGCGGCCATCTTCATCGGCTTCAACGGTAATCGTTTCCTTGGGGCCCGGCTTGAAAGAAAGCTGGACGGGGAAGGTGGCGTCGCGGCCATAGAAGTCCTGCTGCCGGTCAAGGGTCAGTTCAAACTCGGTGCCGGCCTGGATCATGCGGGCCGGGAATACGGGCTCCATGGCCGCCGTCAGGGCTTGGGCGGCTTCCTTGGTCACGCCACGATTGGTCAGTTCGTCAACCAGATTGCGGCCCTTGGCGATCTTGAAGGTTTCGTCAATGGGTTCAGCAGGCGGTGTCTTGGTGATGATGGTAATGTTGCCGGATTCGGTTTCGGAGGCCTGAATTTCCGCATCCAGAACAACGGTCTTGCCGTCGCCATAGGGCAGGTCATCGGCGCTTATTTCCGGATAGTTGTTGTCGCCGCCGAGATCACGCTCGGGAATGACTTCGGTATTCTGGGATGAGAGGGATGCCAGGCTGGCAAATTTTGATTTCGAGGCCGCATCAGTTGATCTGTCGATGGAGGCAAAGGCATCCCCGGGGGCTGCGTTTTCGCCAAACAGCCCGAGGGCCGCGCCGCCCACAACAAGGGTTCCGATAATGCCGGCAATGCAGGTGGTCAGCAGCCAGCGGTGATGAATGGGTTCGTCGTGGAAGGGATCGTCAAGATCTGCTTCAAGCTGATCAAGGGAAATGGCCGTGCGCTGAACCCGGACAGGTTCAGTTTGCCGGTAATCAGGTATTTTACCGTGGCCCTGCAATATCGATGTCCCCTCGCACTAAACGCTAACGCCGGTTCTTCTTTTTGGGCCACGCCGCCTTTTTCAAGGAAATTGGCCCAAATCCATACGATCTGTCAATCTTTAGACACCCCGCCTTGCGACTGGAGGAATTGGTTTTCCCCCATAGAGTACCTGGTTCGACCTGTCCCACTTATCGAACCCGGGAATCATTGCCACCCAAGCATTACAGCTTGGTTAACTATGACAGCAATCCTGCTCAATGATGGCGAGATTGCGGCGGCAAGCTCAGAAAAGGCAGCGGGCATTTATCAGGAAAGGCAGCGGGCATTTAAACGAGAGGAGCGGGCCACAAAATAAATGACCTTGCTGCCAAAAACTAATCCGTATGCGCATCAAAAATGCCGGATTTGCACACTGGCCGCTGCGTTAAAATCCTTATAATGCGGGGCTTCATCGCGATTGCAAAATTTTTCTAACAAACGCTTGACACTTCCGCCCGTGCCCTCCTATAAAGCGGCCACTGAGGGACGCGGCGTTGCAAACAACTGCCGACGTTTCTGTGTGAATTCAATGTGCAGCTGGCTGAGACGCCGGTGTTACCCGAAAGGGGAACCGGTGGATTTTTCGTCGGCTGCATGAATCGGAGGCTTAATAGAAGCTTCCCCGCTGTTTGACATCGTTGAAGAAAGAAAGAGAAA
>JBBQNU010000042.1:0-20439 GCA_038330285.1 Hyphomicrobiales bacterium | reverse complement strand
TGGCCGATTTCACTGAAGAGGCGGTTGGTGGTTTCTTCCACCTTGCCCGCGAGGCCGGAACCCGCGGCATTCAACTGGGTGAAGAGCTGGTTGGCCGTCTGGTCCAGGCCAGTGAGGAACTGGGCATTGGTTGACGACAGGCGGTCGGACAATTTGTGGGTCGCATCTTCCACACCGACGACAATTTGCGCTGCGGCCTGGTCGAGGTAGCCTTTGAGGTCACCATGGGTTCGGGCCACCTTGTCCATGTAATCCTTGGCGACATTCTGCAATCCCTGGTCGACGCGGCCGCGGCTCAGTTCGATCTGCTGGGCGGCATCAATGCCGGAACGTTCAATGAGCGAAGCGACTTCGCTGGAGGTTGCCTTCAGGTGATAGGTGATGTTTCCGCTGGAGCTCTGAACCACATCGGACATCTCGGCGGTGAGAGCCTTGATCTGGTCCATGCTTTGCACGAGCAGATGGGTGACATTGGTTTCCATGCCCTGCACATTCCGGCCGAAGTTCGTGGTTTCGGCATTGAGATGGCCGGCAGCGGACGACAGGGTTTGTATCTGGTCCTGCAGGTGCTGCGAGAAGGTGCGCAACTCGCCTACCAGCATGCCGGACATGCGTTCCATTTGCGTTGTCTGTCCGCCGATTTCATTGCCGGCAACGGTGGCGCGGGCGGAGACTTCATCAATGGTGCGTGCGAGTTCGGTGGTGGAATTCTTGAGGCCCTGTTCAAACCTGACAAGGGTGGATTGGGCGCTGTTGACCACGCTATCAAGATTCTGCGTGTTGATTTCGAGGCGCGCCAGCAAGGGGGCTGATTCGTTCCCCACCACGAGCGAGGCCTGATGCAATGCCGCGCGCTGGTTTTCCAGGCCGGTCACCAGGGTGCGGATGCGGTCCTCGTTGCCGCCGAAGGCGCGTTCGATCGCGGATATTTCCTTGTGGACAATTTCTTCCAGAACCGTGGCACGCTGGACTGCGTGCTCAACACCGCCCACGAGAAGATCGACTTCCGAACGCACTGCCTGGGCAATCGAGGTGAGGCCCTCAGTTGCAATGTCCTGGGGGCGGATCAGGCGCATGGCCGACTGCATCAGGACTTCCGAAACCTGGCGCAATTGCTGGGCGCGCCAGAGGAAATAGGCCATGACCCACATAATTCCGATGGGCAAAACCAGCAGGGCGATGGAGCGGACAGTCTCATCGGTAGGCTGGTTGAACAAGGTGGCTGAGTACAACATGGACCAGCCGAATATCCAGGCCAGGGACAGGACAAAAGCCACGTAATAGGCCGTATAGGAAGGCTGGCGGTTAAGCCTTGCCAGCATCAGGCTGGAGCCCGGGTCATTTTCGTTGGCAGGGCGGCCACGCAAGGGGGCTGCCTCCAAGGGTGGGCCGCGTCTTAAATCAGCTTGCCGTTCCGCTGAACGCTTGTCCCTGCGACGCGTTTCCACCGTGTTACTTGCCATACGATTTACCCACATTCTTAACTTAAAATTCCAACAGCCTTTCGGGCTGCAGGCAGACGCTTGATTTCATGAAAGAATCTGCGTTTCCGATGCAGATCGGCCCCTTCCATCCCTCCCGCCAAGACTGCCACCTTAACCTATTGGTAACCATGATAGAACCCGTTCTTGCGCTATCCGCAAGTATAATTAAAGGTTTGGTTAAAATTATGCATCGAATTGAAACGATTCAGAAAACTGCCCATTTACGCTCGCGCCCTATAACTCGTTAGGAGCTTGATGCTCCAAATTGAAGCAGGGACGGGCGGCGTGGCGCAAGTGGCAGCAAGCAAATCGGGGCATAGAAAAGCGGCACCGGTGATTTTCGACCGGACCCACCTTGCGCAATACACCATGGACAGCCCGGAGCTTGAGCGCGAGATCATCGGCCTGTTCGTGGCCCAACTGCCGGATATTCTGTACCGCCTGCAAAATGTCGATTCGAGTGCCGACTGGCGCATTGCAACACATACGCTCAAGGGATCGGCGCTTGCCATTGGTGCTTGCAAAATCGGCGACCTGGCCAAAAAACTGGAGCCGGTCAATAGCCCCGAGCAGGAAGCCAAGCGTAAAAAACTCCTGTCAGGACTGGTTCGCGCCGTGAATGAATTTGATGAAATGGCGCGGCAGCTTTACCCAAGCTGACTTGCCTTTCAATTCTTTATATCCTATGTAGCGTTCGGTAAAACGAACACGAGTTTATGGGCGGGACATGGCGAAAATTACTTTCATCCAGCACAATGGCACGGAACAGACCGTCGACGGCATTCCGGGGATGACTGTGATGGAGGCGGCAATCAAGAACATGGTGCCTGGCATCGACGCGGATTGCGGCGGAGCCTGCGCCTGCGCCACCTGCCATGTCTATGTAGAAGCCGACTGGCTCGACAAGGTGGGCAAGCGTGCCGCCATGGAAGAAGACATGCTGGACTTTGCCTTCGATGTTAAGGATTCCAGCCGGCTGTCCTGCCAGATCAAGATCAGTGACGCGCTCAATGGCCTGCGCGTGCGCGTTCCCGAAAAGCAATTCTGAGCCTACTGGAGTTTGAGATGCCCGAAGTAATTTCCACCGATGCCGTGATCATTGGCGCGGGCCCTTGCGGCCTGTTTGCAATTTTTGAATTGGGCCTCTTGGATATCAAGTGCCACGTTGTCGATATTCTTGACCGTGCGGGTGGGCAATGCGCCGAACTTTATCCAGAAAAGCCGATCTATGACATTCCGGCCCTGCCGATTGTCACCGGCGCCGAACTCACCCAGCGCCTGCTGGACCAGGCAAAACCTTTCCATCCGCAGTTTCATTTCAACCAGATGGTCACGGAACTCATCAAACACGACGCCAATGATTTTGAATTGCGAACCGATGGCGGCATTGTCTTCCGCTGCAAGATCGTGGTGATCGCCGCAGGCGGTGGATCATTCCAGCCGAAGAAGCCGCCCATTCCCGGCATTGATGCCTATGAGGGCACGTCGGTGTTCTATTCCGTCAAGAAGATGGAGACCTTCCGCGGCAAGGACATTCTCATTGTCGGTGGCGGTGATTCGGCGCTGGACTGGACCAACAACCTGGCGCCCATCGCCAAGAGCATGACACTGCTGCACCGGCGCGATGAATTCCGCGCGGCGCCTGACAGCGTGAAGAAAATGCGTGAACTCGTGGCCGCCGGCAAAATGCAGTTGAAGCTTGGCCAGGTGACCGGCCTGACGGGGGCAGATGGAATCTTGTCCTCGGTTCAGGTCAAGGGCAATGATGGTGCGGCCTTCGACATCCAGGCCAATACGCTGCTGCCGTTCTTTGGCCTCACCATGAAGCTTGGGCCGGTTGCCAATTGGGGCCTCAATCTTGAAGAAAACCTCATTCCGGTGGATACGGAAAAATTCGAGTCTTCAACGTCCGGGATTTTCGCCATCGGCGACATCAATCACTATCCCGGCAAACTGAAACTCATTCTCTCAGGTTTCCACGAGGCGGCGCTGCTGGCGCAACAGGCTTTCCGCTATATCAATCCCGGCCAGAGGCTGCTGTTCCAATACACCACATCGAGCACGAACCTGCAGAAAAAGCTTGGCGTCGCCTAAATCAGGGCATCGCCTTTTCACGCCTCAATCGCTTGCGCTCCAGATTCAATTCCTTCTTGCGGTTTGGGCGGCCGAGAAGTTTGCGGAAGGTATCGCGGCGTTCGTGAACTGAGGCGATGACCAATCCCATGGGAATGCCAGCCTCCACGAGCAATGACTCGCCGAGTTGCAGGCTTGATTCGATGGTTTCGGGCACCGCTTCGGTTACACCGGCCGTGTAAAGTCGCATGGCATGGCGCTCATCCCTGGCGCGGGCAATGATCTTGAGGTCGGCGCTTTCGGTGCGCGCGGCCCGCGCCACATCATCAACACGGACCGGATTGTCCATGGTGATGGCAATGGCCTTGGCATCGGCCAGCCCGCATTTTTTCAGGAACTCGATGTTGGCGGCGTCGCCATAGTAAACCGGAAATCCGGCCCGGCGCTCGCGGGTGACAAGGGCAGCGTCTGCATCCACGGCGATATAGGGGATTTTATGTTCGTCGAGCATGGAGCCGATGAGATGGCCAACCCGGCCGAAGCCCGCGACGATGATGCGGGGCTGGTCATCCTCCGGCGGAGATTCCAGCGTTTCCGGCGAATTTCCCAGGAGCTTTTTTGATCTTTTGACAAGTTTCTTGCCAAGAATTGCGAGAAACGGAATGGCTGCCATGGTGAGCGAGACAATCAGCAGCAACTGGCTGAACATGGTTCTGTCGAGAATGCTCAAGGCAGCGGCGGAGCTCAGGATGACGAAGGCAAATTCACCGCAGGGGCCGAGGAGCAATGAACTTTCCAAGGCGGCGGCGTGATTGACCTTCATGAGTCGGGCAAACAGATAGGTTATGGCAGTTTTGGCCACAACAATGGTGATTGCGATGGCAAGAATTTGAATGGGGGACTCAATGAATCCATGGAGGTCAATGCCAAGGCCTACCAGCAGGAAGAATGCGCCCAGCAGCAGGCCCTTGAACGGCTCCAAAACGGCTTCAATGGCGCGGCGGTATTCGGTTTCAGCCAGTGTCAGCCCCGCGATAAAGGCGCCGAGAGCCATGGAGAGGCCGGCATAATTTGCAAGCACGCCGGTGCCGACGGCGATGAGAAGGACAGCCGCCATGAACAGGTCTGAGCTGTTTATGCCCGCCACCAGCCGCAGCAATGGCCGCAGCGCGAAACGACCAACACCGATGATCAGGCCAACTGCCAATACAGCCTGGGCTAGGGCGATTGCGATGCCCTTCAAAACAGGACCCGAACTTTCCTGGCCCAATATGCCAACCATCAAGAGAATGGGGATTACGGCCAGATCCTGAAATAAAAGGATTGCAAAGCTGGTCCGGCCCGATTGAGAGCCCAGGCGCTTTTCATCGGAATAGAGCTGAATGACGATTGCCGTGGATGACAGCGAAAGCGCCGTGCCTATGACGATTGATTGGGCGGGAGTGAAGGAGAGCAGATAGGCGGCCAGCGTGATGAGCGCCGTCGTGCAGATCACCTGCAGGCTGCCAAGACCGAAAACCAGGCGTTTCATGGTGACGAGGCGTTCGAAGGAAAGCTCCAGTCCGATCAGGAAGAGCAGGAACACGACACCCAATTCGCCAAGCGAGGAAATCGCTTCCTGATCAGTGATGACGAAGGCCTCAAGAAATGGAAATGGCGTGGTGAGCGAGCCCAGAACATCAGGGCTGAGGAGGAATCCAACCAGCAGGAAACCCAATATGGAATTGACGCCAATGCGCACGAACAGGGGCACGACCAATCCAGCTACGCCAAGAATGATCAAGAATTCCCGATAGTGCCCTACGCCAGCTGTTTCCATGGACCTCCTTCACCATTTTGGACATAGTGTTTCATGCGAGCGGATTTGCAAAGTAAAAAGTTACACATGGCAGGAGGAAATTGATGGCGGATGTGAAGCGGGGACGCGACTGGGGACTGCCATTCGCGGGAAAGCCGGGACCGTTCAACGCAATCACCGATGTGGCTGGCGTGGAAGTTGGCACGACGACGCTGATCAGCGGTGACGGGCCGCTGGTGCAGGGCAAGGGGCCGATACGCACGGGTGTTACGGCGATTCTGCCGCGCGGCCGCGCCAAGGCCCATGTTCCCTGTGCTGCGGGCTATTATTCGCTCAATGGCAATGGCGAAATGACGGGGGTTGTGTGGATCGAAGAATCCGGTGAGTTGCAGACACCCATTACGATTACCAATACGAATTCCTGTGGCGTGACGCGCGATGCAACGATCCGCTGGATGGTGACAAATAAAATCGGCACAGGGCAGGATTGGGGACTGCCTGTTGCGGCAGAGACTTATGACGGCGACCTGAATGACATCAACGGATTTCATGTGACCGCTGAACACGCCACCGCAGCGCTGGATGCGGCGCGTAGCGGGGTTGTTGAAATGGGAAGTGCGGGCGGCGGCACGGGCATGATCTGTTATGATTTCAAGGCGGGCAATGGCTCGTCATCGCGCGAGATTAGCATTGACGGACAAAAATATGCGGTTGGTGTATTTGTTCAGGCGAATTTCGGGGCGCGCGAGCAGATGATGCTTCTTGGCGTTCCGGCCGGCCCACTCATCAACGCCGCCAAATTGCGTGGCAAGGACCAGGGTTCGGTGATTGCGATTGTGGCGACTGATGCGCCCTTGCAGCCCCATCAACTGAAGCGCCTGGCACGCCGGGTTCCCATGGGGCTGGCGCGGACGGGTGCTGTTGGCAACAACAGTTCCGGTGACATTTTCCTGGCCTTCTCAACGGCGAATGAAGAAGCTTACGAAAGCGGCGGGGCAAAGCTCCGCAACGCCGCCTTCCTGCGCAATGATGCCATTGATCCGGTTTTCAATGCGGTTGTTGAAGCAACGGAAGAGGCGGTGATTGACTCAATGGTGTGCAACCAGACCATGGTGGGCCGGGATGGAAATACCTCCCATGCCCTTCCGCTCGATCAGGTGATGGCTCTCCTGAAGAAATATGGCCGCCTTTAGGGAAGGACAATTTTCGAATTTGGTTGGTGAGAGATGAGCCGGCCGCCGGTGCAGGCGGCCGGGGTTGTTGGTTTATTGAGCGTCTTGCTCGTCGTTATCGTGGTCGCCGCCCATTCTCTCATGGTTTTTCTTGCCCCAGTGGCGGCGGGGTGAAAGCTCGTCACCGGAAACTGCCTTGTCATTATCGCGGTCCATTTCGGCCACGAACTGGGCGAGCGGTAGCTTGTACTCATCCACGGTGACCTGGCCGTTGCCATCCTTGTCAAAGCTTTGGAACTCACGAACCATTTGCTGGTTGCGGGCTTTCAGCCAAAGGTTCTGGAATTCGGTGAGCGCCAAGGCACCGGACTTGTCGCCATCGAATTCGCCGAGCCAACTGGTGCGGTTGGCATCAATTTCCTCCTGGGAAATCTTGCCATCCTTGTTGGCATCGTAGCGCTCGGACATTTGCTCAAGGCCCATGCCGCCGTGGCCGCGGAAGCCATGATTCCAGCCCTTTTGGGCAAAAGCCGCGCCGCCGATTACAGCGAGGCCGGCAAGGGCAACAATAACGATCTTCGTGGATTTCTGCATGGGTTTCTCCTTAAATTTCCATTTGCATGGACCTAGGACGGCAAGGGGCCCGCCATTCCGTCGCAGGATGGGATGAAATAATGTTAATGTCAGGGCGTCTTCGGCGCGCTGGAGTCACCCAGCGTGACCAGTTCGCGCAGGAGGCTGCCCAGGGTTTCCTTGGTCGATTCCGACTGGGGCACGGGGCGGCAGACGTCACGGGCGGCAAGGCCGATGCGGGAGGTGAGAATGCCGTTAACGGCCCCTTCGCCGAAGCGGGCCGAGAGCCTTCCCAGCAGTCCCCTGCCGACGACATGCTGGATCAGATTGTCCGAGAGCGCGAGCCCCCCGGTAACGGCGAGGTGAGCCACAACCATGCGGGCCAGCTTCAGGGTTGAAAGTGTCGAGGGCCTGCCGCCGTAGAGTTCGGCAAGCTCGCGCAGCATGCGCAGGTTCTGGGCGGCGACAAAGACGAGGTCGAGGGCTGCCGCCGGCGTAACCGTGGTAAGCAGCGTCACGCGCCTTGCCCGCCGGGCAATGATGCGGTGGGACTCTTCATCAAGCGGGCTGATGACGAGGCGGTCGAGGAGCCTGATGCGATCGCGGGGATCCATGATATCGTTTTTATGATCGCGGAACATTTTCATGCCCCAGGCCGTGTCTGGCCTGCCGCCATAGATGCCTTCAAGCGAAGCGACGGTTTCAGTCGCCGCGGCGACATCATCAAGGTTGATGGCGCGGGCTGACAGTTCCTGGATATGCTCAATGCGCCTGAGGCGCGAAAGCCCCCAGACTTCACGGATTATAATGGCAAGGGCGGCGAGGCCTGCCAGACCCGCGACACCAAATGCGAGCCAGCCGAGCGTTGCCGAGCGGGCAAAGAAATCCTCGATGAGCGTGGTTATGGCAAGGCCGGCCCATAAGCTCAACAGAGTGGCAAGGGTTGAAAGAAGCAG
Source organism: Hyphomicrobiales bacterium (assembly GCA_038330285.1). GTDB lineage: Bacteria > Pseudomonadota > Alphaproteobacteria > Rhizobiales > Aestuariivirgaceae > Aestuariivirga. The sequence continues at coordinate 12,383 of JBBQNU010000042.1, read as the reverse complement.
GAAGCCCCAGCGAAATCCTTTGGAGGTTCGGCGGGGAACCTGCGGCAGAACGACAAGTTCGCCAACGGACTCCTGCGTTTCGAATTCTATTTTGTGATGGGACTTTGGCTTTTCCACGTCATCAAGGACGAAGGCCGCAGGCTTGCGATGGTTTCCGGTCATGCGAAACGATCCCCCAGGAGAAATTCAAGGCTGCGGTCCAGGCGAATGTGAGGGAAGGCGCCATCCTTCAAGGGCGGCGGCCGGAAGCGCACGAATTTCAGTTTGCCCTGCAAGGTGCCATCAAGGGCATCGAGTGAATTGGCCGGCAGATCGCCGGGGAAAATTGCGACTTCGCTTTCGCCATCAAACGTGGTGCCGCCAATCTTCTCGCCCTTTTGCGGGATTCCGGCAATGCAGGGAAGATCTTCATTTTTTTGTTTCACTTTTGCTTCCCGCGTGGCGCGAATGGCGGCGAGGGCGGCCACGTCAATGGTGGCACCGGAAAATTCGGCCTTGGCGCTGGCATCCTCGATGATCAGGCGCAGGATGTTTTCGAGGCGGTCATGGCTTGTCTGGTGCAGGAGATCGGCCTTGGTGGCAGCAAAAAGAATGCGGTCGATGCGGCGGCCCAGGATATTGGAGAAAATTGAATTTGCGCCCAGGCGGAAACAGGCCAGCACCTGGGTCAGGGTGTTTTTCAAATCCTGCACGGCTGCTGGGCCCGCGTTAAGGGCGGACAGTGTGTCCACCAAAACAATCTGGCGGTCCAGCCTGGCGAAATGGCTGAAGAAGAACGGCCGCACGATTTTGGAGACATAGGAATCATAGCGGCGTTCCATGAGATCACCCAGGGAGCCCTTCGGGAACTCATCATAGGATTTGGCCGTGAGGGGCGCGAAGGTGAGAAGCGGGGATCCGGCAAAGTCGCCCGGCATGAGAAACCGTCCAGGCAGGAGGCTGGACAAGGCAACATCGTCCTCGCGGCATTTGGCGAGATAGGCGGTGAAATGTTCAGCCGCCTTTACGGCATTGAGCTCGATGGCAGCGCTATCCGCATCAAGTGTTGCGAGATGGGCATGCCAGGCCTTGGCCAGACTGGCGCGGGGCTCAATGCGGCTGGCGGCAATGGTGGCCTCCGACCACTGCCGATAGGACAGGTTCATCAACGGCAGGTCGAGCAGCCATTCGCCGGGATAATCCACAATATCGATGTGGAGCTTTCCGCTGCCGAAATTCCGCGCGACGAGGCCGTGTGGCTCGTATTCCAGGGTAAGGCGGAGCTGGCTGATGCGGCGCGTGCCTTCCGGCCAGGACCGGTCATCGGCGGTGAGGCGGGCGAGATGATCTTCGTAGGCAAAGCGGGGCAGGTCATCATCGGGTTGCGGTTCGAGATAGGCCCTTGTGATGCGGCCCTGGGCATAGGCTTCGAACACGGGCAAGCGGCTTCCCTTGGTGAGGGCATGAACCAGCGCGGTAATGAAAACAGTTTTGCCGGATCTCGAAAGACCGGTGACGCCCAGGCGAAGGGTGGGATTCACCAGCCCAGTGGCCAGGTCCATGAGTCCGCCCGCGGCAATCCGGCTCGCATCTATGACGTTCTGGAATCTCACTCTTTACGGCCCTCCGCGACATCCATAATTGGTGCGAGACGCCGCGAATAACAAGAAAAACTTATGCTTTACCAATGTCTTCCAGCCTGAAGGGCGTGGATTGGTAAACTTCGTTGATCCAGTTGCCAAACAACAGGTGGGCGTGGCTGCGCCAGCGGTTTTCAGGCGGGGCGGAAGGGTTTCCGCCGGGAAAATAATTGGCGGGCAGATTGATGGCTTTTCCAGCTTCCACGTCCCGGCGATACTCGTCACCCAAGGAATTCGTGTCGTATTCGATATGATTGAACATGTAGAGCTGGCGGTGGGGATTATCGGCCACGAAGCAAAGGCCTGCTTCATCCGACTCCATGAGAACTTCAAGGCCCTTGTCTTTGGGCAATTCGGATTTCAGGTTTTCCGTCCAGCGCGACACGGGCATGGAAAAGTCATCGGAGAAGCCGCGGAGATAGGGCGAGGCCGGGCTCAGGTTCTTGTGGCGGTAAATTCCGAAGGCCTTCTGGGCCAGCGTGTGCTTGGGCACGTGGTGGAAATGATAGAGGGCCGCCTGGGCGCCCCAGCAGATGTTGAAGGTCGATTGGACATGGGTTTGAGTCCAGTCATAAATCTTCTGCAACTCATCCCAATAGGTCACGTCCTCGAATTCGAGCAGTTCGATTGGCGCGCCCGTAATGATCAGGCCATCGAATTTTTCCTTCCGCACCTTTTCCCAGTCACGGTAGAACGTGATCATGTGATCATTCGGCGTGTTTTTCGATTTGTGATTGGTGATCTTGATCAGACTGAGTTCGACCTGCAGCGGGGTTGCGCCGATGAGCCGGGCAAATTGCGTTTCGGTCTTGATCTTGTTGGGCATCAGGTTGAGAAGCCCGATGCGCAGGGCGCGGATATCCTGGCGGTGGGCAGTATCCTCGGTCATCACCATCACGCCCTCTTTCGCAAGGGTGAGCCGGGCGGGCAGGTCATTGGGAATTTTTATGGGCATGGCCTTCAGCGCCTGTCGATCAAGGTGCCGAGCAAATCCAGAAAATCCGTTTCCGATTTTATTTTCGGCACGTCTTCCATGGGGAAATGATAGCCAAAATTCTCGGCTATCTTTTGATAGACCGGAATGCGGTGATGCAGCAGCTGCTCGAAGCCCCAGACGGCGAAGTCATCGGGCACGACATCATCGTCATTGCGGATTTTCTTGAGGTCCTTGTATTCGGCCCATATTTTTTCCAGAAATGCCGGCTGGTAATACATGGGCTTCGGGTATTTGCGGAAGCGCTCGACAAGCGTCTTGGTGTGTTGCGGGTTGCCTTCGATGTAGAGCAGCAGGGTGCTGTCGCTCAAGGATTTCAGAACCGCATCATTCGGGTCATCGGGATCGACGACCTCGCACAGGCTGCCGCCGGAATCACAGATGAAGTGCTGGTAACCATAAATTTCGTGGGCGCGCTCGATGAAGCCGGGCACATCGAGAAGCGAACGGATCTCCGCAGCCCGGTGCTGGTTCTGGCGGCGCTTGTATTCGGCAAAGGAAATGCCGCCCAGCGCCGGGTTCCCCGGTTTTCCCAGATAGGTGGAAAGGGGGCTCAAATTGTCAAAAGTGATGTTCGAGCGGATGTAAATTGAATCGGATTTCAGCAGCTCGGCCAGGAATGGAACCTTCATCGCCTCGCGCTTGAAATTGTCGACGATGGGCTCGTCCATGTAGCGTGTGCCAATGCGGTAATCGACGGAATACTGGAACCAGCCGCTTTTCTGCAGCATCACGGCAAGCGTGGTTTTGCCCACCCCCGACATGCCCATGATGGTTATGGCGTGGGCGGGCTGTTTCCTGAATTCCTGGGCAGATTTAAAACGCATGTGGGTTGTGATTAGCCGAAGCCGGGGGTGATGGGCAACCCACGTTGAGTTAGAAGTCTTTTGAGAGGCGGAATTCCACCGCGTGGGAGTCAAAATAGTAATTTGCGATGTTGCTGTCGTTGTAGATATAGGTATATTCAATTCCCGGTGCATAACCCCACAAGTTGAAGTCGCGCTTGGTGAGCCTCACATTCCCGGTCCACCGCGTGTCTTCACGCACCTTGTTGTAGATGGGGAATACGTCGCCAAACTGAGCGCTGCGCACTTCACCATAGAGGTCGGTGGTGATCCCGAAAGGCAATTCCTTATAGAGGCTGAATCCGGCCGAATAGGCGTCGTATGAATTGTAGTCGATTCCACCGGTGATGCGGTCAAACCCCGCATTCAAGCTGACAGTGAGGCTGGAATCAAAAGCGTGACTCCATGCGCCATCAAGAATCAATGCGTTGCCATCGCTTGCCTTGTCATCCGGGTAGTTGCGCCATTCGTAAACCGAGCTGAGGTTGACGCGGTCTTTTGGTGAGAGCGCCTTCTGCAGGCTGACGCGCGGGCCATAGCTGTAATAGCTCAGGCCGAGCTCGTCGTTCTTGAAATTCTCACTGGTAACAAGCCCGGCGCCCAGGAAACCGCCTGTGAGGAGATAGCGGAGCTCCGCCGATTGGCTGGCACCATAAACATTATAGTCGCCATCGGTATAGAGGGTTGCGTTGGCGCCACCTGCCAGTACCAACGAAAAGTCATTTCCCAGGCGATGGGAGTAGCCGGCATTCAGCCCGGCCGAGAATCCGATGCCGCTTTTTTTCTGTTCGCCGGGTTCAATGAAACTGGTGTCCGATATGTAAACCTTTTCAATCGAACTGCCGTTGTTGACATTGGTGCTCGGCGCAACCGAGACAAAGGCATTGAAGGTGAAGGGGCGGCGGGCATCGATGGCATCAATGAAAGAACGGATACCCTGGGCCTCGCTCTCGCTCGGCGCTTCCGCCATCAGGAGATTCAAATGGTGTTTGGCGCTGTCATCTTCCTGCAACACGAAAAGTGTTTGGGCGAGCTCGGCGCGAACCAGGGTGAGGCTTGGATCATCAGCAAGCGCGGCGCGATATTTCTTTGCCGCACCGGTCAAATTGCCATTCGCCTTTAGAATGAGGCCTTCGATGAAAATTTTCCGGTTGGGGCCAAACTTGCCCGTCAGCGGGTAGCGTTTGAGAAGACTTTCCGCCAGATCGTGCTGGCCTGTCTTCGCCAGATTGATGAGCAGTTTCACCCGTGTTGCTTCATTTGAAGCTTCATATTCGGAAATCTGCTGAGGCGTGGGATTGATCGTTTTAGCGGCCAAGCCCGATGCCGATGCCGATGCCAGCGGTAATCCCAAAGAAATAAGGGCGAGTACAGAAAACGCGCACCAGAAGGTACGCGTTTTTCCAACCTTGCTCCGCCTTTTGGCCCGCATTCTATTGGCCGTTGAACACGCCACTTTGCTGCACAAAGCCGCGCCTATCGTCGTTAAGTGGCGGTTCGCCGCCAATAGGTTCCGGGCTCACGGCCAGGAAATTGTAAACGCCTGTTACCTCATCCGCGCCCGGGGCTCCAAAGAATCCCGCATACATGGGATTCGTGCCGTTTAACCAGCCGTCGTTAGGATCGAGTTTGGCGTTGCCGCTCACGGTGTTACCCGTAATTGTACCGCTCAATACGACGTTGGAATCCATGAAAGGCACCCAATTTGGGTCAAGGTTGTTGCCGGAATTGACTGCTTGAAATCCTGTTGCGCCTCCCAATGTTTGGTAAGCGGTCCAGGTTTGTGGGGTCAATGTGCCATCCAACTGGTGCGTGGTGAAATTAGCGGTAAGATTGCTTGTGCCTTCAACGCGCCAGGTATTGTTGGCAGTTATTGTTTTCCCAGGGTCACTATCATCGATCCAGTTCCAGGTCTTTGAGGTAGCGCCATAGCGGCCCGTATAGTTTGCGGTACCGCCGCCAGGCATGGCAGTTGTACGTGTGCCGCCAAACGACCAGGCCTGACGGCGCGCATCGCCGCCACCGCTTACTTCACGGTACTGGGTTCCGTAGCTGTGGCCCCAGGTCCAGACCTGCAACTCCTCATCTACGGTTGTTCCGCTATCGGTGGCGGTAAGTGAACGGTACTCCTTATAAGTGCCGCCCAGGCCAGTTCCGCCGGTTGCGTTGGTGCCAAACTGATATTCGTCCATGGTTTTGGGAATAGGCCAGGCGCCATTATTTGAAGTCTTTGTGTCAATTTCAATTTTGGCGGTGTTTGGCGTGCCGGACGTCAGCGTGAGTCTTGAAAGGCTTCCATTTGCAGGTGACTTCAGGACCGCATTTTCCAGGGCAATGGTGGCATCGCCGGTTGTGAGCCTGGTGCGATTGCCAATATTGGTGTTAGGTTCACCATTTGGATCATTTGGATCGACTGGATCTGTTGGGGGCGTCGCATCGTCGCCCCCAATTGCGGGATCGGGGCAGGCCAATCCGCAGAGGTCCAGCGTCGCATTGCTTGCGCTTGACCCTGAGGTGGGCGATCCGGTTTCGCAAGCCGCGAGGGCGAATGCCGCTAAAACTAATGCTGATACTGAGCCAATACGCATGATGTTTCCCACAACCCAAATTATTCATCGATAAAATTGCACGGGTTCCGCTAATTTTAGGTTAAGCATGATCGAATCTTGAAAGTTCAAAATGAAACAGTCCGTTAATACTTTCCCAACCTGGTATGAGGCCACGGCGACACGCGGCGAGATGCGGGTGCCGTTGCGCGGGCCGGTGAAGGCCGACGTTTGCGTAATCGGCGGCGGGCTTGCGGGGCTCACAACCGCGCTTGAACTTTCGCGGGGCAAGAAGAAAGTTGTTTTACTTGAAGCCAAGCAATTGGCGTGGGGCGCCTCGGGCCGCAATGGCGGATTTGTGTCCAACGGCTTTGCGGAGGGCATTGAAAATGTCCAGAAGCGGGTGGGGCTTGAGGCCGCGCGCGCGCTTTATTCGCTCTCCCGGCACGGAACGGAATATGTGCGCCGTGAAATTGCGGCAGGCGATCCCACGCTTAAAATGGGTGAGGGCTGGCTGGTGGCGCTCCGCCACCGCGACAATGGCGGCCTCAAATCCTATTGCGAGGTGATGCAACGGGATTACGGCGAAGATTTCCAACTATTTTCCACAGAGCAGACGCGCGGGAAACTGAATTCCGCCCGCTATTTTGAAAGCAAGTTTGATGCTGGCGCCCTGCATTTTCATCCCCTGCGCTACGCCTTGATGCTGGCCCGCAACGCCGAAACGAACGGTGCCGTGATACATGAAGCCACAGCCGCTCTTTCAGTTCAAAAACAGGATGGCGCATGGCGCGTCGAGACCCCCAGTGGAGAGGTTCTGGCGCAGCATGTTGTCCACTGCGTGTCATCTCTCGACCGTAAAATACATGGCCCAACGGGCCGTGCGGTCTTGCCGGTTGCCACCTATGTGGCGGTGACGGAAGCCTTGAATCAGGACGCGGTTCGAACCCCGGCCGCCATTTCAGATATGCGCCGCGCGGGAAATTATTACCGGCTTATCGACGACGGCCGTTTACTGTGGGGCGGCGATATTACCACCCAGGTATCCGAGCCTGCGCGGCTGGCGGAGCGGATGAAACGAGACATGCTTGCGACTTATCCGCAACTTGGCAATCCGCGCATCGATTATTCCTGGGCCGGACTCATGGGTTATGCCCTGCACAAGATGCCGCTCATCGGGCGGGACACTGAAGGGCAGTGGTTTGCCACCGCCTTTGGCGGCCACGGCATGAACACCACGGCCATGGCCGGGCAATTGCTGGCGCGCGCTATTGCCGACGGGGACGATGAATACCGGCGGTTTGCGCCTTTTGCGCCGCTTTGGGCGGGTGGCCAGCTCGGGCGCGTAGGGGTGCAGGCATCCTACTGGTGGATGCAGCTTCGCGACCGAATCGACGAGGCGCGCGCCCGGTAATCCGGCATTGTTTTTGCAGGGTTTTGGGCCTGAATTGACAGCTATTGTCGAAGCAGGACAAGGCCGCTATAAGCCCGCGCCACGGACACCGGAGAGACGCTTTATGAATGTACTTGTCGATATCGACTACAAGCCCAGTGACGACGAGCCCTTCATGAATGAGCGGCAGGCGGCGTATTTCCGGCAAAAGCTGAATACGTGGAAGGAAGACATCCTGCGCGAAAGCCGGGAGACCATCACGCATCTGCAGGACGAAAACCATGTTCTGCCGGATTTGGCGGACCGCGCTTCCTCGGAAACCGACCGCTCCCTGGAGCTTCGGGCGCGTGACCGGCAGCGCAAACTCATTTCCAAGATTGAAGCGGCCCTGCAGCGCATCGACAATGGCACCTACGGCTATTGCGAAGAGACGGGCGATCCCATCAGCCTGAAACGCCTTGATGCGCGCCCCATCGCGACGCTCTCCATCGAGGCCCAGGAACGCCATGAACGGCGCGAGCGGGTTTACCGCGACGACTAAAGGAAGAGTTCGACCTTTTCAAAGGTCCTGACGTCGATTAGGCCCATGTCGGAAATGCGCAGTTCCGGGATGACGACAAGCGCCAGCAGGGAATGCTGCATGAAGGCGTTGTTCAGGTCGCAGCCGCAGGCTTTCATGGCGGCCACCATCTTCTCAGCTTTTTCCGCGACGATTTCAGCGGGCTCGTCGGACATGAGGCCGGCGATCACGAGTTCGACGCGCGCCAGTTCCTTGCCGTTGCTCACGACCACGACACCGCCGCCGATTTCGCTCAGCGTATTAGCGGCCTGGGCCATGTCCTTGTGATTGGTGCCGACAACAATGATGTGATGGCTGTCATGGGCCACGGTTGAGGCCACGGCGCAATCGACATTGTATCCAAAGCCGGAGACAAAGGCGTTGACCACGGTGCCGAGGCCGCGATGGCGTTCGACAACGGCGATCTGGCAGACATCGGCTTCCCGGTCCAATTCGACCAGGCCAGATTTCACATCGAGCGGGCGTTGCAGCGCCTTGGTCGGGGCCTGGTTTTCAATCACGCCAATGACGCGGGCTTCGACCTTGTTGGCGCCTTTGGGCGCAGCGATTTCAAAGTCCTTTGCACTTAGCTTGCGCCCGACATGCACGGTGTTTTTGGCTGTTTTGGGATAGGCAAATTTCGGCAGCTCCGCGACGAGCTTGCCATTCTCGGCCATCACCTGCCCATGGGCGATCACAAGTTCAATCGGCAGCGTCGTGAGATCTGACGACAGGATGAGATCGGCGCGGCGGCCCGGGGTGATGGAGCCCAGTTCGCGTTCCAGGCCGAAATGTTGGGCGGTATTCAGGGTTGCCATTTGAATGGCGGTGATAGGCTTCAGGCCTTGGGCAATGGCGTGGCGCACCACGCGGTTGATGTGGCCCTCGTAAACCAGCGTGCCGGAATGACTGTCATCCGTACACAGAAGGATATTGCGGGAGTCTATGCCGCGCTCGGTTACGGCCTTGATCTGGGCCGCCACATCATACCAGGCCGAGCCCAGCCGCAGCATGGCACGCATGCCTTGGCGCACCCGGGCAATGCAGTCATCGATGTTTGTACCCTCATGGTCATCGGCGGGGCCACCGGCCGCATAGGCATGGAAGGGAGGCCCAAGATCCGGCGAGGCATAGTGGCCGCCCACGGTTTTTCCGGACATCTGAGTTGCGGCAATTTCAGCCAGCATTTTTGGATCGCCATTGATGACGCCGGGGAAGTTCATCATCTCGCCCAGCCCGATGATGTTGGGCCAGGTCATGGCGTCTGCCACATCTTCAGGCGTGATGGTTGCACCGGCGTTTTCAAGGCCTGGGGCGCTTGGAACGCAGCTTGGCATTTGCACGAAGACATTGATGGGAAGGCCTGCGGCTTCATCGTGCATCAGCCGCACACCGGCCACGCCCAGCACATTGGCTATCTCGTGGGGATCAATGAACATGGAGGTGGTGCCGTGGGGTATGACGGCGCGGGCAAATTCGGTGACGGTCACCATGCCGCTTTCGACATGCATGTGGGCATCGCAGAGCCCGGGCACGAGGTAGCGTCCGGCTGCATCAATGATCTTGGTGTTTTTGCCGATCATGGGCTTGGCATTGGGGCCTACATAGGCAAAGCGCTGGGCGGCAATCGCAACATCAGTGCCGGGGATGATCTCGCCGGAATGGACATTCACCCAGCGGCCATTGGTGATCACCATATCAGCGGGGGCGCGGCCGGCGGCCACTTTGATCAGGGTGAGGGCAACATCCGGCCAGGGTTTCATGACCGCATCACGGCAATGGCAGCCTCAAGCAAGGCCGGGGACCCCGCGCAAATGATATTGCCGCCTTCGGCGGGCACACTGCCATCCCAACTCCCCACGACCCCGCCAGCGCCTTCGATAATGGGGATGAGGGCGGCGATGTCATAGGCCTGCATGCCGGCATCCAGGGCTATATCCATGTGGCCCGCGGCCAGCAGGGAAAAGAAATAGGCATCGCCACCATAGCGCAGGAGCCTTACGGCTTTCTGCAGGTTCTGGAGGGCCTGCTGGTCTTCTTCTGTGCGGTAGAGGTCGGGAGTTGTGGTGCCAACTGCGGCGTCTGACAGGTCAACACCGGTTCGGGTGCGAATGGGCTCAATGGTGCCGCGGTAGTTATTCCAGGCGCCATGGGGGTTGCCATAGAAAATCTCGCCGACGAAGGGCTGGTTCATGACCCCCACCACCGGCTTTCCCTCGTCGTAAAGGGCAATGAGGGTGGCCCAGTTTGGCATGCCGCAGACGAAGGACCGGGTGCCGTCGATGGGGTCGAGCACCCAGGTGAAGCCGGATTTGCCTTCCTTGATGCCGTATTCCTCGCCATTGATGCCATGGTCGGGGAAACGTTCCTCGATCAGCTTGCGGATGACCCGTTCGCCAGCCCTGTCACCTTCGGTAACCGGGTCCCAGGAGTGGTGGGGCTTCACGTCGATGGCCGTGTTGCGCCGGAAATAGGGTAGGATTTCGGCTTCCGAAGCCCGCGCCAGGCTCACGGCGAAGTTTGTCAGCTCGGTCCAGTCCATAAAATCCCATTCCTTTTTGGCTCTCCTCTCCTATAGGAGAGCCGCTCAGGGCTCAAGGGATGGGTTGAAAACCGGGCATTGTTGCGGTGCACAACGGGTGATTCTGGGCTATGCAAGTGGTGCATGGCCTGCCCGACAAACGGGTCAAACCCCTCTATTTTCAATAATATTTATATATTTCATATGCTTAACTATTTTTGACGTGACCGCAGAGTGTTGCAAATTTGATCACTTGGAAAGTTTTTTAGGCAATGGTCTTGAATTGAAAATGTTGCGGTGCCATATCGAGGAGGCAAGACCAAGGCATTTGCCTTCTCTTGCAGCCCTTCTTGGGCGTTTCCTCCCTAGACTTGGGCCGGTCACTTTAATGGATCGGCCCTTTTTTTATTCCGCCGCCTGTTTTTGCGGGTTGGCGAATTCCACCAGGGTTTCCAGCAGGGTTTTAATGGTGCCGGCAAGGGCTGCCTGCAGGGGTAGGAAATCCGCGGTCTTTTCGAAGCGCTGCTCATCCAGGTAAAGGCCGCGGTTGATTTCAATCTGCAAGGCGTTGCGGCCAAGGGTGGGCGAGCCGTAGTTCTGGGTGATGAAACCGCCCGCATAAGGCTTGTTGCGCACCACGCGCAGGCCCTGGGCGCGCAGCAGATCTTCCACAAAGCTCGTAATTTCTGCCGGGCAGGATGCTTCGTAACGGTTGCCGATCACCACATCCACCGAAGTCTGGTGGGGCGGCGAGATGAAACTTGTGGCGTTGGACGGCATGGAATGGCAGTCAAGCAGGAGCACGGTTCCCGTATTGGTCAACACCTCATCCAGCAGAGCGTTCAACGTGCGGTGGTAGGGGCGGTAAATGGTTTCGACCCGGGCGAGCGCATCGCTGAGGCTGAGGCGCTCGCGGTAGATTTCCTCGCCTTCGGCTACAAGCCGGGGAATGGTGCCAAGGCCGCCCGCCACACGGGGCGAACTGGTGTTCATATAGCCCGGCAGCTCGCAGGCGAACATGCGGGGATCAAACTCATAGGCTTCGCGGTTCAGATCGATATAGGCGCGCGGCACCAGGGCGCGCAGAAGGGGTGCGCCATGGTCGACGCAGCTCATGAACAGTTCGTCGATATAGCAGTCCTCCGATTTGCGGAGTGCAGCCGGCGAAAGCCTGGTCATGCGCAGCAGGTCGGCTGGATACTGCTTGCCGCTGTGGGGTGAATTGAAAACGGCAGGGGCCGTCCATGCGCGGGGCGCCAGGATCTCAAAATATGAAACGGATCCGTTATCTGCCATAATTCGAACTATTATTGACTAGAGAAGACAAACTGTCCACACTTCATCTTCTGTTTACCCAACCCCTGTTAAGCCCATGGCTCACCGAGAATGATGGTTCACAAACAGGCAGACTGCGATAAAGATGCAAACCGGCACCATGGCAAAGATCATTCTGGCTGAAGACGATGACGACATGCGGCGCTTTCTCGTGAAGGCGCTGGAGAAGGCCGGCCACCATGTGACGGCCTTTGGCGAAGGGGCCAGCGCTTTTGAGGAAATCAAGCAGGCGACCTTCGATTTGCTGCTCACCGATATCGTGATGCCGGAAATGGACGGCATCGAGCTGGCGCGGCGCGCCGCAGACCTCGATCCCCATTTGAAAATCATGTTCATCACCGGCTTTGCGGCGGTGGCGCTGCATCCGGATTCCAAGGCGCCGAAAGACGCCAAGGTGCTGTCCAAGCCGTTCCACCTGCGCGACCTCGTGGCCGAGGTCGACCGGATGATGGCGGCGTAATCGCTTGCCAGAGGCCACGCTTCCGATTATATCCGCGCACGCAGTGGGCGGTTAGCTCAGCGGTAGAGCACTACCTTGACATGGTAGGGGCCACAGGTTCGATCCCTGTAC
>JBBQNU010000041.1:0-20556 GCA_038330285.1 Hyphomicrobiales bacterium | reverse complement strand
CTTCGCCCTGAACCCGGCGAGCAGCTTGTGCAGCGCCCGGCCAAGATCGCCAAAGCCGATGAACCCGATATTGCCGCCTGACATCAGGCGGGCTTCCGTATTGCCGTCACCGCCCCACAATTCCTTGCCCGCGCGAAAGGCCCGGTCAGCACCTGCTATGTTGCGCTCAAGGCTGAGCGCCATACCCAGGCCGATCTCAGCCACCGGTACGGCGAAAACCCGGCCGGTGGTGAGCACATGAATGCCGTGCGAAAAGCAATACTCATAATCCATGTTGTCGAGAAAGTTGGTTTCGACGTTGAAGATTGCCTTGAGTTTTTTTGCCTGCTGCAAAATCTGGCGCGGCAACTCAGGCTGCCCAATTATGAAGCTGGCCTCGCCGATGTGGTCAGCCACGGTTTTTGAAATTGTCGGCCCCTGCCCTTCAACTATCCTGTAATCACGCCGCAAAATCGCTTCATTGTCTGCGCTGAAGATCAATTCCAGTGATCGCGGCTCGGGGACGGAGATGGCTATCGGACGTGCATCGCTCATTGTGTCTGCTTTCCAAAATTGAAAACACTAAGCGACAGCTTCGCATTCAACCAGCAAGATTCGAAAGAAACAATTGCTGCATTGCACCTTAAGAATTTCCTTGGGAGGCCCGCAATACTGTTATATCAGATGTTAAAGCCTTGCATTCCAAATGCACTGCTTCAAAAGCGCACCAATAGGGCGCAAATCTCATGGGAGGATCCATTCAATGCGTAAATATACCAGAAGACTTATCGTCGCCAGCGCACTCGCGCTGACCGTTGTAACTGCCCCTGTAGCCCGTGCCGAAGACCAGATTCTGGCGTCCGTTCCGGGCCTCACCTTCCCCTTCTTTGTTCACATGATGAATGCCTTCAAGGCGGAAATCGTCAAGCAGGGCTACGCCGCGATCGAAAGCGATGGGCAAGTTTCGTCGCCCAAGCAGACCGCTGATGTGGAAGCGGCAATCACCCAGGGCGTTAAAGGCATTGTCATCAGCCCGAACGAAGTGGATGCCATGGCCCCGGCCCTCCAGCAGGCTGTGGAAGCCAAGATTCCGGTAGTAACCGTTGACCGCCGCGTGCCTTCCGTCGAAGGCATCCTTGCCCACATCGGCGCTGACAACGTGAAGGGTGGCGAAGCCCAGGCGAACCTCATTGTCTCGATGTTCCCCGATGGCGCAACCATCATCAACCTGCAGGGCCAGCCCGGCGCCTCGCCGGCCATCGACCGCAACAAAGGCCTGCACAACATCCTCGATGGCATGGCCGACAAGTACAAGATTGTCTTTGAACAGCAGGCGGGCTTTGACCGCGCCAAGGGCTTGGCTGTAACCGAGGCCGCCCTTTCCGGTATGGCCGATGCCCCCAAGGTGATCGTTGCCGCCAATGACGACATGGCATTGGGCGCCATGGAAGCCGTGAAGGGCCGCGGCCTTTCAGGGATCGCCATCATCGGCTTCGACGCGCTTCCTGAAGCTCTTGCCCAGGTGCGCGATGGCGGCCTGACCGCCACGATTGAGCAGTTCCCCGGCCAGCAAAGCGCGCTTGGCGTGCAAACTCTGGTCGCCTTCCTCAAGGATGGCACAATGCCAGCCGAAAAGGTTCTGCTTCTCACGCCGGTTGCCGTCACTAAGGACAACCTCAACATTGCCGAACGCCTCGGCGAAGTGAAGTAACCGAACCAAGATAATTTTCCGGCCGGGGCCGAAAACCTCGGCCGGAAAGCTCTCTATCCATGGCAACACCACCCGCACCCCAGCCCCTGCTCCGCATGACCGGGATTTCAAAATCTTTTCCCGGCGTGAAAGCCCTTGAGTCGGTTAATTTTGAAGTGGGCTCCGCTGAAATCCATGCCTTCCTTGGCGAGAATGGCGCGGGCAAATCAACCCTCCTGAAAATTCTTTCCGGCGCGCAGGCCCCCGATGCAGGGCAAATTGAGCTGAATGGCGAAACCATCGTTCTCGACAGCCCCCAGGCGGCCCAAGCCAAGGGCATTGTCACCATCTATCAGGAATTCACGCTTGCTCCCGACATGACCATTGCCGAGAATGTCTTCATTGGCCGCGAACCGGGATCGAAGCTTTTTATCAGCCGCAAGCAGCTTGAAGAACAAACCCTGGCGCTCACCAACCGCATCGGCCTTGACCGAAACCCGCGCGCCCTGGTGCGCGATCTTTCGGTGGCCGAGCAGCAGATGGTGGAAATCGCCCGTGCGCTTTCCATGAAGTCGCAAATGATTGTCATGGACGAACCGACTTCGGCTCTCAGCCGCACCGAGGTTGAAAAACTCTTCGCCATCATCCGCAGCCTCAAGCGTGACGGCATCACTACAATTTTTGTGACCCACCGGCTCGAAGAAGTGTTCGAGATCTGCGACCGCTACACGGTGCTGCGTGATGGCAGGCATGTGGGCAGCGGCAGTGTTGCCGGAACAACGCTCGACGGCATTATCCGCCTGATGGTAGGGCGCGAACTTGGCCTGCTTGCGGCGCGCGACACTTCCTATGCCACGGCTGAAGTGGCCCTCTCCGTGACCGGACTTTCCCGTCGCCGCAAGAGCAGCGATGCCAGCGCCATCGAACTGCACAATGTTTCATTCGCCGTGAACAAGGGTGAAATCCTGGGCATCGCCGGCCTTGTGGGTGCGGGACGCACCGAAACGGCGCGCGCCATTTTTGGTGCCGATGTCATCGACTCGGGCAAGATCATTGTGAATGGGAAGGAAGCCCGAATCGCCTCGCCCCGCGATGCCATCACCCTCGGCATTGGCCTTGTGCCCGAAGACCGCAAGCAGCAGGCATTGTTCCTGGCGCTTGCCATCCGCACCAATCTTTCGATTGCCTCGCACGACCGCATTTCCGCGTTCCGCTATTTTATCAGCAACAGCAAGGAAGAGGTCCTCGTAGACGAGTATAAGAAGCTGCTCAACATCCGCATGGCATCCGGCGACCAACTCGTCGGCAATTTGTCCGGCGGCAACCAGCAGAAAGTGGTGCTGGCCCGCTGGCTGGCGCTCAGGCCCAAGGTGCTGATCGTTGATGAGCCGACGCGCGGCATCGATGTGGGTGCGAAGGTGGAAGTGCATAACCTGCTGTTTCAGATGGCGGCTTCGGGCATTGCCGTCATTGTGATTTCCTCTGAACTGCCGGAAGTTCTGGCGCTTGCCGACAGGATCGTTACCATGCGCGAAGGCCGCGTTACCGGTGAAATCCTCCGGGCCGACGCCGACCAGGAAAAACTGATGACCCTGATGACCCTAAGTGCAGACAAGGCAGCATAAGCATGGTGGAGAAATAGATGGCCGAGGCAACCTCAAAAGAAGACGACAAGGCCTTTGACGCCTTTTCCTTGCTCGCGCGCTTTGCACCGTTGATTTTCTTGCTTCTGCTGATGGCCATTTTCACCTACATGGAGCCGCGCTTCCTCTCCTCGATCAACCTCTTCAACGTTATGCGCCAGGTATCCATCACCGGTCTTCTCGCCATCGGCATGACCTTCGTGATCTTAACTGCGGGCATCGACCTTTCCGTGGGCTCGCTGCTGGCCTTCGCGGGATTGGTGGCCGCCGCCGTGGCTAAGGGCGGCATGCAGGACCGCTTTACCGTGGGCGATGCGGCCATAGGCTATGGCTGGCCTTTGGCGGCACTTGCGGCAATTCTTGTGGGGCTGGCCTGCGGATACCTCCAGGGCCTCGCCATTACCAAACTCAAGGTTCCTGCTTTCGTTGTCACGCTCGGCGGCATGTCGGTGTTCCGCGGAGCCGCGCTTCTTTTTGCGGCGGGCGGGCCCATCTCCGGCTTCCAGCCTGACTTTGCCTGGTGGGGCCAGGGTTACATCTTCACAGTACCTGTGCCCGTCATCATCTTCCTCGTGTCCGCCGTGTTGGCCCACATCGTTCTGCATTACACGCGCTATGGCCGCAGGGTCTACGCGGTGGGCGGAAATCCCGAAGCGGCGCGCCTGGCCGGCCTCAACGTCAACGGCATCATCTGCAGTGTCTATGTGATCATGGGTTTCTTCGCCGGGCTCGGCTCCTTTGTTCTCGCAGCGCGCCTCAATTCGGCGGAAGCCGTGGCCGGGACCGGCTATGAACTCACCGTCATTGCCTCCGTGGTGATCGGCGGGACCAGCCTGTTTGGCGGCTCCGGCTCGATTTTCGGCACGGTTATCGGCGCGCTGCTCATCGGCGTGCTGCTCAACGGCTTGGTGTTGATGAATGTTTCGTCCTACATCCAGCAAATCATCATCGGCGTCATCATCGTGCTCGCCGTGGCCTTCGACACCTTCGCCAAATCCCGCCGCCGGAAGGCATAAGGCATGAACCGGGGACAATCCGTTCGGGCCTTGTTTTTCGCTGTGGTTCTGGCGGTGGCGCCATGGGCGCAGGCCCAGGACGCAAATGATGCGGCAGGCAAAATGCTCGCGGCGGCTTCGCCTCTGGGCGATCGCGTGTTGGGCGACGCCGATGCGCCGGTCGTGATGGTGGAATACGCCTCGGCAACGTGCCCGCATTGTGCCGAGTTTCACGCAAAGGTCCTGCCGCTCATCAAGGCCGAATACATTGATACCGGAAAGATCCGCTTCATCTTTCGCGAATTCCCGCTGGATCAGGCAGCCCTCGGCGCTTCCATGCTCGCCAGATGCGTGCCCGAGGACAAGTATTTCGCAACCCTTGATCTCATGTTCCGCCGGCAAGCCATTTGGATGAAGGGTGACAAGGCTGCTGAGCTGTTGAAGGTCACGCAGATGGCCGGAATGGATAAAGCCGGCTTTGATGCCTGCCTGAACCGCGCCGAGGTTGCCAAGGCCATCGTCGAATCCTCAAGGCAGGCCGCGAAGGATTTCGGCATCAAGGGCACCCCGGCAATTTTCGTAAATGGCCAGATGATTGACGGCCACAAGGAAATGGCTGACGTAAAAGCTGCCATCGACGCGGCGATCAATAAATAAACCTGCCCGTACAGCGGGATCAGGCGCTCTTCAACTCCCGGGCATGAACTGGTAGGGTGGCATCTGATTTTCACCCCCCTTTCAAATGGCTGGACCGAAATGACTGAAATGGAAGCAGACGTATTGGTCGTTGGCGCCGGGCCCACCGGGTTGATGCTGGCCAACCAGCTTGTCAGGCGGGGCGTCCGGGTGCAGATCATCGACCGCCACGCGGGCCCGTCGCTGCAAACGCGGGCCCTGGGCGTGCAAGCCCGCACCCTGGAGATTTATGCAAAGCTGGGCATCGTTGACCGCGCCCTTGAATTGGGCAAACGCGGCACGGGCGCAACCCTCTGGGCCCAGGGTCAGAGGATGGGCCGCGTGCCTCTCTCCGAACGGGGCCATGACGCAACGCCTTATCCGTACATCCTCATTCTCGGCCAGGACGACAATGAAAAGATCATGGGTGAGAACCTGAATAAGCTCGGTGTGCAGGTGCGATGGAATACCGAGCTTGTTGGCCTTGACCAGAATGCGGGCGGCGTGACAGCAACACTCAAGCTCGCCGACGGGACGAGCCAGTCCCTGCGCGTGCCCTGGGTTGCCGGATGCGATGGCGCAAGAAGCGCCGTGCGCGAGTTGAGCAGCATCACGTTCCCCGGCGCCCCTTACGAACACGTGTTTTTCGTGGCCGACGTGGAAATGACCGGCCGCATGGCGCCGGAAGAGGTCAACATCTATCTCTGGCGCGAGGGATTTCATCTGCTGTTTCCCATGCGTGGGCAAAACCATTGGCGCATCGTAGGAATTCTGCCGGAGGGGCTGCGCGGCAAGGACGATGTCACCTTCGAAATGGTCATCCCGTCCCTGCGCAAGGAAGCGGGCGCCGAACTTGATTTCAAGGCCTGCACCTGGTTTTCGACTTACCGCATCCACCACCGGAGTGCATCGCGTTTCCGCGACCGCCGCTGCTTCCTGCTCGGCGACGCGGCGCATATTCACAGCCCGGTCGGCGCACAGGGCATGAACACCGGCCTGCAGGATGCCTATAACCTCGGCTGGAAACTGGCGCTGGTGGTAAAGGGCCAAGCCGGCGAAGCCCTGCTTGGAACGTATGAAGACGAGCGGATGCCCGTGGCGCGGCGCCTGCTCAACACCACCGACCGCGCCTTCAAGCTCATCGTCGCCGACAACTGGCTAGCCGGCCTGTTCCGCACCAAGATTCTGGCACGGATTGCCGCCTTTGCCATGAGCCGCAAGGCCATCCAGGAATTCGCCTTCCGCACTGTTTCCCAGATCGGGATAAATTACCGGAAAAGCCCGCTCTCAAGATCATTGCATGCCATGCCTGCCTCCGCCCCCCAGGCGGGTGACCGCTTCCCGTGGCTGCGGCTCCAGCTGAAAGCCGGCGGGCCGGTGGAAGACCTGTTTCAGAAACTCGATGACACCAAATTCAACCTGATTGTCATCGGCCAGCTCCTTGAAAAGGCCCCGGATCTGGGCGGGCTGCTGAATGTGTACGGGATACCATCAGTGCCTGGCAATTCGGCAGAACTGGCGCGTTTGCATGTGCCCCAACCCTCTTTCTATCTCCTGCGGCCTGATGGCCATGTCGGGCTTTGTGGACGGCAGTTGGACCCTGCCGCGGTCAAGCGTTACGTTTCCGGGAATTTGCATATTGTTGGTTGAGAGAGTGCTGGCACCACGCATCTCAAAAGTTGGGCCTTGCCAATCCCCCGGCTTGGCAGCAGTATTGCGAGGAACCAAATTTTCACTGCATTCTTAGTAGCTTACACAAGCGTCGGACAAATCCTTGGAACACCCGGTCATCGAATTCAGGAATGTCACCAAGCGCTTTGGTGAGGTAGCGGCGGTTGTCGAGAACAATCTTGCCGTCAAGGCTGGCGAATTCCTCTCCATCCTCGGCCCTTCCGGCTGCGGTAAGACCACCAGTCTGCGCATGATGGCGGGCTTTGAACAGCCGAGCGAAGGCGAGGTTTTTATCCGCGGCGAAAACATGACAGGCGTTCCCGCCTACAAGCGCCCCGTCAACATGGTATTCCAGCACTACGCCCTGTTTCCGCATCTCTCGGTTGGTGACAATGTCTCTTACGGCCTGCGCCAGCGCAGCCCGAAACCGTCGCGTGCGGAATTCGCCAGGGAAGTGACCGAAGCGCTGGCCATGGTGCGGCTGGAAGGTTACGAAAACCGCCGCAGCTATGAATTGTCAGGCGGCCAGCAGCAGCGCGTGGCCCTCGCCCGGGCGCTGATCAACCGCCCGGCGGTGCTGCTGCTTGACGAGCCGCTTGCAGCGCTTGACCGCAAGCTCCGCCGCGAAATGCAGATTGAACTGCAGAACCTGCAGCGCGATGTGGGCATCACCTTTCTCCTCGTCACCCATGACCAGGAAGAGGCGCTGTCCATGTCGGACCGCGTCTGCGTCATGCGCGAAGGGCGCATTGTCCAGTCTGGCTCGCCACGGGAACTCTATGACAGGCCGGTGAACCGCTATGTCGCCGATTTCGTCGGCAAGTCGAATTTCTTTGCCGGCCCCACCAAGGATACGGTGATCAGCGTGCGGCCCGAGTTAGTGGAGATCGCCACAAACGAAGCTGTCCTGCCGGAGGGCCTGAGCACGCACTATTCAGTCAAGGTCCTGAACCGCATTTTCCTTGGCGAGAACACGGAATACCGGGTTGCCAACGACACTCTAGGGGAATTCATGGTGCTCACGCCGCGTAAATCCGAGCGCAGCAGCGGCATCTTCGAAATCGGCGATACGGCTGCAACTGGCTGGCGGCCAGAAGCAGCCCTCGTATTGGCCGCAACGTGAGCAAGTAAATACACACAGGGAGAAACCAAATGACCAAAGACAAAAACATTATCACGCCACAGCAGTTTGTTGACGAACTGCGCCGCTACCAGAAGGGTTCGGTTACGCGCCGCCATTTCCTCGGCGTTACCGGACTTGGACTTGCCACCGCCGTGCTTGGCGGCGCAATGCCCGGCCTCAAGCCGCGCAAGGCCTATGCCGCCCTTTCCGGCACGGTGAACTTCACCACCTGGCCCAGCTATTTTGCCCAGGAAAACATCGACAATTTCACCAAGAACACCGGCGTGAAAATCAACATCGCGGTGTTCGGCTCGAATGAGGAAATGCTCGCAAAACTGCAGGCAGGATCCACCGGCTGGGACGTCTTCGTGCCCACCAACTATGCTGTTTCGACCTACAAGGAACTGGGCCTCATCGAGGAACTCGATCTCGCCAAGCTTCCCAATTACGACGCCTCGACGCAGGAGCAGCGCTTTACGGCGGAAGGCATCGTCGACGGCAAGACCTATGCCGTGCCGAAGGACTGGGGCACCACCGGCTTCGTCTACAATTCGAAGTCGATGCCGCAGAAACCCGCGAGCTGGAAGGAGTTCTGGGACCTTGCCATGAACGAGGCCACGGGCCGCGCCATGGTCCATGACTATCAGCTCACCACCATCGGCAATGCGCTGAAATATTACGGCTACTCCTTCAATTCCAACGACGAGAAGGAACTGGCCGAGGCCGAGAAACTGCTGATCGCCGCCAAGCCGCATCTCTTCGGCATCAATTCCGACTACAAGCCCTCGCTCATTTCGGGCGATGCCTGGATGAGCGTCTGCTGGACCGGCGATGCCACCCAGCTCCAGCGCGACATGCCGGAGATGCTCTATGTCCTGGCCAAGGAAGGCGGCGAGATCTGGAGCGACTTCTACGCCATCCCCAAGGGTGCGCCCAATATCGAGGCGGCATATGCGCTGATCGACTTCCTGTTGACGCCTGAGATCAATGCCAAGGAAGTCGTGGCTCACGGTTATCCCTCGACCGACTCGCGCACCAACAAGCTGGTGCCGAAGGAAATGTTGGAAAATCCGATCCTCTATCCGGCAGCCGAGGCGCTGTCACCGCTCGAATTCGGCGCGGCGGCAACACTGACCAATCCGCTCCGCGCCGAAATCATGGCGCGCTTCAAGTCAGCCTGAGCATCGTCTCCCTCCCCCGCACCCGCGCGGGAGGGAGAACCTGCCTTCGACATCGGAGTCCGCATTGACCGCAGCGCCTGCCCGTTCCCGCGCCGTGACCGCGCTGCTCGTTGCACCTGCGGCAGTCTTCTTCGTGTTCCTGCTGATCGTGCCGCTGATGGTGGTCCTTGTCTTTTCCTTCGGCGAACGGGCCCCGGCCGGCGGCTATTCGCCCGCCTTCACCTTCGACAACTACCTGAACCTCGCCGCGCGCGGAAAAGCCTTCGTCAACACGCTGACCCTGGCGCCGCTCGCCACGCTGCTCACCGCCATCTTTGCCTTTCCCATGGCCTATTTCCTCGCGGTGAAGGTCGATCCGAAATGGCGTGTGACTTTACTCGTGCTGGTGATGGCGCCGTTCTGGACCAGCCAGTTGCTGCGCTATTATGCCTGGATCATGCTTCTGGGCGGCAAGGGAATTCCCGCATGGCTCGCCTATATCGGCATTGACGGCGTGCGGATCATCAACACCCCATGGGCCGTTCTGATCGGCGCCGTTTATGGCTTCCTGCCGCTCATGGTGCCGCCCATCTATGTAAGCCTTGAGAAACTCGACAAGCGCCTGCTGGAGGCTTCCGCCGATCTCGGCGCCACGCCGATCCGCACCTTCTTCCAGGTGACGCTGCCGCTGGCACTGCCCGGGGTCGCGACCGGCTCCATGCTGGTCTTCATCCTGCTGATGGGCGACTACATCCTTCCGCAGTATTTGGGCGGCGGCAAGGTCTTCTTCATCGGCAACGCGCTGGTTGATCTCTTCCTTCAGTCGCGCAACTGGCCCTTCGGCGCCGCCGTATCCGTGGCGCTTGTGGCCATCATGTTCGTCACGATCTATTTCTACATGCGCTTCGTGCTCGGCAAGACCGACGCGCGGCGGGCGGCGCTGGTCTAGCCATGCGCCTCTACGCCATCCTCATCTACATCTTCCTCTACGCACCCATCGCCTTCATTGTCGGCGGTTCCTTCAATGCCGGAAAGCAGGCAATGATCTGGCAAGGCTTCTCGCTGGAATGGTATGGCAAGGCCTTCTCCAATCCGCTGATTACCGAGGCACTGACCACCAGCCTGATGATCGCACTCACGACTGCGGTGCTCTCTGCCATCATCGGAACGCTTGCCGCACTCGGCCTCGAGCGCATGAGCGGCTGGCTCCGCCATGTGTTCGACGCCCTGATCTATATTGCCATCCTGGTGCCGGGTATTGTCATCGGCATCTCGACGCTGATCGCCTTTGTCTCCTTTTTCGACATGATCAATCCCTATCTCTTGGCTGCCTGGAACGTCCGTATCGAAATGGGCGCCTGGATGGTGATCGCCGCCCACGTGCTGTTCAACATCGCGGTGGTGGCACTCTTGGTGCGGGCGAGATTGCAGGGCATGGACCGCAGCCTCGTGGAAGCGTCGGAGGATCTCTACGCCACGCCGCTCGGCACCTTCCGCCAGGTCGTGCTGCCGCTGCTGGCGCCCTCCATTCTGGCGGGCTTCCTTCTGGCCTTCACTTTTTCCTTCGAGGATTTCATCATCGCCTATTTCGTGGCAGGCCCGGACGTGACGCTGCCGATCTACGTCTTCTCCTCCATCCGCCGCGGCGTTACCCCTGAAATCAACGCGGTTGGAACCGTGGTGCTGATGACATCGCTGCTGTTGCTCGTTCTTGCGCAAGTTATCTTGCAGCGCGGAAGCCGGACGCTGAAACCCTAGGCCGCGATGTGGGTCACCCGGTTGCGGCCCTCGCGCTTGGCGATGTAGAGGGCCTGGTCGGCGCGCTTGAGGAATTCCTCGACCTTGTCATTGGCCCCTGTCAGCGTTGACAGCCCCACCGAAACCGTAATGTTCAATGTGCTGCCATCGGCCCCGGCGCTGAACGGCTTGCTGGCGATTGCTTTGCGGATGCGCTCGGCAATTTTTTGCGCCAGATGCAGTTCGGTTGCAGGCAGGATGATGGTGAATTCTTCGCCGCCCACGCGGCAGGCCATGTCGACATTCCGGATGTTGTCGCGGATGCGCGAGGCGAGTTCCTGCAGTACCTTGTCGCCCACGTCATGGCCGTAAGTGTCATTCACCGGCTTGAAAAAATCAACGTCAATTGCAAGAGCCGAAAGCGGCTTGCCGCGGTTGATGGAATGTTCAACCAGGTGGCCGAGGTGGGTTTCCATGTAGCGCCGGTTGTAAAGGCCGGTGAGCGCGTCGGTCACCGCCATTTCAATGGATGTCTGCACGCTGACGCGGAGCTGCTCGGCGTAGCGGGCGCGCCTGATCTGCGTGTTCACCCGGGCCATCAGCTCCTGCCGGTCGATGGGGCGGATAAGATAGTCATTCACGCCCATGTCGAGGGCCCGCATGAGGCGCTGCTCGTCATCGGGCGCCACCACAATGAGGATGGGAATTTGCCGGGTCTGCTCCAGCGATTTCAATTGCGAGCAGAGGCGCAGGCCATCGAATTGCTCGGCGTCGAGATTGACGATGACCAACTCGTAAGGCTGGGCACTTTCGGTGATCGTGGGAATGGCTTCCAAAGGATCGATCACCGCGGAAACCTTGTGCTTGCCGGTGAGCGCCACCCGCACCCGGTCAATAAAGGCGACGCGGCTATCGACGACCAGGATGTTTCCGGGGCGTGTATCGGCGGGGATAGCTTTATTGACGACCAGGCCCATGGTCTGGCTCGATTCGGCCCGGGCCCGCAGCTCGTCCGAAAGCATTTTGAGGCGCACCAGGCTTTTGATTCGGCAAAACAGGGCCACGTCATTCACCGGCTTGGTGAGGAAATCATCGGCACCAGCTTCCAGGCCACGAACCCGGTCTTCCAGCTGGTCAAGCGCGGTCACCATGATGACCGGAATATGCTGCGTGGTGGGATCGGCCTTGAGGCGCCTGCACACTTCGATGCCGTCAATGCCCGGCATCATCACATCAAGAAGCACGATGTCGGGCTTGGCGCGCTGCACCGCTTCCAGCGCATCCACGCCGTTCATGGCGGTGACGACTTCAAAATATTCGGCTGAAAGCTTGGCCTCCAGCAAACGGACATTTGCGAGGATATCGTCAACGACAAGAATGCGGGCTGTCATTTTGGCTGGCCGAGGAAACTGTCGATGGTTTTGAGAAAGCTGATGACCGAGATGGGCTTGGAGACGTAGGCCTCGCAGCCGCCCTCGCGGATCTTCTGCTCGTCGCCTTTCATGGCGAAGGCGGTGACCGCGATCACCGGAATGGCGCGCAGCGTATCATCTTCCTTCAACCACTTGGTGACTTCGATGCCTGAAACCTCCGGCAACTGGATATCCATGAGAATAAGGTCCGGCATGTGCTTGCGTGCCAGGTCGAGCGCTGAAAGGCCGTCACGGGTCTGGATGACCTTGTAGCCATGGGCTTCAAGGAGGTCATTGAACAGCTTCATGTTCAATTCATTGTCTTCCACAACCAGTACGGTTTTGGGCTTCGCAGGCACGGCCCCAGGTGTTTTCATCACGTCCGCCATTTGTGTTGCGGTAAAATCCATAATTGACGCCGATCTCACATTTGAAGGGGCCCTGCTTGTTTGACAAGTGCCCCGCCGCTACCACTACCCTATTGATGGTCATTCTGGGGCGATTCCGTCACCAATGGCTTAATTGTCTGGGATTGCAGCCACAGGGTTAGTCAAATTGGTTAATTGCGAGCAAAGATGGTACTGAAGTTTTCCGGCGATAGTGAGGCGGCCCAGACGATAGCTTTGAAAGCATTGGGCTATTTGGCGGCCGAGGAGGACCTTCTGGAGCCGTTTTTGGGCTCGACTGGTTTGACGGCTGGAGATCTCCGCGCCGGTGCCACGGACAGCGCGTTCCTGGCCGGTGTACTTGACTATTTTCTGCAGAATGAATCTTTACTTCTGGCCTTTGCGGGAGCAAGTGAACTCGCTCCAGAAACCATCGTGCGGGCCCGCCAGAGCCTGCCCGGAGCCCTGAATGATTAGTGAAACTACGATAAACCAGATTGCCGGCCTGCAATTGCGGTCCAACCGCCCCCTCGTCATTTGCGACGTGGATGAGGTGGTGGTGCATTTCACCAGGGATTTTGAAGACTATTTGACGGGTCTTGACCTCGAGCTTGATACCTCGCGGATGCTGTTCAACAGCAATATCCGCCAGCGCAAGAACCTGACGACGCTCAGCCCCGAGGATAGCGAGAAAGCCGTGGTGCAGTTCTTTGCCGAACGCACCCTGGCCATGAAGACCATCGATGGTGCCGTGGAAGCCCTTCTCAACATTGAAAAAACCGCCGATGTCATCATGCTCACCAACCTGCCCCATGAAGCGGGCGACGACCGCCGCGCCAACCTTGCCGGCCACGGCCTGAATTTTCCGGTGGTGACCAATTCCGGCCCCAAGGGCCCGGCCATCCGCAAGATCGCCGCACAAATTGCCGCTCCCGTGGTTTTCATTGACGACAGCCCGGGCTTTATCACCTCGGCCTTCGAACATGCACCCGACGTGCACCTCATCCATTTTCTTCACGACGAGCGCTACGCCCGCCTCGTGCCGCCGCTCGATTTTGTCTCGCTGCGGACCCACACCTGGGACGAAGTGCACCCCCATGTCATGGAATTGATCGCTGGGCGTTAGCGCCCAGTTCAAATCAGCGCTAAACTGCCGCCATGAATACGCTCCAGGAAGCCCCCGGATTCTGCCGCGACTGCTTTGCAGCGGTTGAGCCGCGGGATACGCGCTGCCCGCAGTGCCGGGGCCCGCGGCTGAAGCGCCACGCGGAAATCCATGAATTGTCCATCGCCCACATCGATTGCGACGCATTCTACGCAGCCGTGGAAAAACGCGACAATCCGGATCTCTTGGACAAGCCCGTCATCATTGGTGGCGGCACGAGGGGCGTGGTGTCCACCGCCTGCTATGTGGCCCGCATCAAGGGGGTGAAATCCGCCATGCCCATGTTCAAGGCACTGGCCCTGTGCCCCGATGCCACGGTAATCCGTCCCGATATCCGCAAGTATGCGGCGGTGGGCAAGGAGGTGCGGGAACTCATGCTGGAGCTCACGCCGCAGGTTGAACCCATCTCCATCGACGAGGCGTTCCTGGATCTCACGGGCACCACGAGGCTGCACGGCAAAAGCCCGGCGCTCTCGCTGGCAACCCTGCTCAAGACCATTGAAAGCAAGATCGGCATCAGCGCTTCCGCCGGGCTTTCCTACAATAAATACCTGGCCAAGGTTGCCTCCGATCTCGAAAAACCAAGGGGCTTCTCGGTTATTGGCAAGGCCGAAGCGAAAAGCTTTCTGGCAGAAAAATCCGTGAGCCTGATCTGGGGCGTGGGCCGCGCCTTCCAGGCCCAACTGCTCAGGGACGGCATTAACCTCATCGGGCAACTGCAGAACATGGAGCGCAGCGAGCTTATGCGCCGCTATGGCGTGATGGGGGCAAGGCTCTACCACCTGTCGCGCGGCGAAGACGCCCGCCATGTCTCGCCCCATGATGAAAGCAAAAGCATCTCGGCCGAAACCACCTTCAATCACGATATCAGCAGCTTCGAGGCACTGGAGCGCATTCTCTGGCAGCTCGCGGAGAAAGTATCCTGGCGCGCCAAAAAAGACGGCCTTGCGGGCCAGACCGTGGTGCTGAAACTCAAGACCACGGATTTCAAGATCCGCAGCCGCAACACAACGCTGGATGAGCCCACGCAATTGGCCCACCGCATTTTTTCCGCAGCTCTCCCCCTGCTGAAGCGCGAGGCAACGGGCACGCAATTCCGTCTGATCGGAGTTGGGATTTCGCATTTGAGCCCTGCCATGGCCGAAACCAAAAGCCTCGACGCCAGGGTTGAAACCCTCACCAAGGCCGAACGCGCCATCGACAAGCTGCGCGGGAAATTCGGCAGGCACGCTGTAGAGCGTGGCCTAAGCTACAAAACTGATAACGATTAAGCGGCGAAATTGATTTCGGCGAATTTGCGCGACTGGATAAGCGGTTTGGCGCGGGCATGGAAATAGACAGCAAAGGGGCGGAACTTGGCAACGATATCCTCGCGCAGCAAGGCCCATTCCTCGTCGGTGCTCTTGACGTTCACCGAAAACAGCACATCGCCGAATTCACCATCCCGGAGGGGGAATGAAATGCCGTATTTTGTGATCCCGTATTTCAGCGCGGTGGGCAGAAGGTTTGTCTTTGTTGAATCATCGTCGGCCCAGTCAAGAACCTGGTTCTCGGCAATGGCGGTCTCAAAACTGCTGTCACCCAGCGGCGTATAGTTCGCCATGTAGAAGCTCATGTATGACGGGTCATAGGTTGTGATCCAGGTGACCTGATCAGGCGTTCCATCAATGGAGTGAACCAGCCAATAGGACAGGTGATTGACCTTCATCCGCGCGCAAACGTCCTCAAGATAGTGCGTTGCCTCTTCAAAAGTGGCAAAAGCACTCCTCGACTCATTCGCCAGGTCAAAGTCATTATTCATTGCCACACCAACCTCCTGGCCCAAGGATAAGTTCCCGCCCTAAAGAGAGCGTTACATAACAGGGTAAATCCCGGAGAAAGATTGCTCCGGTTTGATTTAATTTTTTGCTACGGTTTCCATGGACATTAACGCCGCGTTTCCGCCCGATGCGGTTGTGTCTGTCGAACACACCCGTTCGGTGGCAAAACGGTGCATATAATGGCCTCCCCCAGCCTTTGGCCCCGTCCCGGAAAGCCCTTCACCGCCAAAGGGTTGTGCTCCGACAACCGCACCAATCTGGTTGCGGTTCACATACATGTTTCCGACCCGGGCGCGGCTTCGCACTTCATTAACCGTGCTCTCAATGCGCGTATGCAAGCCAAGGGTGAGCCCAAATCCCGTTGCATTCAGCGCGTTGCAAACTTCGGCCATGCGGCTCCCGGCAAAGCGCACCACATGCAGGACGGGACCGAAAACTTCACGTTTCAGTGAGGAAATGGATTCGAGCTCATAGGCCGCGGGCGCAACAAAAGTGCCATGGGCGCAAGAACTCGGAAGCGGCAGGTCAAGTATGGTCTTGGCCTGCTTCGCCATTTGCGCCTTGTGGGCGTCAAGCTTCGCGCGCGCTTCCGCATCGATGACGGGGCCAACATCGGTGGCATAGTCCAGGGGATCGCCGACTCGAAGCTCCGCCATGGCGCCGCGCAGCATCGGAATGACCCGGGGCGCCACATCGTCCTGAACAAATAGCAGGCGGGCGGCCGAACAGCGCTGCCCGGCACTGTCGAAGGCGGACGCGAGAACATCACGCACCGCCTGTTCAGGAAGGGCCGAACTGTCGACAATCATTGCATTCATGCCGCCGGTTTCGGCGATCAGCGAAACAAATGCGCCGTCGCGCGCCGCAAGAGCCCGATTGATAAGCGAAGCCGTTTCGTTGGAACCGGTGAAGGCCACGCCTGAAAGAGCGGGATGGGCAAGCAGCGTTTTGCCAATGCGCGCGCCATCTCCCGGCAGAAAATGCAGAACCGAGGGCGGCACGCCGGCGAGATGCAGGAGCTTCACCGCCTCATGAGCCACCAGTGGCGTTTGCTCGGCAGGCTTTGCCACAACCGCATTGCCCGCGGCCAAGGCAGCGGCAATCTGCCCGGTGAATATGGCCAGCGGGAAATTCCACGGCGCAATACAGGCGAAGACACCACGGCCATGCAGCGTGAGTTCATTGCTTTCACCCGTCGGCCCCGGCAGGCGCAGCACGCCCGAAAATTCCGCCCGCGCCTGCGCCGCGTAATAGCGCAGGAAATCCACGGCCTCGCGCAAGTCAGAAAGCGCGTTGTCGAGAGTCTTTCCCGCCTCCTGCACCAGCAGCGCCATGAGCCGCGCCGATTTCTCTTCATAAAGCGAAGCGGCCTTCTCGAGAATGGTGGCCCGCGCCGCGCCGCCGAGCAGGTCCCAGTCATGCTGCTGGTTGGAAGCCGAGGCCATGGCCTGCGCCACGGCCTTTTCATCCGCCTCATGCACCACCCCGACATTCACCCGGTTATCATGCGGCGCATTGATGTTGCGCAGCGGCCCGCCGCGCACGGCCTTGCCATCAACAAGAGTTGACGCATCGCTGGGCTTTGCCAACTCCCGCCTGATGCCATCCACAATTTTGGCCCGCGTGGCGTCATCCCATAGAGGCGCGCCCGATGAACTCACGCGGCCTTCGAAAATATTCCGCGGCGCCGGAATGCGCGGATGCGGAATCTGCGTGAGTGCTGCAACCTCAACCACCGGATCGGCAATGATATCGGCAATGGGCGCATCATCATCGGCAAGGCGATTGACGAAAGAGGTGTTCGCCCCGTTTTCCAGAAGCCGCCGGACCAGATAGGCCAGCAAATCCTGATGGCTGCCGACTGGCGCATAGATCCGGCAGGGCACATTCATTTTCGTAGGCCCCACCACCTGCTCATACAGCGCCTGCCCCATACCGTGCAGACGCTGGAACTCATAGCCCCCTTGCTCGCCCGCCATGATCTTGACCGCCGCAATCGTGTGGGCATTGTGGGTGGCAAACTGCGGGTAAAACAAATCCCGCTTGGCCAACATGAACTTCGCGCATGCCAGATAGCTGACGTCGGTGGAAACCTTGCGGGTGAACAGCGGATAGGTCTCAAGCCCCGCCTCCTGGGCCCGCTTGATTTCCGTATCCCAATAGGCCCCCTTCACCAGGCGCACCGGCAGAACACGTTGCGTTGCCTGCGCCACGCCTGCCAGCCACTCCAGAACCGGCTTGGCCCGCTTGCCATAGGCCTGCACCGCAAGGCCCAGCC
This sequence comes from Hyphomicrobiales bacterium, assembly GCA_038330285.1. GTDB lineage: Bacteria > Pseudomonadota > Alphaproteobacteria > Rhizobiales > Aestuariivirgaceae > Aestuariivirga. The sequence goes on along the minus strand of JBBQNU010000041.1, from coordinate 2,822 downwards.
CATTCCAGCCCTTCAGGCTAGGTTCCGCCGCCAGAGTTTCAAACAGGTCCAATGACAGATCGAGCCGGTTCACTTCCTCCGCATCGATGGTGAGTCCCACGTTCAGCGACCTGGCCAGGACCGCAAGCTCAATGATCTGCGGCAGAAGTTCCGCATGCACCCGCTCCTGCTGCTTCACCTCGTATCGGGGATGCAGCGCCGAGAGCTTCACCGAAATCGAGGGCCGCGAAAAAACATCCGTGCCCGTCGCCTTGGCGCCAAGTTTCTTCAGCGCCGACTTATAGGAGGCAAAATACTTCTTCGCGTCATCCGCCGTAAACGCCGCTTCCCCCAGCATGTCATAGGAAAAGCGGTAACCCTCCGCTTCCAGGGGCCTGGCAATGCCGAGGGCTTCCTCAATGGTGCGGCCCAGCACGAATTGCTTGCCCATGATCCGCATGGCCTGCTTCATGGCGCTGCGGATAACCGGCTCGCCCGAGCGCGTGATCAGGCGCTTGAGGTAACCCGCCGTGTCAAACTTGGTGCCTTTGCCGAGTTCAACAATCCGGCCGGTAAGCATCAGGCCCCAGGCTGAGGCATTCACGAACAGCGATTCCGACTGGCCGAGATGGCCTTCCCAATCCTTGCCACCGATCTTGTCGGCAATCAGCTTGTCGGCGGTCTCGGCGTCCGGAATGCGGAGCAGCGCTTCCGCCATGCACATCAGCACCACGCCCTCCTCCGAGGAGAGCGAATATTCCTGCATGAAGGCGTCAATGCCGCCCTGCGCCTGGCGGTTGGCCCGCACCGCAGCCACCAGAAGCTTGGCAAGGTCAGCCACGCGCTTCTTGTTGTCAGGGCTCAGCAGAGCCTCTGCCGCCAGCTCCTTAACCAGTAAAGTTTCATCGGCAAAAAGCCGGGCGGAAATGGCGGCGCGGTTTGATTGGGCGGTCATGGAGGTCTCCGGAAAGAGCGGACAATGCCACAGTCCAAAACATTTTTCTCGCCATTAACGGCAAAATATGTGGATATAAAGCCCCTCGTCTGTGCGCCAGTTGCTGCCGATTCCCAACCTTAGGATCGAAACCCGTGAAGCCAAAGATCGTCCGTTCCATTGAAGGGCTGCGCCGCGAAACGGCCAAGTGGCGCAATGACGACCTGACCTTCGCTATTGTGCCCACCATGGGCGCGCTCCACGAGGGCCACCTCGCCCTGGTGGCCGAAGGCCTGGAGCAGGCCGACAAGGTGCTGGTGACGCTTTTCGTGAATGCCAAGCAGTTTGGTCCGACTGAGGACCTGAGCCGCTACCCGCGCGACGAGGCGGGCGACGTGGCCAAGCTGGCGGAAGCCGGGGCCCATTTGATTTTTGCCCCGCCGCCGGAGGAAGTCTATGGCGCGGATTTCGCCACATCGGTGGTGCTCAAAGGCCCGGCCAAGGCCAATCTTGAGGACAAGTTCCGCCCGCACTTCTTTGATGGCGTGGCCACAATCGTGGCCAAGCTCTTCATCCAGAGCGGGGCCGACTTCGCCATGTTCGGCCAGAAGGATTACCAGCAATTGCTGGTGGTGACCCAGATGGCGCGTGATCTCGACATGCCCATCAAGGTCATCGGCGTGCCGACCCTGCGCTCCCCCGACGGCCTGGCGCTTTCCTCGCGCAACCAGTACCTCACCAAGACTGAACGCGCCCAAGCAACCGCCATCCACAAGTCCCTGACGCAGGCCGCCGAAAAAATCCGCAATGGCACCGATCCGCAAAAAGCCATGCGCGCCGCCTCGCGCTCCCTCACTACCCTCGGCTTCAAGGTTGACTACGTCACCGCACGGAATGCCGAAACCCTCGCCGTCCCGCAAACCCACAGCGGCGAACCCCTGCGCCTGCTGGCCGCCGCCTGGCTCGGCAAGACGCGGCTGATTGATAATATCGAGGTGTGAATTTACAGCAATCCCAGCGCCGACAATTCCCGCCGCATGGACTCATCCATCTCGCTGGCGCTTGCGCCTTTTTTCAAATCTGCCGGGGCATCTTCGGCGCTGAGATAGCGCCAGCCCTGGAACGCCCGGCGCGGCGTGGGCCAGACCGGAACAATCTTCGCCTTGAAATCGATGCGGCAACGGGAAATGCCGTCCTTGCGTTTGACTGGTACCAGATCCGCGATGGGCTGGCGGCACAGGATCATGCCGCGGATCACCCAGTAGAGTGAACCGCCGTTCAATATCTCGTCGCCGCGTGTGGGGAACATCCGCGTTGTGTGATCCAGGCTGTCGAGCCCCTTCCGCGCATCCCGCACCCAGTGCCTGAGTTCGGATACTTCTGAAACGCCGACACATAATTTGATGAGATGCAGCGCCATAAATTAATGGAATTCCTCTGGAGCGGGGATGAAGAACCTATGCTAACATGGGCCCGAGGAAAACCTCAAAGCCAATGTTTTCCAGCATGAAGATAGGACAGGCCATGACCACAGTTGCAAAAGTTATCGAACTCACCGCCTCTTCGCCCAAGAGCATTGAGGACGCGATTGAAAGCGGGATCAAGCGCGCTGACTCGACCCTTGATCAGATTGAGGGCGCCTGGGTGCAGGACATCAAATGCGTTGTCAAGAATGGCAAGGTCAGTGAATGGCGCGTCAACCTGAAGGTGACCTTCCTCTTGAAATAGTCCTGCCTGATCACGCTAACGTGAGGGCCCGAACCGCCTCGTGATTGGCAAGTGAAGAGGGATTTCGTCATCTAAACTGGATGATGGCCGTCGATCAGAACCTGACTCTTGCCAGCCTCACGGATTTTCTCAGCCATGAATATCCAAGGCTCAGGCTTTACGTGGGCGAGACTGCATTTGC
>JBBQNU010000040.1:0-20764 GCA_038330285.1 Hyphomicrobiales bacterium | reverse complement strand
GCGCCGAGGATATTGATCTGCCGCGCGTTCCCGCCATTTCGCATAAGGCCCTCGATGCCCATAGCAAGCGCCTCTATGACGTTTCCGCCATGCAGGACTACACCGTCACCGAAGCCGATATCCGCGCGGCGCGCCATGGCTATTACGCCAATATTTCCTACGTCGACGGTCTCGTTGGGAAGTTGCTGGATGCGCTCGAAGCCACCGGCCAGCTTGACAACACCGTGATTGTTTTCACCTCGGACCACGGCGACTTCCTCGGCGAACGCGGCCTTTGGTACAAGATGTCCTATCTCGAACCCTCGGCCCATATTCCGCTGATTGTCTGTGCGCCCAAAAAATTCAAATCGCGCCGCGTCGCGGAACCGGTTTCCCTTCCCGATATTCTGCCAACCCTTGTGGACGTGGCAACCGGTGGAAAGTCAGAACTCTCCCGCCCCGCCGATGGCCGCTCGCTCTATCCTCTCCTCGGCGGCGCTGCCGAAGATCCAAACGCCACCGCCTGGGGCGAATATCTCGCTGAAGGAACCGTGGCGCCCATGTACATGCTGAGGCGAGGGCCGTGGAAATACATCTACTGCCCAACTGACCCGGAACAATTGTTCAATCTCGTCGATGACCCCAATGAATTGAACAACATGGCGGAAAGCCACCCCATCGCCAAGAAATTCCATGATGAAGTGGTGGAGAAATTTGACATCCCGCGAATCAACAACGCCGTTCTCGAAAGCCAACGCGCCCGCCTGATGATGTACGAAGCATTGAAAAGCGGTGACCAGTTCCATTGGGATTTCCAGCCGCTGCGGGATGCCTCCGAGCAATACACCAGAAACCACATGAGCGTCACTGACCGCGACCTACAATCAAGGTTTCCCCGCGCGCCGGACATCGCTGGAAAGAAGCGTCAGTAAGGCGTTCCGTCCTTTTTCATGTAGGACCATTTCCCGGCGCGCTTTTCAGCCTTCAAGTCCACATCGGGATACTCTGCCGACTCCTCAGCGGCACGGGTGCCGATTTCAACATAGCTGGCAGGGGCAGCCGATTTGTTGACCAGGCAATGGCCATTGGCCACGCCGGCTTTGAAGCCGGCACACATGCCAGGCGTCAACACATGCTCTCCCAAATCATCAATCAGGGTGATTTCGCCGGAAACCACAAATACAAACTCATCCTCACGCGCATGCCAATGGCGGAGCGCGGAGGCACTGCCGGGAGCAAGGGTGGTGAGGTTTACACCAAATTGGGTTAGCCCAAAAACATCACCAAGCACCCGCTTCTCCCGCCCCTGCACCACATGGGCAAATTGCGGCAGGTAGTTTGTGCCGGAGCGCGGAACAACCGTTTTGGCGTCAAGTATGCTCATGCTGCTTTGCCTCAATCTGTGAAATGGCATCTGTTACGGCGTCAAAAGTCAGAAGCGTCGAGGCGTGCCGCGCCTTGAAATCCCGCACCGGAATAAAGGCTTCGTAATCCGCCCACTTGCCCGTGGGCGCCGGGCCGCCGTCCTTCAGCATGGCATACATCTGCTCCTTCAGATTGCGGAGCTCCGCCGCCGTGGAACCGATGACATGGCGGGCCATGACCGATGACGAAGCCTGCCCCAGGGCGCAGGCTTTCACCTCCTGGCCAAAGCCGGTCACCACATTATCCTTCATTTTAAGGTCAACGGTCACCCGTGAGCCGCAAAGCCGGGAATGGGCCACGGCGGTGGCGTCCGGGGCAGCCAAGCGATGCAAACCCGGAATGTCTGCCGCGAACGCAAGGATTTTCCTGTTGTAAATCTCGTTAATCATTCACATATCCGCGTCGGTATTGCTTAACCAAGGGTCTTTGCTGGTTTGCCTCAATTTACCCCCCATGATATGGGAAGACCAGAAACATTCGTAAAGTCAATTTAGTATCCAAAATCAAAGAGACCAAATGGACGCTATCATCAAGAAATTCCAGCGCGAAACCCCTGAATCCAAGGTTAAGCGTCCGTCTCAGGAAGAGGCCGAGGCCGCCGTGCGCGTCCTCTTGGCGTGGGCTGGCGACGATCCTGCCCGTGAGGGCCTGCTGGATACGCCACGCCGGGTGACCAAGGCCTTCAACGAGTATTTCAGCGGCTATAGCGAAGACCCCGCGGAAACCCTGTCCCGAACCTTCAAGGAGGTGGGCGGCTATGACGACATCGTCATGCTCCGCGACATTGAGTTCACCTCCCACTGCGAGCATCACATCGCCCCTTTCGTTGGCCGCGCCCATGTCGCTTATTTGCCTACCGAACAGGTCGTGGGCATTTCCAAGCTGGCCCGCGTCGTTGAAATCTTTGCCCGCCGCCTGCAGACCCAGGAAACCATGACCGCCCAGATTGCCAACTCCATTTGTGCAAGCCTCAAGCCCCGCGGCGCTGCCGTCATGATCGAGGCGGTCCACACCTGCATGTCCATGCGCGGCATCGGCAAGCGCAATGTGGCGACCATCACCACCCAGTTCACCGGCGAGTTCAAGTCCAACCCGGCCATGCAGGCCCGGTTCATGGATCTGGTGCGCTCACCGTCGGGCGGCTTCTCGCTCTAATGTCACGCGCCATCGATGAGACGACGGCCCTCAATCTCAAGTTCGATGAGCATGGCTTGATTCCCGCCATCGTCACCGATGCGCGCGACGGTACCGTGCTCATGTTCGCCCACATGAACCGCGAGGCCCTCGACATCACCTTTGTCACTGGCCAGGTGCATTTCTACAGCCGGTCGCGCAAGGCCCTGTGGAAAAAAGGCGAAACCTCCGGCGAAACCTTCGCCGCCATCAGCGTCCTCACCGATTGCGACCAGGATGTTCTGCAGATCAAGGTCACGGCGGAAGGCCATGGGGCCGCCTGCCACACCGGCCGCAAATCCTGCTTCTACCGCAAGATCGTCAACGGCGAACTCGAGTTCATCGATAACGAAAAACTGTTTGACCCGGACTTCGTCTACCGCAAATAGGCGCGCTAACCCGCCGAGGCGATGTAACTCTTCATCTCTTCCGACTCGCGCTCAATGGCTTCGATGCGGAACTTCACGATATCGCCGATGGAAATCATGCCCGCGAGCTTGCCGCTGTCCACCACCGGCAGATGGCGGATCCGGTGCGTTGTCATCAAGGCCATCAATTCGGTTTCGCTATCGCCCACCTTGCAGGTTCTGACCGCTTTGCTCATCACGCCGGAAACGGGCATGGCCAGGGACTTTTCACCCTGCTCGGCTAACGCCCGCACAATGTCGCGCTCCGAGACAATCCCGGCAATGCCGCCCTTCTCATCAACTATTACGACTGCGCCAATGCGGTGCTGCGCCAGTTTTTGCGCGATACTTTGAACTGTTTCCTTTGCCGTGCCTGTGATGACGCCTCGGCCTTTGACACCAAGAATATGGGATACGGACATGCACACCTCCCTTTACTTGAACGTTCAAGAGCCCACTGTACCACGCCTGCGCAGAAGGTAAATCAATTCCCCCGGTCAAGCCAATAAAAGGCGATAAGCCCCGCCACAAATCCGCCAATATGGGCTTCCCAGGCAATGCGCCCCTCCTCGATAAACGAGGCACCCGTCCAGCCGCTGGCGCCCGAAAACAAAGTTACTGCCATCCAAATCAAAGTGAAAATAAAGGCTCGCCTATTTGTCAGTATTTCCAGGGGCCGCAAGGGCCTGACTGTGGCGATATCCATGCGGTAGGTATCACCAAGCCGAAGCCCCGCGCCATACATCAGCGGAATGGCTGCTGCCATGAGTCCGGAAACCGCCCCCGATGCGCCGATCACAATTGCCACCTCTCCCCAATGGGTGAGCAGTGTTGCCACCGCACCCATGATGGTGGAAACACAGGCGAGCACCAGAAATTTCAGAGGTCCAAGCCTGCGCGCCACCACGGAGCCAAAAACCAGAAGCCAAAGGCTGTTGAAAAACAAATGCATCATGTCGGCATGCAGCAACCCGTAGGTCACGAAGGACCACACCTGCGATCCCCAAATGGCGGGAAACGGCGCGCCGCCGGAAATCCGCGCCGGAATGAACGAAAATGCGTAGAGGCTCCATACCTGCCAGTCTTCGCCGGCCAGCAGAAAGACAACATGCACCCCCACCAGAATGGCAATCAGGATCAGGACAACTTTCGGCGCGCGGAAGAGTGGTTCTCGCGCCACAGGCTCAACCTTCACCAAGTCTGGTTCGCTCATCAATTCACAATCTCCTGTCGAATGGCATGGCCCCTGCAACACTGGGCCTGATAGTTCATGATTGGGACAGGCCGCGACGCGCCTCAGCCCTTGGGGTTACGCGATGTTAACTAACGACTCGAAAGAAGCAAGCCAAGCCTATGCTCACATTAAGCATCCGGGCACCCGCGCGCTGTTCAGCTTCTGGGAAAAAATCCGTGGCGAAAAGGCTGCCCCCGACCGCGATGATCTCGATTTGAGGCAGATCAGCCCCATCGTGCCAAATCTGGTCATGCTGGAACGCGATCACCTCTTTCAGACGTTCAAGTGGCGCTTGGCGGGCAGCGAAGTCAGCCAGCTCTACCGCCAGAAGCTTACCTCCACCGATGCCCTTGCCGGCTGGCGCAATTTTGAGCGCCGCACCCTGAATCAGCTTTTTACCACGGTAGTAACCAGCCTGCAGCCCTGCCTTGTCCGCTACCACCTGACAACCGACACCGGCCAGGTGATTGGCGCAGAGTTGCTGGGGCTTCCCATCCATGCCCGAAATGGCTCTCGATTTCATATATTTGGCGGGATTTTCCCGCTCCGCGACCTGTCCAACCTCGGCTACAGCGCCATAACCTTCATGGAGCTTACCGCAACCCGCTCCATCTGGACCGAGCCCCTCCCCGGCGACAAGCTGGTTGCCAGCCTGAACAACCCCGATATCCGGCCCCCGGGCCTCCGGCTGATCAAGGGTGGCAGGCCCTAGGCACTTTGTGCATTTTCCTTAACTTGGCCTTTACAGGCAGCGATTAGGGTTACCGGAACTTTTATAATTGTTACCGGAATCCGCGCGGCTAACGTCGTGGCAGGAAGCAGCTTTGAGGTCCTAGAAGTGAGTGCAACCGCCGAAAAACAGGATCTGGCCGCAAGCCCCGAGCAGGCAAGGTCACTCTATGGCCGCTACATGCTTCCCGATTTGTCCGAGCACCCCTGCCAGGTCACCAATCTGACCACCACCGGCGCTACGTTCGTGACCGACACAATTCCCGACATTGGCCTGCCGATCGTTGCGTACCTCGAGGAACTGGGCCGCATCGAAGCGGTCTCCGACAAGGCTGTTCCCGGCGGCTTCCGCATTGCATTTTCCCTCAAGGGCAGCCGTCTTGAAAAACTCGAAGCCCGCATCAAGTGGCTCGGCGAACGGCCGTCCAACAGCGAGGAAGAACGCAGGCACGCGCGTTTCGAGCCGCGCGACAGCCAGTCGCAAATTACCCTCCCCGATGGCCGCGTCTACAATTGCGAAGTCGTCGACATTTCCGTCTCCGGTGCGGGCATCACCGTCGATGTGATGCCGAGCCTCGGCACCTATGTGATGCTGGGGAAAATGCGCGGCCGAGTCGTGCGCTACCTGGAAAATGGCGTGGCGATCGAATTTGTAAAGCCGCTTGAACAGGCCCGCGCCAGGTAAATATATCACAGGTCGGCACACTCCACGGCTTTTCTAATCCCGTGATTTAGGCTTAACTTGCTTCCACAAGTGTTGGGGAGAGCAATTTTGGCTAAAGCGGCAAAAAAAACAAAACTCACAAGCCTGTCGGAAATCTATGCCTACTTCAGGCAAAACCAGACGCCTATCACCTTCCTGTCACCTACCCCTTACAACATTCTGGGTCTCGGCCGCTGGATCAACAAGTTCGAATACATAAATTTTTTCGACAGCTTCGATGGCACCCATCCCAAGATTGTCGTGCCGCGCGAACACGGCCCCCACGAATTCAAATCCATTGAGGACGTGAACAACTACCTGCTGCGCCACAAGGAAGTGCGCGCCCGCCTCAAGGAGCGCGGGCCCGGCCTTCTGATGCTGGTGATGTTCGACGAGGAAACCGAATTTCTCGCCGATGAGCTGGGCCTGAAGATCGCCCTTCCACCCGCCAAATTGCGCAAGCACATTGATTCCAAGATAACGACCACCCAGCTCGGCAACGAGGCGGGCATCAAGAGCGCCCCCAACACCCTGGGCAAAGCCAAAACCTATGAAGAGCTCTGTGCCCTTGCTGACGCGGCGAACCTCGGCCGTGACCTGGTGGTCCAAACGCCTTACGGCGATTCAGGGCGCACCACGTTTTTCATCAAGTCGGAAGCTGATTGGTACAGTCATGAGGAAGACCTGGTGAAAGAGGAACTCAAGGTCATGCGCCGCATCAACCATCTGCCCGGCACCGTTGAAGCGGTGGCTACCCGCCACGGCACCCTGGTAGGCCCCATGCAGACCGACATCACCGGCTTTCCCGAAGTTACCCCCTACCAGGGCGGCTGGTGCGGCAATGACGTGTTCACGGGCGGCATGGAAAAGGAACGCAAGGCCGTCACCGAAATGGCACAGAAGCTCGGCAACCAGCTTTACAAAGCAGGCTATAAAGGCGCCTTCTGCATGGACTTCCTGATCGACACCGATACGCGCGAGGTCTATCTCGGTGAAATCAATCCGCGCATCTCCGGCGCTTCGCCGCTCACCAATCTCATCACCTCGACCTATGGCGGTTGCCCAATTTACATGTTCCACCTGCTGGAATTCATGGACGTCGAGTGGGAGCTTGACTTAGCCAAGGTGCAGGACCGCTGGTCCGAGTTCGACAACTGGAGCCAGCTCATCTTGAAGTATCCGGTTGACCGGGTTGAGATGATCACCAAGGCACCATCCTCAGGCATTTACCGCATGGACGAAAACGGCGCTATCAAGCTGGTGCGGAAATCCATCGACTGGTTTGTAGTCTCCGATGAGGACGAGGCGTTTTATCTCCGCGTTTACTCAGCGGGAGACTACCGCTACCACGGCGCTGACCTCGGCATCCTGGTTTCGCGCGGCCGCTTCCAGACCGATGACCGGCAATTGACCGACCGGGCCAAAGCCTGGGTCAAAGCCATCAACGGGGAATTTGAATCAATCGCCGTCACCGGCTCCTCCGCCCCCGCACCGCCGCCGATGCATGCCGCGAACAAGATGTTCTAGCAATCTGCTCCGCTTCCCATCGTGCCCGCACTTGCCTGGATGTCATCTCGAGCCAGACGCCCTAAATCACTTCTGACGCGCCAACCTACGCGCCACTCGGTTCCGCCTGTCGACAATTGTGTGCCGGAACAGAGCTTCAGGCATCCGCAATTCCTGCGGCGCCGGCCATGGAAGCGCCAACAGGTCCAGCATCGTCTGGGCATTCGAACCCATCTTTGACATTCCCGTGCCGCCTTCGCCAAACCTGCAGACTGCATTGTCGGCAAGCCTTACAACTTGGCCGTTGTTGGAAGGATTGACGCCTCTGGAACAAGGCCAGGCACAGATGACATCTTCAAACTGCAAGCCCATGGCCGGAGTTATGACCCTGAGAATACTGGCAAGTGCGCTGATCCCGTAGCTGCGGCTGTACACCGGCAACCCGATGACACCGCCGCAGGTCAATTTCATCAAAACATGCAAATCCGTCCGGCCCATTTCGACAAAATGCGTCTGTTTCATCCCCGAGAACGGAATGCAGCGCGCCAGGTCCTGATCAACTATCCGGAACAGCACTTGCGCTGAAATGCCTGTCGCAATCGTCTGATAAGGCACCGGCAAACCGAAGTCGAAACGGTCGCAAATCCGGTCCATGGATGAGCGGGCTTCGTCGAAATGATAGGTGGCGGTCGGTCCCAGCGACAAGCCAAGATAATCCAACGGAAGGCATGTCTTCTCCCCACTGGCCACATCTTGTATCACGACGCCGACGGCACGACACGGGCCGCCGTTTGATCCATCCTCAAAATAGATTTCGGCGATTCTGCGCCGGTGAAGGTATGTAACGCCTTGATTGATCATTGTATTTCGGCATATTTCGTCAAAGCCGTGATTTATGCAGGCATTTTCGGTGAATAGGTCGGCCGCAACAATCCGCTCAAGGATGGAGGCGCCATAAAATCCTGTAAGCTCTTCAGCAGCCAGAGTAACTGGCTGAAGTCCCACTGAGGCCCGCAATTCTGCATTGTCGCGCAGCGAAAGCGCGAAATGCTCTTTTGTAAAATACAGGAAAATCGCGCGTTTCTTCTGATTGTCAAGCCGAAGGGTTATCCCAAGCTCCTGCTCAAGAAATGTCAGGATTACAGTTGAAATTTTGGACGCCCGGCGGCTTCTGGTGTGGTCATCGGGAATGTTAAGAAGGTGGCGCAGCACCTGCATCAGACCGTGCAGTTCATTCAGCACGAAAATCGGAATATCCCGCAGTACCACGGCCCTGGGCCAGAGATCGACCTTCGCATAGGTCATTGAGAGCGCGACGCTTGGATCCGGTTCACCGAATATCGCGCGCAGCAGTGCGGACTTCAAAATACCGAAGCCTGTATTGTCACGCTCCGCATTCAGCGCATTGGCGTGGTTCACGTGCTCATAGCTCGCCGAACCGCTTTCATTCGACTGTTCGGCGCCATCCAGAATGAAGCGGACATCGAGTCCCGTTTGCTTGCGCGCGGCGGGGAGCGTGCAAAGAAGGGCGGAAATTTTTGCCGCTGGCCCGCCTGAAAACAGGGCTATTGGCGCCGCCTCACCTGACATCCTCCGCTGTTGGTGTGTTTCAATAACGGTTCTGTGTGTTGGGGGAGCGCAGGCAAGGTTGCGCACCAAGACCCTGTTTTCACCCCGCCTCCGAATGCCGTCTTGCCGGAAATAGGTGCCAAATGGGCTCTCGCAAGCGAGGTGAGGATTGGATTCCAGCAATGCGTTATAGAATTCTCGCGCCGCTCTTCCGTCGTTGACCCAGACCCCCTTTCCCTCTGAGTACTGACCTGTAATCAGATAATCGAGAAAGCTGTCGCCGGCCGGGTTATGCCGCGTCATTTCCGACCGCAGGTCATCTATCGTTTCGAAGACCATGTCCGGGGTGGAGTTATAGTGCCGGCCTTTATCAATCATCGGAAGGCGCCGGATGCAAGGCCTGACATTCCGCAAATTCCGGCAATCATGACGCAAGTTGTCGGGTCTTTTCGACAAGTACTTGGGCGGCGCTGTCGAAGGCTGAATATTGAAGTTTCATCGCCGCAACCAGTTCGGGGTTGCTGGCGCGGCGTTGAGCCCACATCTTTGAGGAAAAATGCCAGGTATTTCCCCCTGCATTTATCTCAAGGACATACATCCTGTTGCTGCCTTCCTCCATAATGATATCGATGGCTAGTAACGGGATGTCGTTGAAGGCCTCAGCTACGCGCCTTGCCAGAGCTATGGGCTCGGGGCTCGAATCAAGAAGATTCTCGCGGTCGCCTTTCTGGGTGAAATTACCGTTCTCGATCACTGAATCCGCCTCGCTCAAATCGGGGGAGGCCTCTCGGGACTGGTATTTCATCGCATACATTACCCGGCCCAGGAAGGTTGATACCCGAAAGGTGGAAGCGTGCCTTCCGGTACTGACGAATTTTTGCACCAGGTAGCCCTCACGGTCCCTGCGAATCAGGTGATCCGCCGGAAAGTCCGTTATTTTCAACTGCTCAAACCGTTCTCGACGGAAAACCTGAATGCCTTCTCCCGATGATGTCAGTCTAAGGTTCATGGGCTTGATCATCACAAAATCGCCAAACAGGTTGGGGTCCAGTTTCATGCCAAACTGCACGGGCAGAACCGCCGGGGTGGGTATGTCAGCTTCCTCCAAGGCCTTTGCTTGCAAGAGCTTCGAAATCGGGCGATTCCTGAGAATCGTGCCTCTCTCTATTGTTAAAGTGAAGGTTTGATTCAAGGCCACTACCAATGTCGGGTTTGACCATGCTTGGTAAGGTAGCTGGTCACGCGAACCGGCATGCGCGATATAGATCGTAATGTCGTCATCAAGTGCAAAGACTTTGTTTGCGATCTCATCAAAGTCATTTTCATACTCAGGACCGCGATGAATTAGGATCAGGTTTCTTCTTGTCATCGGCCACACGTTGATAGTACGGTTTGGTTCGCCACCGAACTTCACGTTCAGGCATTGGATAGGCTATAAATTCTCGTCAATATGAGGAATGACACGGCGGCTCTTTGCAGCTTCACGATAGGTTGGCTGCACGACGATTATTGCCCGTTTGCGCAGCCGATGCAATGCTTGCGGGCTCCAAGAAAGAAGAATTGAACCCGCTGTCCGCTACTTCACAAAACTCCGCCGCACCGGCAGTGTCTTCACATTGGCGGGCGGGGTCTCGTCAACGCGGCGTGGCGTAGCGAGCGGACCCAAGCTGTCGAGATACGCGGTATCGAATCCCTTTTCATAAACCGGGAAATTGGCGGGGCGGTCACGAAAGGCCTTGCTCATCTGGCCAAGCCCGCGGATGCCGCGCTCGCGTGAGCGCGCCACCTGCTCCATGTCGATTTCGATGGGGATAATCTGTTCCGTCGCGTCGCCGCGGTAGAGCGCGCGGCCTGATGGGTCAAACACACAGGACTGGCCGTTGCCGCCCGCCCCCAAACCATTCACATCAAAAACATAACACTGCATCATGGAGGACGTGGCATGGCTGATAGCGATGTCCACATCGCGGTCAATCGTATGGGTCATCACCGGATGCAGGATCACTTCAACGCCCATGGCGGTGAGTTGCCGCGAGGTTTCCGGAAACCAGATGTCATAGCAGTTCAGAACGCCGAACTTGCCGACGCCCTCTATATCGAAAGCAAAGAATTCGCTTCCCGCCTGCACCCCCTGCTCCAGGGGGCGGAATGGAAACATCTTGCGATAGCGCCCGACAATCTCGCCCTCCGGATTGATCACCGAAGTGGTATTGAAAATGCCGCCCTCGCGCCGCTCATACATGGAGCCGTTCACCAGCCAGATGCAGTGATGCCGCGCCATCTCCTGGAAATCCGCCTCTACCGTTCCGGGAAGCGGCTGCGCGTGCTGCAGAAGCGGGCCAAAGGCCGCGAGTTCCGAAAACATCACCATCTGCACCCAGGGGTAAAGATGCATGGTCAGGTCCAGCCTCTGCCGCATGGCAAGGACATTGGAGCCGTGGTTCAGGTGCATCTGAATGCCGGCAATGGCAAATGGTTTCATGGCGTTTGGGTCTCCAACACGAGCCTGCTCGACCGGCGGTTTCTTTAACATGAATCACGCCATGTTAGGCGTTTCGCTGGGCATATAGCAAATCAGGAGCTAATATGGGGTGGCATACCAGCCATTCAACGCACGGCCTGCCAACGCCATGAAACTAAAGCCTAAATTATCTGTAATGAGTCTATTAACCCTGTGTTCCGCAGTCCCTGCGCAAGCGCAGGAGCTGGGTGCGTGGACTCTCGGGCAGTCAAAGGCGGCCAATGGCGCAATCATCCAAATGGCCACCTTGGCCTCTTCGACGCTGATCGCCTCCGCTACTGACTATGCGGCCCTCTACTCCATTTCCTGCCAGACAGGAGAGCCCATGAAATGGACTCAGCAGTTGCGGCTTGAGGATGCACTTTCCAGCCGCGGCCAGATTGAACTCATCGCCACCATCGACAAAAAATTGCCACGCGAGGAACTTTGGATCGTCGCCAAAAACAAGCGTGTTCTCAACCGTGAAAACCTACCTGACATCGCCGAACTCCGCACCGCTAAAACCCTCAAACTCCAATGGAATTGGGGCTGGAGCTGGCTGTGGCTTTCCGATGAAGCGCACTTCGAATTGGGCGATGCCGAAGCGGTGATCTTCACTCTGGCAAAAAGCTGCGGAATTGAAGAGCCTTGATCCAAACCCTGAAGTCCGAGAATTACCGGGTAGGCCGCTGGCTGAATGGTCTCGGCCTGTCATGGGACATAGCCGCAGCACCCGATGATGCCGACGCGCAAGACTTTGACTGGCGCATGGCCATTGCCCGTATCGACTCCAGCGTGGCCTTCTCCCATTATTCCAATGTCGACCGTATTTTCACGCTCATTGAAGGCAAAGGGCTTGATCTGGTTTTCGACGATCGTAAAGTTTTGAATATCGATAAGCGCTTTGTACCGCACGAATTTCCCGGTGACGTAAAGACCGCTTGTGAAGTGAATAACGGCCCTTGCCGGGCGCTAAACCTTTTCATCAGACGCGGGACATGGAAAGCTTCGGTCCATGTACTGAATGCCCATGACGATCTCCACATTGTCTCCGCGCAAACCAGCCTCGCCTTTGCGCTGCAAGGTTCCTTCAAGCTTGCCGCCGGTGGCATACTTAACTGGGGCGACACTTTACATCTTTCGCAAGGCGAAAGTGCAGACCTTAAACCGCAGAGCAAAGAAGCGTTGCTCTATGTGGCAACGCTCACACCCAGTCGCTAGAAATCATGCACATCCACCACGCCCTGAATAGCCTTTATGGCCCCCTTGATCTGCGGCGTGATAGCGAACTTGTTGCCGAGCGCCAGTTCGACCTCCCGGCCCGACTCCAGTTGCAGGATCATCCGTACCGGGGCCTTGCCGCCGGAACTCAGACGCATCGCAATGGAATCCAGCGGCTTGGTATCGCGCACAAAAATTGTGAGCCCCGTGACAATCGCTGCAGCCGCCTTGTCCAGAACCTCGACGCCTTGCAGCCGCAGCTTGATCTCTTCGCCGTCAACGTCGCATTCAACCCGCGCGATCACCGCCTTGCCCGGTTCCAGCAAATCCCGCGCCGCCGCCAGCGTGTCCGAAAAGCAGATCGCTTCAAACTGTCCGGTAGGGTCCGAAAAGCCGACAAAGGCAAACTTGTTGCCGGATTTTGAGCGCCGCTCCTGCCGGTGGGTAATCGTCCCCGCCAGCTTTCCCGCGGTTGCTCCCTTGGTCAAAGCCTTCTGCTGGAAGGCGGCCCAGGTATCCACCCCAAGCTTCGCCAGCGGCTTCATGTAATCATCCAGCGGATGGCCCGAGAGATAAAAGCCCACCGCTTCAAATTCCTGGGACAGCCGTTCCATCGGCAGCCACACATCGCGCAAAGGCAGCACCAGCTCTTCCTTCGTTCCGGTTGCCGCGCCAAATAAATCATTCTGCCCCGCATCGGCCTCCGCACTGGTGCGGCTCGAGGTGGCAATGATCGTTTCAATCCCTGCCAGAACCTGCGCCCGGTTGGCATTGATTTCGTCGAAAGCCCCCGCCTTCGCCAGGCTTTCCAAAGCACGCTTGTTCAGCGTGGAGCCCTGCACCCGCCGTGCGAAATCTCCCAGCGACGTAAAGCGCCCGCCCGCCTCGCGCGCCGCAATCAGATGCTGGATGGCCCCGACGCCGACATTTTTCAACGCCGCCAGCGAATAGAAAATCTTGCCCTCGCGCACCCCGAAATCAATGGCGCTGGCATTGACCGAGGGCGGCGCCACCTTGATTCCCATGCGCAGCGCCTCGTCGCGGAACACCTGCAGCTTGTCGGTGTTGCCCATGTCCAGCGTCATCGAGGCGGCAAGGAATTCCACCGGGAAATTGGCCTTGAGATAGGCCGTCTGGTAGCTGATGTAGGCGTAAGGCGCCGAGTGTGATTTGTTGAAGCCGTATTCGGCAAATTTGGCGCAGGCCTCGAATATCTGAATGGCGATGTTGCGGTCAACGCCCTGATCGGTGGCGCCCGTCAGGAAGCGCTCGCGCTGATCATCCATCTCGGACTTGATTTTCTTGCCCATGGCGCGCCTCAGGAGATCGGCCTCAGCCAGCGTATAACCCGCAAGATCCTTGGCAATCTGCTGCACCTGTTCCTGATAGGTGATGACACCGAAGGTTTCCTTGAGAATGGGTTCAAGCTTGGGATGCAGGTATTCAATCTCCTCCTTGCCAAGCTTGCGTGCGCAATAGGTCGGGATGTTCGCCATCGGACCGGGGCGGTACAAAGCCACCAGCGCGATCAGGTCTTCAAACCGGTCCGCCCGCATCTGGCGGACCGCATCCTTCATGCCAGAACTTTCCAGCTGGAACACGCCCACCGTGTCGCCCTGGGCCAGCATGTGATAGGTCGGACCATCATCCAGCGGAATCTTTGCGATATCGAAATCAGGCTTGCGTGCATGAATGAGCTTCAGCGCCTTGTCGATCACCGTGAGCGTCTTCAATCCCAGAAAGTCGAATTTCACAAGCCCGGCTTTTTCCACATATTTCATGTTGAACTGCGTCGCCGGCAGGGTTGAGCGCGGGTCGCGGTAGAGCGGCACCAACTCTTCCAAGGGCCGGTCACCGATCACCAGCCCCGCCGCATGGGTTGAGGCATGACGGTAAAGCCCTTCCAGCTTCAGGCCGATATCCAGCATGCGCCGCACCGTGGGGTCGCGGTCGCGCTCTTCCTGAATGCGCGGCTCGCCATCGATAGCCTGTTTCAAGGTTACCGGATTGGCCGGGTTCATCGGGATCAGTTTTGAAATCCGGTCCACCTGCATGTAGGGCATCTGCAGCACCCGGCCCACGTCGCGGCACACGGCCCGCGCCTGCAGCTTTCCGAAGGTGATGATCTGTGCCACATGGTCCCGCCCGTAGCGTTCCTGCACATAGTCGATCACCTCGTCGCGCCGGTCCTGGCAGAAGTCGATATCGAAGTCGGGCATCGACACGCGGTCCGGATTGAGGAAGCGCTCGAACAGAAGCTGGAAGCGCAGCGGATCAAGATCGGTAATGGTGAGCGAATAGGCCACCAGCGAGCCGGCGCCCGAGCCGCGCCCCGGCCCCACCGGAATGCCTTGCGCCTTGGCCCATTTGATGAAATCCGCAACGATCAGGAAATAGCCGGGATAGCGCATCTTGATGATCACGCCGAGCTCGAATTCCAGCCGCTCCTGATAAACCTCCAGCGAATAGCCTTCCGCCATCCCGACAGTGGCCAGCCGATGCGCCAGCCCCTCCTTCGCCTGCTTGCGCAATTCCTCCGCCTCGTCGCCGGCGCTGAAGCGCGGCAAGATCGGGGAATGGCCCTTCACGATATAGGCGCAGCGCCGGGCAATCTCGATGGTGTTTTCGATGGCCTCGGGGATGTCGGCAAACAGCGCCGCCATTTCCTGCTGCGATCTGAAATAATGCTCCGGCGTCACCCGCCTTCGGTCATCGGCGGAAACCACCTGCCCCTCGGCGATGCAGATCAGCGCGTCATGGGCCGCGTAGTCATCAGGCTTTGCAAAATAAACCTGGTTGGTGGCCACCAGCGGCACCTCCAGTTCATAGGCCAACTCAACAAGGCCCGACTCAGCGGCACGCTCCGCATCCGTGCCGTGCCGCTGCAATTCAATATAGAAACGGTCACCAAACAGCCCCTTGAGGCACTCCACCAATTGCCGCGCCAGCGAACTCTGCCCCTGCACCAGGGCCTCGTCGATGGGGCCATCGGGTCCGCCGGACAAGCAAATCAGCCCCGCGCTCAGCCCTTCAAGCATCTGCCAGGTCACATGCGGCAGTTCGCTTTCCGGCGTCTGCAAATAGGCCCGGCTCGAAAGTTTCATCAGGTTGCGGTAACCGGTTTCATCCTTCGCCAGAAGCACCAGCGGCGGCAGCTTCTTAGGATGCGGCTGGGCCTTCGCCGTCGCATCAGCGGAAGCCGCATGGGTCTCCACCCGCAGCGAGCAGCCGATAATGGGCTGAATGCCCTTGTCCGCCAGCGCTTCCGAAAATTCCAGCGCCCCGAAAAGATTGCCCGAGTCGGTAATGGCCAGCGCCGGCATGCCGGCCTCCTTGGCCAGCACCGCCATCTGCTTGATGTGCAGCGCCCCCTCGGCCAGCGAATAGGCGGAATGCGCCCGCAAATGAATAAATATCGGAGTTTTTGATTCAGTGGTCATGCCGGGAGATTAACCCAGATTCGCCCGTCCCGTGAGGCCCTAGGCGAGACCGTCCACAAGAATGCCGGACTGCAGGCTCACGATCCGGCTCATGCGGCTCGCCAGTGGAATATTATGGGTGGCAATCAGGGCTCCCAGCCCTTCTTCCTTGATCAGCCGCAAGAATTCCACATGCACCCGTGCCGCCGTGTCCGGATCAAGATTGCCCGTGGGCTCGTCTGCCAGAAGCAAAAGCGGCCGATTAGCAATGGCCCGGGCAATGGCCACCCGCTGCTGCTCGCCGCCCGACATTTCCGAAGGCCGGTGCTCAAAACGTTCCGCCAGCCCCAGCCGGTCAAGAAGGTCCTTGGCCCGTGTCACCGCCGCATGCTTCGCCGCACCTGCAATCAGTTGCGGCATGACAACATTTTCCAGCGCCGAGAACTCCGGCAGCAGGTGATGGAACTGGTAGACAAAGCCAATGCCGATCCGGCGGATGCGGGTGCGCGCCGCATCATCAAGTGCGGTGCAGTTCTGCCCGGAAATGAAAACTTCGCCCGCAGTCGGCGCTTCCAGCAGCCCGGCAATATGCAGCAGCGAGGATTTGCCAGCCCCCGACTGGCCCACCAGCGCCACGATTTCACCGGCGTAAACCTCCAGCGCCAGATCCTTGAAAATATCAAGCCGCCCCGCCCCTTCCGCATAGGAACGGGCCACATGGCGAAGCTCAAGGGCTGGCGTCATTATTCGTACCTCAAGGCTTCAACCGGATCGAGCTTGGCTGCCCGCCACGAAGGATAAAGTGTGGCAAGGAATGACAGCACCAGCGACATCACTACAATCCAGAAGGTCTGGGTGTAATCGATCACCGCCGGCAACTGGGCCAGGTAATAGATTTCCGCGTTGAACGGATCGACTCCCGAAAGCCACTGCACGAACTGCCGGATGCTTTCCACATTGAGGCAAATAAGAATCCCGAGAATGAGCCCGGCAAAGGTGCCCACCACGCCAATGGCCGCCCCCGTTATCAGGAACACCCGCTGCACCGCGCCGCGCGTCGCCCCCATGGTACGCAGGATGGCAATGTCACGACCCTTGTCCTTCACCAGCATGATGAGGCCAGAAATGATGTTGAGCGCCGCCACCAGCACGATCATGGTCAGCACCAGGAACATCACGTTGCGCTCAACCGCCAGCGCGTTGAAAAAACCTGAATATTTATCCTTCCAGGTCTGCATCCAGATATCGGGGCCTGCCGCATCGCGCAGCGCCGGAACAATGGCCCCAATGTCATCCGGCTCATCCACCATGACCTCAAGCCCGGTAGCCCCCTCTTCGGAGACGAAAAATTCCTGCGCCTCGGACATCGGAAGATAGGCGGTGTTTTCATCATATTCCGACATGCCGATCTTGAAGATGGCGACAACCGGAAAATCGCGGATGCGCGGCGCCGTGCCCATCACCGTGTCGGGGCCGTCAGGCGAAATAATCGTCAGCATGCTGCCTAATTTGAGCTGGTGTCGCCACGCCAGCCGCTCGCCAACCGCAATACCCTCAGATTTGTCGAACCCGGCGAAGGATGGTGTCAGGTCGGGAATACCGGGCTCGGTTATCGACGTCTGCAAATCCTTGTTGTTGATGCTGGTCAGCTTTTCGATATCGGCTTCGGCAATGCCGCGCACCAGAACGCCGGTGCTGCTTTTCAATGACGAGGCCATCGCTTGCCCCTCGACCAGCGAAATCACCCGCTTCACCCCGTCCACCTTTTCAAGCCGCGCCTGGATCTCCTTGAAATCCGGAATGGGGCTAAGGTCCTGGTGATAGAAGGTCGCGTGCCCGGAAAATCCGAGAATCTTGTCCAGAAGTTCAGCGCGAAATCCGTTGAGAACCGACATCACCACAATCAGCGTGGCAACTCCCAGCATGATTCCGAGAAACGAAAACAACGAAATGACCGAAATGAAACTTTCCTTCCGCCGCGCCCGCAGGTAGCGCAGCGCCAGCATCCATTCGAAATTGGCAAAAGGCTTCGTATCGGGAAGGTCATTTTTCATCAGGCCGTAAAGCGTCCCACAACCTGGTCAAGCGCCACGTTCTCGCGCGCCCCCGTCTTGCGGTTCTTCACTTCGGCAATGCCCTCTTTCAAGCCCCGCGGACCAATGATCACCTGCCACGGCAGCCCAATCAGGTCCATCGCCGCAAACTTGCCGCCCGCCCCGCCGTCCTTGTCATCAAACAGAACGTCGACACCCTTGGCCTCAAGCGCGTTGTAGATTTTAAAACAGGCTTCATCACTGGCGGCGTCGCCCACTTTTAGATTGATGAGGCCAACGTGGAAAGGCGCTACGGACTCTGGCCAGATAATTCCGGCATCGTCATGAGAGGCCTCGATAATACCACCCACCAGGCGAGAAACGCCAATGCCATAGGAGCCGGACTGAACCGCCACCTTCTTGCCGTCCGCGCCCTGCACCTCGCAGCCCAGCGGCTCCGAATATTTCGTGCCGAAGAAAAAGATGTGGCCCACTTCAATGCCGCGCCCGGTCATTCGCTTTGCAGCAGGCACCCGGCGCTCGAATTCCGCCGCATCATGTTTCTCATCGGTGGCCGCATATTTCGAGGTGAAACTCTCCACCAGTTTGGCAACGGCATTCACATCGTCATAGTCAACCTCAACTTTGCCCCAGTCCATTTCATGGAAATCGCCGTCGAAGAAAACCCCGCTCTCGCCGGTGTCCGCCAGAACCAGAAACTCATGGCTGTCCGATCCGCCGATCGGCCCCGTCTCGGCCCGCATCGGAACCGCCTTGAGGCCCATGCGCGCGAAAGTGCGCAAGTAGCTCACGAACATCTTGTTGTATGAATGCTGCCCCGCCTCGCGGCTCACGTCGAAGGAATAGGCATCCTTCATCAGGAACTCGCGTCCCCGCATCACCCCGAAACGCGGGCGCACCTCGTCGCGGAACTTCCACTGGATATGGTAGAGGTTGCGCGGCAGGTCTTTGTAGCTTTGTACCCCCTGGCGGAAGATGTCGGTGATCATTTCCTCGTTGGTGGGGCCGAACAGCATCTCCCTATCGTGCCGGTCCTTGATCCGCAGCATCTCCTTGCCATAGGCGTCATAGCGCCCCGATTTCTTCCACAGTTCGGCGGGCTGGATGGTAGGCATCAGCACTTCCAGGGCCCCCGCCCGGTTCTGCTCTTCGCGCACAATTTGCTCAATCTTCTTGAGAACCCGGAAGCCCGTCGGCAACCAGGAGTAGCTGCCCGCCGCCTCCTGCCGGATCATGCCCGCCCGCAGCATAAGCTTGTGGGACACGATTTCCGCCTCCTTGGGGTCATCTCTCAGAATGGGCATGAAATACTGCGAAAGTCGCATGAGAATCCTCGTTAAACCTGTGTTGCGCCCTTTTAAGGGAAACAAACGGGAACACAAGCCGGGCGCTTTCAATGTCAAGACACACTTCTGTAATATTTCACGTGACACGGCCAAACTTTGTGCTAGCTTTGTTTCCAATCAAGAAAAAGACCGTCGGTGTTTACTCTTAAAGTGGACCCAGGTCTGGGGAGGATACTTCCGGGCGCGCATACGGGAAACCGTAAGACAGCGGCCCCGTTGATCTCTAGGGATCAGCAGGAAAATGGAAGGCCAACTGACTTAGAAAGGGCGAAGTGAAAGCTTCGCCTTTTTTTATTGGCTCAATTTGGTGAAGGCATGGTGTTGTAGAACGGTAGGCTGTCGAGGCTCAGCAGGCCCCGCGTCTGCGCCAGGTAGAAGATTACAAACACCACCGTTGCCAGCAGTGTCGTGATAAGCGCCTTCTGCAGCAGACGCGGCCTGACCGGCGCCCCCGGCTCATTGCCCTCTTCCACCGCCTCGCCCGTATCATGGGCATTGCGGATGCCGAACGGCAGCACCAGGAAAAGCACCAGCCACCAGATGATGAAATAAATCGCTATGGCGCTGGCAAGATTCATGCCTGCTCCAGTTCAATCAGCGTGCCGCAGAAGTCCTTGGGATGCAGAAACAGCACCGGCTTGCCATGGGCCCCAATTTTCGGCTTGCCGTCGCCCAAAACCCGCGCTCCCTCCGCCACCAGCCGGTCACGGGCCGCCGTGATATCGGCCACCTCATAGCAAACATGATGCATGCCGCCCGACGGATTCTTTTCAAGGAATGCCTTGATCGGAGAATTTTCGCCGAAGGGCTCCAGCAGTTCAATTTTGGTATTGGGCAGCTCCACAAACACCACCCGCACCCCATGCGCCGCCTCCGTCTGCGGCGCCGACACCTTCACCCCCAGAACCGAGGCATAGATTCTCGCCCCCGCCTCAAGGTCAGGCACCGCAATCGCCACATGGTTCAATCGTCCGAGCATGCACTATCCTTTAAGCTGCAACACCGCGAGGTCAATGCGTCCTTTGGGCCAGATCGGCAAGCATCCGCTGGCGCTGCTCCGGCATTTCAAGCCCGCGCGGTTCAAAGATGTGGCGTTCGAGAAAATGTCCGGTGAGCTTGAAGCCGTCGAGAATGTCTTCGGTTGATTTCACCTGCTGCCCCAGGAGAAAACCCGGAAGCTTGAGCAATTTGTCGCGGTAAAGCTCGCCGGCTTCCAAACAGGCGGCGCGGCCGGTTTTCGGCGAAACATAGAATAGATTTTCGACCGTTCCGGTAACTGCACACTTGCTCAGATCCAGGCCAAAGCCCAGTTCCTCCAACAGGCCGAGTTCCCAGCGCACCAGCAGCGCCGGCCAATGCGCATCATTGTCGATGGCCTCGAGCACAATCTGAAACGCGTCATACAGGCGCTGGTGCGGCTCGCGTTCCGGCAAGGTTTGCGACAGGCTGGTAAGCGTCGTCAGCCCCGCCAGCCGGAACGAACTTTCCATGATCGTGCC
>JBBQNU010000039.1:0-20899 GCA_038330285.1 Hyphomicrobiales bacterium | reverse complement strand
CTTGTCCTTGTTGTTGATGCCATAGAGGCGGATGTCGGTTCTTTTGGAAAGCTCCATGAGAATGGGATGCTCAAGGCGGCAGGGCCCGCACCACGAGGCCCAGATGTTCACAACGGAGACGCCACCGTTTTTGAGATCGGCAGAGGCCAGGCCGGGGATGTTGGAATCGTCAAGTGCCGGGAGGGAAAAGTCCGGCGCGGGCTTGCCGATCAGGGCGGAGGGCAGGTTTGAGGGATCGCCGGACAGGCCTTTCCAGAATACCAAGGCGAGGCCTGCAAAAATCACAATGGGCAGAAGGGCAAAGCCAAGCCGCCGCCGTATTGGCTCAGCCGTCATTTTTTTGCCTCTTGGAATTGTGCGAGCCGTTTCTTGGCGCGGGCGTCACGATTGAACACATAAATGACAAGGCCCGCGACAAATGCGAGGCTCAGGGCATAGGCGGCGATTATGAAGCCTGCATGATCGGCGTTCCAATCCATCATGCTTCTCCGCTGCGGGCAATTTGCAGATTGCGCAATTTCCGTGCGGCGATTTCACCTCGCATGGAGGTGAGATGAAGAGCGAGAAAAAGAAGCGTGTAGGCAAGACCCATGACAAGCAGTGGCCACAAAATTGATGTGGCAATGCTGGGACCGCCCATTTTGAAAACACTGGCGGGCTGATGCAGCGAGTTCCACCAATCGACGGAGAACTTGACGATGGGGATGTTGATGAAACCAACAAGGGCGACGATGCGGGCAATCACCGCGGCGCGGGTTGGTTCCTCGATGGCCTGCCAGATTGCGATATATCCCACGTAGAGAAGGAAGAGCACAAACATGGAGGTGAGCCGTGCGTCCCACACCCACCAGGCGCCCCACATGGGCTTGCCCCAGAGGGAGCCGGTGGCAAGAGCGAGAAAACAAAAGACGGCACCAATAGGTGCTGCAGTTTTTGCGGCAACATCAGCAAGGGGATGACGGAAGATAATGGCGACAGCACTGGCCAGCGCCATGACTGTATAGACAAGCATGGCGAGCCAGGCGGCGGGCACATGGACAAACATGATGCGCACGGTTTCACCCTGCTGGTAATCGGGCGGGGCGGAGACAAGCGCGCCGTAGAGGCCAATGACGAAGAGGATGATGGTCACGGCCCAGATCGTGGGCAGGGCCATGTTGGCAAGCTGTAGGAAGCGGGTTGGATTGGCGAATTGCTGCATGACTATATCTTACGAAGACTGGATCATTTGAGATAGGCCCGTAGCGCCGCAGCGGCGGCGATGGGAGCGAGCACGAGGCTTGCCAAGGTGATGGCTGCCAGAATGAGAAGGGATGGTGCAATCATCTCAGGGTTTCCAGTTGTGGCCGATATGCCGAAGACGAGAATGGGCACATAAAGCGGCAAAACCAAGATTGAAATGAGCAGGCCGCCGCGGCGGATGTTGAGGGTGAGGGAGGCGCCGATGCTGGCCAGAAGGGAGAGGGCGAATGATCCCAGAACCATGGCGAGCGTCAGGGGCCAGATGATCTCGGTTTTCAGATTAAGCAGGATACCGAGAAAGGGCGCCGCAATGCTGAGCGGCAGGCTGGTGGACAGCCAGTGGGCAACAGCCTTGGTGAGGGCGACGAGTTCAAGGGAAGCAGGCGCCATGGCCATGACCTCCAATGAGCCATCTTCAAAGTCCTGCTGGAAAATGCGGTCGGCGGAAAGCAGCACGGACAGCAGCAGGGTGATCCAGAGAATGCCAGGGGCAAGCCGCTGCAAGGTCATCTGGTCGGGGCCGAGGCCAATGGGAAGCAGCACAAGCACGGTCAGGAAAAATCCAAGGGCGGTTCCAGCGCCGCCTCCCTGGCGGGCGGCTAACGTGAGATCGCGGCGGAGAAGGGCGAAGAGCAATGTCATGCCTGTCCACCGCCTTCGAGGTGAAGGTTTTTGTCGGCTTTCACGCCCAGTGGCACATGGGTTGCGGCGACTATGAGTCCGCCAGCCTTGAGGTGGCCATTCATAAGGGCGACCAGCAATTTTTGCGAAGCTTCATCCAAGCCGACGCTGGGTTCATCCAGCAGCCAGATGGCGCGGGGGACGAGAGCCAGTCTTGCAAGGGCCAGACGGCGTTTCTGGCCGGCGGAGAGAAGGGCTACGGGATAGGCGGCGAGGGACGCAAGATTGACCGCGCTTAAAGCACCTTGAAGATCGCCACCGCCCATGAAGTCGCGCCAGAATTTCAGGTTCTCGGTGACGGTCAGGGCGGATTTGCTGGCGTCGCTATGGGCGATGTAGTGGGCCTGCTGTCCGGAAGTCAAATCGGGTGCGCCGCCTTCGAGCGATATTTTGCCATGGCTGGGGTCGCTCAAGTTCGCGAGAAGGCGGAGCAGGGAAGATTTGCCGGCGCCATTGGCTCCGGTGAGCTGCAGGAATTCGCCGCTGCCGAGAGTGAAATTCTGGTTGCTGAAAACTGTCCTGCCGCCACGCTCGCAAGCCAGGTTCTCGGCAGAAAGCTGCATCAATGCTAAATCATGTACTGGCCGCCGTTGGCGGACAGGGTTGAACCGGTGATGAAGCCCGCCTCATCGGCGGCAAGGAAGACCACGCAGCGGGCAATTTCCTCCGGCTCGCCCAGGCGGCCCACGGGGATCAGCGGCAGGATGCGCTTTTCCAAAACATCCTGCGGGACGGCGCGCACCATTTCGGTGCCGATATAGCCGGGGCAGATGGCGTTGACGGTAATGCCCTTGGCGGCCCCTTCCTGCGCCAGCGATTTCACGAAACCAATCTCGCCGGCCTTTGCGGCGGCGTAATTGGCCTGGCCCATCTGGCCTTTCTGGCCATTGATGGAGGAGATGCAGATGACACGGCCGAAGCTGCGGTCGCGCATGCCGCCCCAGATGGGCTGGGTCATGTTGAAGAGGGCGGTGAGATTGGTGCCGATGACCTCATTCCATTGCTGGGCCGTCATCTTGTGGAACATGGCGTCGCGGGTGATGCCGGCATTGTTGACGAGGACTTCAATGGGTCCCAGGTCTTCGGCCACTTTTTTCAGGCCGGTGGCGCAGGCCTCGGCGTTTGACACGTCCCATTTGTAAACTGGGATGCCGGTTTCGGTTTTGAAGGCATTGGCAGCTGCGTCATTGCCCGCGTAAGTGGCGGCGACCTTGTAGCCCGCCGCTTTCAAGGCCTTTGAAATGGCGGCCCCGATGCCGCGGCTGCCACCGGTGACGACTGCTACCCTGCCCATAACGCCCCCTTAGTTTTCTACGCACATGGCTATGCCCATGCCGCCGCCGATGCACAATGTGGTCAAGCCCTTTTTGGCTTTGCGCTTCTGCATTTCATGGAGCAGCGTGGTGAGCACGCGGGCACCGGAGGCGCCGATGGGATGGCCGATGGCGATGGCGCCGCCATTCACGTTCACGATATCCGGGTTCCAGCCCATGTCCTTGTTCACGGCGCAGGCTTGCGCGGCGAAGGCTTCGTTGGCTTCGACGAGATCGAGATCAGACGCTTTCCAGCCGGCTTTTTTCAAGGCGGCCTGCGAGGCGGGAATGGGGCCTGAGCCCATGACCGCGGGGTCAACACCTGCCGTTGCCCAGGAGGCGATCCGGGCCAATGGTGTCAATCCGCGTTTTGAAGCTTCAGCGGCACTCATCAGAATGAGGACGGCCGCACCGTCGTTGATGCCCGAGGCATTGGCGGCGGTCACCGTGCCATCCTTCATGAAGGCGGACTTGAGCTTGGTGACACTTTCGAGGGTGACACCCTTTTTGATATATTCATCGTCGGAGACAATCACATCGCCCTTGCGGCCGGCAATCGTCACGGCGCAGATCTCATCCCTGAACTTGCCGGCGGCCTGGGCGGCTTCGGCCTTGTTTTGCGAAGCCACCGCAAACGCATCCTGCATTTCGCGGGTGATCTGCCATTGCCTGGCAACATTCTCGGCGGTGTTGCCCATGTGATAGCCATTGAAGGCATCCCACAGGCCGTCCTTAATCATGGTGTCGATGAAGTTCCAGTCGCCCATTTTCACGCCATCGCGGAGGTGGGCGGCATGGGTGGACTTGCTCATGGATTCCTGGCCGCCGGCGGCCACGATCGTGGCACTTCCCGACTGAAAATTCTGCATTACCAGCGCCACGGCGCGCAGCCCTGAGCCGCAGACCTGGTTCAGGCCCCAGGCGGTGGCCGAGTTTGGAATGCCGGCATGGATGGCAGCTTGCCTGGCGGGGTTCTGGCCCTGGGCGGCGGTCAGGACCTGGCCCAAAATGACTTCATTTACTTCATCGGCTGAAACCTTGGCGCGCTCCATGGCGGCCTTGAGGGCCACGGTGCCGAGGAAAGAGGCGGCCACCGAACTCAAGGCTCCATTGAAGGAGCCAACCGGGGTTCGGGCAGCGGATACGATGACGATGTCTTGGGAAGATGGGGTTGCCACGGGCTTACTCCTGAAGGCGGGATGGGGAATATTGCGTTAGTCATAGCATCTGAAACACGAGAGGTGATAGTTTTTTGCACTTGCAATTGTGCATTGCGGGGAGCAAGTTTTTGCACTGCGGGCAAGGCATCCGGGGGACAATCAGTGATGGTCCGTGTTGGAGGAGTGTAAACGGTGAGTGACGAAAAGACGGCGCCCAAGACCGCGGTTGTGATCAAGAAATACGCGAACCGCCGATTATACAATACCGCGACAAGCACCTATGTGACCCTTGATGACCTTTCGGCCATGGTGAAGTCGGGCACGGATTTTGTGGTTTATGACGCCAAGACCGGCGAGGAAATCACCCGCTCGGTTCTGACCCAGATCATTTTCGAAGAAGAAAACAAGGGCACCAACCTGCTGCCGATCAACTTTTTGCGCCAGCTCATCCGCTATTACGGCGACAGCATGCAGACGCTGGTTCCGGGCTACCTGGAATTCTCGCTGGAGAACCTGACCAAGGAGCATGACAAGATCCGCGAGCAGATGCTGGGGGCCTTTACCGGCGAGCCATTCAAGAACATGGAAGAACACGCCAAGCGCAACATGGCGATGTTCAGCGATGCAATGAAGCTGTTCAACCCGTTTGCGGCTATGGCAATGAACCCGGGTGCGGGGGCGGCACCACCCAAGCCAAATGCCGCGCCAGCGCAGGCCCCTTCCAAGGATGACCTTCAAGCGATGAAAGACCAGCTCACGGCGATGCAGGAAAAGATCAACACGCTGTCACGGGGTTAAGACTTTTTTACCTCGCCCTCGCGAATCGCGGGGGAGAGGTGTCTGCGAAGCAGACGGAGAGGGGGTGCTGGCCGTTGAATCTCCGGCCAGTACCCCTCTCCGTCACGGGCTTTGCCCGCGCCACCTCTCCCCCAATTGCATTGGGGGCGAGGATAGAGTGTGCCTCAATTTTCAATGAGCATCGGGCAAAACTTCGTCCTTGAAGAAAGCGGCGTTCCGCTTCCGGGGTAGATTTCACAATGTCAAACAGCGGCGGCGGGATGGCCCCGCCTGAAGCTTCCGGATTTGAGGGAACGTTACGCCCAAGCCCGGAAGCCCCATCCACCCCTTGAGATCACTGTCATGATCAGCACCTTTCCGGGACGGACAGGCCATGGCTAGCATGATAGGAATATACTGTCAATCATTAAATTCCTAATTATGCACTTGACAACTCGTCGGTGCGGAGGAATATATGAATGCACCGTGACAGAGGCGACGCCTTTTCTAAAATCGAACTTCCAGAAGGAATGACTTCAGAGATGTTACACAAAGCACTTATAGCAATCGAGAGCGTACAGATGAGGCCGGGAACGTCTGATGCCGACTTGGCTATCGCCCTTTTCATGGTGTTCAAAGGGTAACAATCTTCATTTGGAGTTGTTCTCGGTGCTCTTTGGCCTCTTTTGTGTCGACGCCACCTTGTTGGAAATAGCGTTTAACGGGAACCAATATAGGTTGCCCGTGAACTAGTTCTGGACCCTCGTAGATCATGAAGTGCCTCTGTTCGTCTTCGAGAATGGTGCATTGCTTCAAAAATTCCGCAATGCATTCTTGCGCGGTGAATCCCTTATCCAAGTCGGGATTGACGGTATTTTCGGGAGCGGCTGTTTGCTTGTGATACGTCAAAGACGTGCGGTGAGAGGGCAAGGACAAGAGTGTCCAAATTACGATAAGAGACACTGTTTTGAAATCATGTCGAACGACGTTGTATTTTCCAAAATAGAATTGATTGTCAACGTCTTCTAAGCCGCCTTTTTCGTCAATCGAACAGGCGATTACGGCATAGAATAAAGTGAAGTAATCGGGATGGTAGTTGCCCAATGACCGATTAACTGCGCCATCGTCGGCTGATAGATATTCTGGCTTCCGAAGATCGGAACACCTTCGGCAAAACAAAAAAGCAAAATTCTCCTTATTCTTTATCGCCTTGGTAACGTGTACATTTTCTCGCTCGGTATTGTTGTCGAAAATCATCGTATGGTGGATATAGTTTATCCCCTGCTTGCTCTTAAGACTGGAATGAATTGAGTATTTTTGCTGTATAACTTTCGGCATTACAGCCATTAAGGGGCCACCACCTAACCCAGGCAGTCGAAAAATTTGATTGTTCTTAAGCCACAGATACAAGGTGCCGTCTTTCTTCTCACTTAGTGAAAAGAGAGTGCTATCCTGATCTCCTGCCGTGATTTTGAATCTAACATTGGATATGAATGCCATGGGTAAGGACCCCGAAAAGTTAGAACCTAAAGTAATAGAGAAGCGATTTACCTCTGCACTAGCCCGCGCACTCAACACACCTCATAAACCCCATAAGCCACTAAAGGCGGCAAAGAAAAAGGGTCGAACTAAAGCCCGACCCAAGGTTGGGGAGTAACAGTTTCTTAATATTGCAGGGGACTACTAGTCGTTATCGCGTTCACCGATTCGAACGCGCTCCTTCTCAGTAGTGTCTGGGTGTTTCTCTGCGTAACTCTGTTTTACAAACTGCCCGTCTTCCGAATCCCGGTAGACGGTCTTTTTAGGTTCGTCCTTCTTGCTACTCATAGGTTTTTCCTTTGATTGTTGAAATTAACACACGCAACAAACCGAAGCCCGATGTGTGGCAATGCCAATGCGGCAACTACGCATTCAAGCTTTTCGCTAATGCAGCCGTTCAATGTACAGAATGCGGGCATGAGGCAGTAACCATGCAGGGCTACTGGCGCACCCCTTCACCCGAGACAGTGATTCGGGAACATCAGGTGAACAATATACGGCTTTTTCAACCCCGAAGCGAGTCCTAGGGCTTTTTACGCCTCATTCTCCACAGCTTGCGGGCAAGCTGCCTAGGCGTCTTAGGCTGGACCAGCTTGTCGATACATCAGCCGCCGTCCGGCTGCCCCACGGATAGCATCGTGCGCCCGCTCGGTGTCTGAGATGCCAAGGGCTGAGCGGCGGTTATAACGGAAATCAAATTCAGCCAAGTACCGGGGCAAGTGAGCTTCGCCACAATGCTGATAGATGCCCTTCATGCCACGCTTGAAAACAGACCAGACGTTCTCAACAGTGTTGGTATGAACGTTGCCACGGACATATTCATTCTTGGAATGAACGACTGTGGCATGGGAGGCGAACTCTTTACCTGTCTCGGTATAGATGCGGCTTTCGTCGGTATGCAAAACTGATTTGCGAGATACGTTCTTAACCAGAAGGGCGCGAACGGTTACAGCCGTAGCATTCTGCACATGGAAAGTGCGAACCCGTCCACCACGTTCTACAAGGCCGACGATTACACGTTTCTCAGCGCCGCCCTGCTTACCGCCACGGGTTGGCTTACGAGTGCGCTTACGGGGCGTCTCACGCTGGCCGTGATATGTTTCGTCTGCCTCTACGATCTTTCCTTCACCGCCAAATGGTCCGGTGTCGCCAGTTTCTTCGATCATGGCTTCACGAATTCTATGAGCCATAAACCAAGCCGTCCGATATGAGCCAATGCCAAGAGTCCGCATAAGCTGATGAGCCGATACGCCCTTCTTAGACGATGCCATGAGATAAAAGCCCAAAGCCCACTTGTGCAGAGGGATATGGCTGCGCTCCATGACGGAACCAACGGTCACGGTGAACTGTTCACGGCACTCACGGCACTGATAGAGGCCCGGACGGTGTGCCTTGCTGGTAAGCTTTACGATCTCATCTTCATCGGCATTGCCGCAATGCGGGCAGTAGGCCCCGTTAGGCCAGCGGATGGCTTCAAAGTGAGCGCGGGCCGCTTCCTCGTTGCTGAAAATAGGGTCTGTTAGATTGGTCATTTTCTTCATTCCTCAGTATGTAGAGGAATTTACTCATCAAAGCATGAGTTGTCAAGTGCATAATTCTGATTAAATTCCTATATTTCAGTCAAACTTCATCACGCCGAACTTCCAGTGCAGGAAAAGTCCTATCTCGCTAAATGGCTAGGCCGCCACCAGCTGCTTCACCAGCGCGTCGATCATGCGCGGGAGGTCGTAGGGGAATCTGGCGGTGATGAGGTTGCCGTCGACGACGCAGGGTTCGTCGATGACGGTGGCGCCGGCGTTTTCCAGGTCGATCTGGATGTTCCAGACGGCGGTGGCTTTTTTGCCTTTCAGCATCTTGGCGCTGACCATGACCCAGGGGCCGTGGCAGATGCCGCAGGTGGGCTTTCCGGCGGCATGCATGTCACGGGTGAAATTCTGCGCGTCCTTGTCGGCGCGGAGGAAATCCGGATTCCAGCAGCCGCCGGGCAGGATCACCGCGTCATAGTCGGCAACCTTCGCCTCATCGAGATAGCAATCAATCTTCAGCCAGCCGGCATTCTCCATCAGGCGGATGGCCAGTACATGGGTTTTCGCAATTTCCGGAAAGCGCAGGCCGAGGCTTGGCGGAAATTCGCCGACACGCGGGGCCACGATATGCACCGTGGCGCCATGCTCGCTGAGCCAGCGCATGGAGCCGAGGATTTCAACTTCCTCCACGCCATTGGTGCAGCAGATGGCTATCTTCTTGCCCTTGAGGAGGGTGGGATTTGCCGCCGGGCTGAAAAGGAAATTGTTGAGCTCGCGGTTCAGCTCGCCATCGGCGGTGGCGAGAAGCTCGGTTGAAATGGAGGGCACCGGGGAAGGCGACATGAATTGCTGCGCCCGGGCGAAGGCGGCATTCTGGGCGGACACGGGATTATGGGGCTTGTTCATGGGAGGGCTCCTGGTTGCATGAGGAAGCGGGAGTTTTCTCAGGAATCAGCGGGGCCGTCCAGTGAAAGATCATAACATACAATTTACCTCGCCCCCCGCTGGCGCGGGGGGCGAGGTAAAGTGCAGAGATGAAACCTAACTCGCTTCGGCCAGCGGCTGTTCGGAGCGGAACTGGTCGTCGAGGGCCTTGATGGCGAGTTTCAGGCGCGACAGGCCCTCTTCCATTTCGGCGCTGTCCGGCATGGCCGGTGTTTCAACCGGGGGCACGTCCAGCGGCGCAAAGCTTGGGGTGAAGACTTTGGTTTCCTCAATGGCGACGGTGAACTGGTCAACTGTTTCCAGGCTGGCAAAGCCCTGCTCTTCCTTGCGGGCCCAGGGCAGCGCAATGGCGGCTTCGCCAAAAAGATTGCCCTGCATGAGATCGACATTGGAGTCCTGCAGGATCTCGGCGTCTTCCGGCGTCTCCACCCATTCCGCAATGGTCTTCAGGTCGAACTTGTGGGTGAGATCAATGAGGGTGCGCACCAGATACTGGTTGGCGGCATTATGCTTGAGGTTGCGGCAGAAAGAACCGTCGAGCTTGACGATGTTGACCGGCAGGTCGCGCAGGTTGCGGAACGAGGTGAAGCCCGCGCCGAAATCATCAATGGCAACACTGCAGCCGATGTTGCGCAGCGCCTCGACAAAGCTGAAAGTTTCCTTGAGATCGCCGAGGGCAATGGTTTCGGTAATCTCCACGGTGAGCCGGTCGGCCACGGACTGGTTGGCGGCAATGATTTCGGTGAGCTGGTTGAACCAGCGCGGATCGGTGGCGGTCGAGCCCGAAACATTCATGGCAAGTTGGGCCTGCGGATAAGTATGCAGGGTCGAAATGGTCATCTGGGCCACGGCGCGGTCAATGAGGCGCACCAGTCCGAGCTTTTCAGCAACCGGAATGAGATGGGCCGCGGCAATCAGATCACCGCTGGCATCGTTCATGCGCAGCAGGGCTTCGTGCATGACCACATCGCGGGTGGCGGCGCTGACGATGGGCTGGAAGCCAAGCTTGAACTGGTCTTCCTTCAGGCATTTCACGATCTCGGTGGCACAGCGGGCATTCAGCCCGCGTTCGGCCACACGCTTTGACGAGGGGCGGAAAATGGCGGAGCCATCGGACGGCAGGCGCCTGGCTTCGGCCAGGGCCTCTTCGGCGCGGGCCATGGCGATATTGGCATCGGGGGCATATTTGGGAACAACGACGGCGCCGATGGAGAGCATGGCCCAGACGGGACCGTGTTCAGTTTCAATGACGCTTTCACGGGCGATGTTAATGAAACGGTCGATGGCGGTCTGCAATTCCTCTTCCTGGCAATTGTTCAGGATGATGCCGAACTTGCTGCCGGAATAGCGGGCGATGGCATCACCGGTGCGCACCACCTGGCGCAAGCGCCGGCTCAAGGCCACGATCACCTCATCGGCCACTTCAAAGCCATAGGCCTCGTTGACCACGGGCAGGTTGTTCACGGCGGCAATGAGGAAGGCGCAATTGCCCTGTTCGCGGTTAGCCGTTGACAGGGTTTCGCCGAGGGCTTCAGCAAGCCGGCCGCGGTTCATCAGGCCGGTGAGCGGATCGCAGTTGCCGAGAAAACTCAGGTGCTGGTCGCGGCTGTGGCGGTCATCAATCCGGCGAATGGTGCCGAAGACTTCGGCCGGGCGTCCATTCTTGCCGACAAACCATTTGCCACGGTCTTCAAGCCAAACGGCGCGGCGGCCGGTGCGGCCATCGGGGCGGAAAAGATATTCGATCTGGAAGGCAACGCCATCACCCTCATCGACGGCGTGGCTGCGCATGACCGTGTCGTAACGGCTGGTGATGTTGTCGCCGTCAAGGAGATTGGCGTAGGCCCGGCCGGAGGCCGCGGCCTCGGGCTTGCAGCCGATGACCGCCTCCATGTTAGGGCTCCAGGCGATGCTGTCCGTTTCGGTAATCCAGTGATAGGTGGCCTCGCCCACGGCTTCCACGGCGCGCTGGATGTTTTGCAGCACGGTGGTGTCGCTGATTTCGCTGAAACGGGGGGCAGGAGGTTCCGCCGGCGCTGCCTGCGGACCGGTAAACTCTTCAGTCCGGAAGGAAAACGCCGTTTCGGTGTGGTCTTCGGTGCTCAAGAGGCCTCCAAGAGCTTACGCAAAATTTACGACGGCAAACTAGCCGAGCAATCGTAAACAGATACAAAAAATCTGTGATTAATTTGCGGGTAACTATTAGGCCAAGGCCTAGTAACCCAAGGCAAAGCCATCCTTTCGGTGATCCGAGCCGCCGATGAGGAGGCCTCTTGCGTGATCGATGGCAATGGCCTGGCCGCCACCCAGGGGTTCATTCGCGGGCACAATGCGGTGGCCCCTGGCGGCGAGGCTGGACAGGACGGCGGCGGGAACGGTGGTCTCCGTCAACACAGCCTGGCCTTGCGGCATGAGGCGGGGGAAATCCAGGGCGGCCTGCGGGTCCATGCCGTAGGCATAGCGGTTCACCACCACGTTGACGTGGCCCATGGGCTGGAAATCACCGCCCATGACGCCAAAGCTCATGTCGATCTTGCCATCTTTCTTGACCATGGCGGGAATGATGGTGTGCAGAGGGCGCTTTGATGGGCCGATGCAATTGGGATGGCCGCTTTGCGTGACGAAATTTCTCCCGCGATTCTGCAGCGTGATGCCGGACTTGGGCGTGACGATGCCGGAACCAAAATCCCAATAGATGGAGTTGATGAAAGAAACGCTCAGGCGGTTCCTGTCGACAACCGTCAGGTAAACCGTATCGGAACTGGGGAGCGAGACCGCGCCATCGGTGCTGTGGTTCAGGTCAATGAGGCCGGCCAGCCTTTGTGAAGTTTCTTCACTGAGGAGATCGCTGACAGGAATTTCTGCGAAATCGGGGTCGGCGATGTGGCGGTTGCGCAGGATCCAGGCGAGTTTCACCGCCTCGATTTCAAGATGGCGGCGCTCGGGGCTTTCGGGCTCAAAGCGCTTGAGGCCGAAATGCTGCAGGATGTTGAGAGCGATGAGAACCGTGAGGCCCTGGCCATTAGGGGGAATTTCCAGGATGTCGTGACCGGCAAAGCTGGTGGCGATGGGCTTTACCCAGCTTGCTTCGGTTGCAGCAAAATCCTCAGGCGTGAGAAGCCCGCCACGGGCCGCCAAATGCGTGACGATTTCGGCGGCGATTTCGCCCTCGTAAAATCCGGCACGGCCTTGCCTGGCGATATGCTTCAAGGTTTTGGCCAGGGCGGGATAGGCCATGACCTCGCCTTCGCGGGGGCTCCGGCCATTTTTCAAATAATGTCTGGAGCCGCCTTCATCGGCGGCGAGCAGGGCTTCGGCTTCCGGCCAGTCCCTTGCGACGCGCGGCGTGGTGGGCACACCCTGTTCCGCCAGCTTAATGGCGGGCTTCAGCGCTTCGCCCAGCGTCATGGTGCCTTCCTGTTTCAAAAGCCTATCCCAGGCATCAATGGCGCCGGGCACGGTGATGGCGTGAACACTGTGCGGAGCAATTTCGGTGAGGCCCGAGGCTTTCAGCCAATCGGCGTCGGCTTTGGCGCTGGAGCGCCCCGAGCCATTGAGGCCCAGCACCGTGCCATTGGGCCTGCCGATGAGGGCGAAACAATCGCCGCCAATGCCGGTCATGTGGGGTTCGGTGAGGCAGAGAATGGCGGAGGCGGTTATGGCCGCATCAACGGCATTGCCGCCAGCGCGCAGCACTTCAATGGCGGCAAGGGTTGCCAGCGGTGAGGAGGTTGCGGCCATGCCGTTTTCGCTCAGGGCCACCGATTTCCCCGGCTGGTCAAAATTTCTCATGCCTTCATCCTTGGCCGCCTGCGGCAAAAATTGTCTCAAAACTGTCGCAAGCAGCATCGCATTGTGATGACGGACATTGCAAGAAAGCCAGCAACTTGCTCTTGCCGCAGTTTGGCGCTCCTGCCAACAGGTAGACATTCGGAACGAAATGTGCTGTTTCCCGGCATGAATGATATTTTCTCTTAAGGAAGGATGACCCTGCCATGGCCACGGTAAAGAGCGACATTGAAATTGTCCGCGAAGCAAAAATGAAGCCGATCATGGAGATCGGGAAAGCCTTGGGAATCCCCGAGAAAGATCTCATTCCCTATGGCCACACCAAGGCGAAGGTGCATCTTGATTACATCAACACACTTTCCTCCAAGAAGGACGGCAAGCTCATTCTGGTGACGGCGATCAGCCCGACGCCGGCGGGCGAAGGCAAGACGACGACAACGGTTGGCCTTGGCGATGGCCTCAACCGCATCGGCAAGAAGGCCATGGTCTGCTTGCGCGAACCTTCGCTGGGGCCGTGCTTCGGCATGAAGGGGGGTGCTGCGGGCGGCGGCTATGCCCAGATCGTTCCCATGGAAGACATCAACCTGCATTTCACCGGCGACTTCCACGCCATTACCTCGGCCCACAATTTGCTTTCGGCGATGATCGACAATCACATCTACTGGGGCAATGAGCTGGGCATCGACACGCGGCGCGTGACCTGGCGCCGGGTGATGGACATGAACGACCGGGCGCTGCGCGAAATCGTCTGCTCGCTGGGCGGCGTGGCCAATGGCTATCCGCGCGAAGCTGGCTTTGACATCACGGTTGCTTCCGAGATCATGGCGATCCTCTGCCTTTCCACGTCAATCGAAGACCTGGAACGGCGCATCGGCCAGATCGTGATCGGCGCCAAGCGCGACAAGGGGCAGGTTCTTGCCAAGGATATCAAGGCGCCGGGCGCCATGACCGTGCTGCTCAAGGATGCGCTGATGCCCAACCTGGTGCAGACGCTGGAAAACAACCCGGCCTTTGTGCATGGCGGGCCGTTTGCCAATATCGCCCATGGCTGCAATTCGGTGATGGCGACCAAGGCGGGCCTGAAGCTTGCCGACTACGTGGTGACCGAAGCGGGCTTCGGGGCTGATCTCGGCGCAGAGAAATTCTTTGACATCAAGTGCCGCAAGGCGGGGCTGACACCTGCGGCCACGGTGATCGTTGCCACCATCCGGGCCCTCAAGATGCATGGCGGGGTGGCCAAGGAAGACCTGAAGAAGGAAAACACCGAAGCGCTCAAGAAGGGCATGGTCAATCTTGGCCGGCACATCGAGAACATGAAAAAATTCGGCGTGCCGATTGCCGTTGCCATCAATCATTTCGTGACCGATACGGACGCGGACATCGAGGTCATCCGCAGCTTTTGCAAGGAGCACGGGGTTGAGGCCTTCAAA
Organism: Hyphomicrobiales bacterium; assembly: GCA_038330285.1. GTDB lineage: Bacteria > Pseudomonadota > Alphaproteobacteria > Rhizobiales > Aestuariivirgaceae > Aestuariivirga. The sequence continues at coordinate 6,497 of JBBQNU010000039.1, read as the reverse complement.
TGCACGCATTGGGCCGAGGGCGGCAAAGGCACCGAGGCGCTGGCCAAGCACGTGGCGGAGCTTGCCGACAGGAGCTCGGTGCAGTTCAAGCCCATCTATGGTGATGACATGCCGCTGTGGGACAAGATCAAGACCATCGCCCGGGAGATTTACCGGGCCGATGATATCGTGGCCGACAAAGCCGTGCGCGACCAGCTCAAGTCCTATGAGTCACAGGGCTATGGCAAGTTCCCGATCTGCATGGCCAAGACGCAGTATTCGTTCTCGACCGATCCCAATCTGAAGGGTGCCCCCATCAACCACATCGTGCCCATCCGCGAGGTCAGGCTTTCGGCGGGCGCGGAGTTTATCGTGGTGGTGTGCGGCGACATCATGACCATGCCGGGCCTGCCCAAGGTGCCATCGGCGGAAGTCATCGGGCTTGATGCAAAGGGGCAGATCGCCGGATTGTTCTAAGCTCCGCGCCTTAACTCTTGGCGTTCATCTTGCGGATGCGGCGGGCGAGGGTGCGCATGACCATTACGGAAAAATGCGGCACCTTGGCCACCAGCTGGAGAAACTTTTTCTCATCGAGCATGACCACGGTCACGTCGGTGAGGGCCAGGATTTCAGCGCTGCGGGTAGACTGCTCGATGATGGCCATTTCGCCAAAAATGCCGCCTTCACCGATTTCCTCGACGGTTACGCCGTTCAACCTGACGGCTACCCTGCCGCTGCGGATGATGTACATGGCGGCGCCAGTGCTCCCTTCGGCCAGGACGAGTTGTCCGGCGCCGATGGACATTTCGGGGATGTCGAGATCCTTGAATATGCGAAAGTCGAGTGAACGTTCCTTGGGCGGGTTGGTCACGGGTTTCTCCTGTCTTGGAATCCGCACTCTAGACTTCCAAGGCTGAATTCTCCGTGAATGCGGTTTTCATGCCGGTGTCAGGAAATTGGTAAAGAGCCGATTAACATTGGCGTCAATGGGAAAAGGCACATAACGGGGCTGTTGCAGCCCCACACCAAAGCGTGATGGCGGCAATGCCACGGACCCCTTTCACGGCATTGCCGTTGCGCTTAGAAGTGGCGGATGCAAAAGGCCTTGATTATTCTCACAGCTGTACTGCTTGTTGCGGCAGGGTATGCCTACTCCCAGCTCGGTCCCTTCAATGGGCCATCGCGGCCGCCGCCAAGGGATCAATGGGAGGCATTGCTCCGTGAACGGATAAAATTGCCGGAGGGCTACCGCTTCGAGGTTTTTGCCCGCGACCTCGGGCGGCTGCGCCTGATGCAGATGACGGAAAATGGCGATCTCATTGTTTCGGGGTATCGCGACGGAAACATCCTGCTGGTGAAGGCAGACCGTGATGGCGACGGGCGCAGCGACGGCCAGCAAGACCTGCTTGAAGGCCTCAACCAGCCGCACGGCCTGCTGCTGGAGGGGAACACGCTTTATGTGGCTGAAGAACAGCGCGTGGTGCGTTATGATTTCGACGGCAGCAAGCTGGAAAACGAACGTGTGATTCTCGATGGCATTCCGGGAGGAGACGGGCATTCCTCGCGCACTCTCAAGCGCGGGCCTGACGGGTTCGTCTATTTGTCTATTGGTTCAAGCTGCAACGCCTGCATCGAGGTGCATCCTTGGCGGGCGGCAATAATGAGATTCAAGGAAGGCTCCGCTCCCGAAATCTTTGCCTCGGGCCTGCGCAATACGGTGGGGTTTGACTGGCAGCCGGGGACGGGGGCGCTGTTTGGCGTGGATAATGGCCGCGACAACCTGGGCGACGACATTCCAGACGACGAAGTGAACCGGATTGAGGCGGGCAAACACTATGGCTGGCCTTATGTGCATGGTGCCGATGTGGAGGATCCAACTCTTTATGCTGCCATGCCGCCGGGGCTTTCCCCGGTTTCACAGTTCCACGGGCTTGGCGGGCATGTGGCACCCCTGTCGATCAGGTTCTTGCGGAATCCGGCCGATTGGGCGCTGAACGGCACGGCCCTGGTGGCCGAGCACGGCTCGTGGAACCGCCGGGAAAAGGCGGGATACCGAATCATCCGGCTGGTTTTTGAGGGTGATTCTTCCCGGGAAGAGGTGTTTCTCTCAGGTTGCGAGGCCAATGGGGAGGTTATTTGTCGTCCGGTGGACATTCTGGAGGCCCCCGACGGCCGCCTGTTTGTGAGCGATGATTATGCAGGGGCGATCTACAGTATTGCCCGGACGCCTCCGTGACGGGCAGACTGCTGACTGCTTGATAGAATCAAGTAAATCTGCGATTTTTGGCGATGGCATCGGTTTATGATCTCAAGCCAAAGTTTCAGAACTTGTTGCGGCCGTTGGTCCGGCAGATTGCAGCGCGGGGCGTAACCGCCAACCAGGTTACCTTGTTCGCGGCATTGTGGAGCGTGGGGCACGGCCTTTTGATTGCATTCAACCCGGACAATCGTCTGTGGTTTCTTCTGCTTCCGGTGACGTTGTTTGCACGCATGGCGCTGAACGCGGTGGATGGCATGCTGGCCCGCGAGCACAATCAGAAATCCAGGCTTGGCGCCATGCTCAACGAAGTTTCCGATGTCATTTCCGATTCGGCTCTTTATCTGCCCTTTGCCCTTGTCGCGGGTCTTTCCCCTATTGCGGCGGTGCTGTCTGTGGTGCTTGCCGGAGTGTCGGAAATGACTGGTGTTACCGCTGTCACCATTGGCGCCCAACGCCGCTATGACGGCCCGATGGGCAAGAGCGACCGAGCAACAGTTTACGGTGCATTGGGTTTGCTGCTTGGACTGGGTTTCCAGCCTGCGGACTGGATGGTTTGGGTGCAGTGGATCATTGCGGCCTTGCTGGTGGTAACGGTATTCAACCGGGCGCGCCGGGCCCTGCAAACCGGGAGCGCGTCTTGATTGACTGGATTTCACTAACGCTTGGTATTTCACGACCGGTGGTGATCGCCGTGCTGGGCGTCTATGGGATTCTTGTTGCTGCCACGGCTCTGGTGTGGTGGCTGCAACGCCGCAGTGGCGGCGGGCAAGGCGAGCTTGCGGCGCGGGTCAAGAGCTGGTGGGTGATGGTAACGGTGTTTGCGCTAGCCGTTTTTATTTACCAGCCGCTTTCGGCAGTATTTCTCGGGCTCATTTCCTATCTGGCGCTCAAGGAATATTTTTCGATCGTGCCCAGCCGAAAAATCGACCGGGTGGTCATCCTTGCTGCCTACCTTTCAGTGCCGGTGCAGTACTGGCTTGCCTATAAAGCCGAATTTGGACTTTTCGTGGTGTTCATTCCGGTGTGGGTTTTCCTCCTGCTGCCAACACTGATGGCGCTCCAGGGCGAGACAACGGGCTACCTCAAATCAGTTGGTATATTGAGCTGGGGCCTGATGATGACGGTGTTCACCCTGTCCCATATGGCATATCTTCTGTTTTCAGGTGATGCGGCAAATGCAGTGGCCGGTGGCGCGGGCCTCCTGTTCTTTCTGGTGTTCATCACGCAGTTCAATGATGTGGCGCAATTCACCTGGGGAAAGCTTTTTGGCAAGCACAAGATTTCCCCCTCGGTCAGCCCGAAGAAAACCTGGGAAGGGTTTCTTGGCGGGGTTGCCACTTCAGTCGTGCTAGCGGCCCTGATCGGCCCGCTGCTTACGCCCATGGATGCAATGTGGTCGGCCTTCGCAGGCGGGCTTATATCGGTTTCAGGATTTCTGGGCGACATCACGGAATCGGCGGTCAAGCGCGATCTCGGCGTGAAGGATGCCGGGGCTCTGATTCCGGGGCATGGCGGTATTCTCGACCGGATTGACAGCCTCACCTACGCGGCACCCATCTTCACCCATTTCTTCAGATACTACTTCTATCCATGACCCGGCTCTTGCGATGGATGTTCTTTGCCGGCCCGGTCAAGCTGCTGGTTCTGCTAATCATGGGCGTCAACATCCGCGGGCGGGACAATCTGCCCAAGAGCGGCCCCGCCATTCTGGTTGCCAACCACAATTCCCATCTTGATACGCTGACACTCATTTCGTTGCTGCCATTGAAGACACTGCCGTTCGTAAAGCCGGTGGCGGCGCTGGACTATTTTCTGAAAAACCGGGGGCTTGCCTGGTTTGCACTCAATATCATCGGCATCCTGCCGATTGACCGCAGCGGGGGAGCTAACCCGCTGGCAAATTCCAAAGCAGCACTGGCGGCGGGCTCGATACTCATTCTTTTCCCTGAGGGATCGCGCGGCGAGCCGGAAAAACTCGCCGAGTTCAAGCGTGGCGTGGCCCTGCTGGTGAAGGAGAATCCCACCGTTCCGGTGATCCCGGTTTTCATGCACGGCCTTGGCAAGGCCTTGCCCAAGGGCACCAAGCTGTTTGTTCCCTTCGTTTGCGATATTTATGTGGGGAAACGGGTGCCCTGGCGCGATGATCCGAGACTGTTCATGACGGACCTCAGAGCGGCCATCGATGGCCTTGCCGCCCAAGGAGATTTTCCGCCGTGGGACTGAAGCTGTGGCTTGCCGGGCTTTGGGGATTTGCCGAAGCCACGTTGTTTTTCATTGTCCCCGATGTGCTCCTGACCTGGATTGCGGTCAGGCACGGAATCCGCACGGCGGTGATGGCTTCAGTCGCGGCAGGGGCAGGCGCCCTTCTTGGCGGCGTTGTCATGTATATGTGGGCTGTGCATGATCCCGCTCGGGCGCGGACAGCGGTCAACGCCGTACCAGCGATTTCAGCCAGTATGGGCCCGGAGGTCAGCGCTGACGTGCAAAATGCCGGTGCAGGGGCAATTTTTGCCGGCGGCTTCACTGGCGTACCCTATAAAATTTACGCCGTGGAATCGGGTGCGGCCCGGATTGGCATGACAGGGTTTGTCATGACAAGCCTTGCGGCCCGTTTCATCCGCTTCCTGGCCAGCAGCTTTCTGGTGGCGGGATTGGCCCGGCTGATGGCCCGGCGATTCGCGCCTGCGACCATAAGCTGGACGCTGATTATTGGCTGGATAGGTTTTTATGCGGGATATCTTGCCCTGATGGCGGGTTAATGAGCCAATCCACAGACCCTGAAAGCCGATTGAAGTGAGCGATGATTTTGCAAGGGCTGTCTACACAATCAGCAAAACGCCCCGATCTGCCCCAGAATGTGGCAGGAATGGGTAAATTTATGGCACCGCAGCATCAAAAATAACCATTATGAATTAATTATAAACGATTGATTTATATCATGTAATTGCTGCCATGCAAAATTTGCAATACACATTTTGCTGCATTGCACCTAAATTCTGTCTTGTCAAAGCAACCCACCAATTCAGTCAATCCAAGGGGAATGACCATGTTTGATTTCGTAAAGACCCGTTACACGCGCTGGCAGCGCTACAGCCGGACCAAATCGGAGCTCGAAGGCCTTTCAAACCGCGAGCTTGCGGATCTGGGCATCGCCCGCGTCGACATTCATCGTTTGGCGCGGGAAGCGACACGATAAACCAATTATGATGGAGGCATTCATGCCACTGTTCAAATTCCTGAGCCGCAGAAACCGCATGCAGGCCTATCGCCAGGCCCGCCGGGAAGTGGAAATGATTTCCGATGCGGACCTCGCCGACATGGGCATCAAGCGCTACCAGCTTGAAGCCGCGGCAAACGCAAAAGTGTTGGGCTTAGCTTAGATTCAGCCCAGATTTCAAAGGCCCGCCCCCTCTTGATTGAGGCGGCGGGCCTTTTCTTTTCCACTAATTACCGAATTGCGGCAATCCGCGCGATTTAGCTGGTTGCGAGTCTTTTACGCCTGTGTTACCGAGACGCCGCGGCAGGGCGGGGTTCTGTTCCGTGCCTTTGCCTTGTGCAGGGGGTTGATCAAAAAAATCAAGTGTTTGGGTTGCGTTCAGTGGCCACGACACGAGACTGTTTCGAAAGAGAAATCGTGGCAGCCACAGATCAGGCAATTTCCGGCGTGCCGGGCCGATACGCAGCAGCGCTCTTTGAGCTGGCGGCCGAGGCAAAAGCCATCGACAAGATCAGCGATGGCCTTACTACATTTCAAACCATGCTGACGGGATCAGCGGACTTGCAGCGCCTGGTGCGCTCGCCGGTGTTTTCCGGCGAAGACCAGATGGCGGCCCTCGAGGCGGTGTGCGCCAAGGCCGGGGACAACGGCATCGCGCTCACCTTCATCAAGTTGATGGCGAAGAACCGCCGGCTGCCCGCACTTTCCGATGCGATCACGGCCTTCAAGGCGCTGGTGGCGGAATCAAAGGGCGAGGTTGCGGCGGAAGTGACTTCGGCGGAAAAACTTTCCGAAAAGCATGTGAAAGACATCAAAGCCGCGCTCAAATCCTCCATGGGGCGCGAGGTGCAGCTTACAGCCAAAATAGATTCCTCCATCCTGGGCGGCCTCATCGTGAAGGTGGGCTCCAAGATGATGGACAATTCACTCAAGACAAAATTGCAAAACCTTAAGATCGCTATGAAGGGGACCGGCTGATGGATATTCGCGCCGCTGAGATTTCGACAATTCTTAAAAAGCAGATCAAGGACTTCGGCAATG
>JBBQNU010000038.1:0-21071 GCA_038330285.1 Hyphomicrobiales bacterium | reverse complement strand
TTGGTTGCGTCAAGCGTCTCGGCAAGGGCAAATGCCGCCGCTCCCCACGGAGCCAGCGGCAAAACGGTGCTCGGCTCGGACACAAGGAACCCAAGAGGCGGTCATTGCTGAGCTCGCCGACGACTTCTGCAACAAAATCGGCCAATAGCAGAAATATGAAGACGTAGTTGATTGGAGATGGCACGCGGCCAAGATAATTCATGGATCATGAGGTGGCCTAGCCGCGGAACGAGCAAGCCGTTGCTATCATGCCGATCAGATAAGTCGCGGCCAAGCCTGCCGGCGCAGTTCAACCCCAACCAGCCGACACGTCGAGATTCAGACGTCCCCATGGAGGCCATCTTAGTTACCGCCCGGAAAAAAGCGCGCCGCCGACGCCCAGCCAGCAAACATCTCTGGCATTGCGTCCGCATCAACATCGCGGATCAGGCCGTTGATCACGAGGTCGAAGCCAGCCTCCCTCGGTGCGAGTGCAGTTCCGCGTCCAATACCGCGGCGCCTACCGGCTATCAGAGCTATTTTTCTAACAGTCATTCAACCATCCAAACTGAATCGTCCAGCGATGACCCCAGCATCACTCCACCAAATCAACGAGAATTCCGTAGGCCGCATCAATATCGGCACGAATAGCCCGCTCCACCTGAACCTCATCTCGGAGCTTTAGCGCATCAACCATCACTTGATGTTGGGCATTGGCTACCGAATAGTTACCTGAACCGCGCAGCAGGTTGAAGTATGGGCTAATCTGAAGCCACAGGTTCTCGATGATGGCGAGGAGGCACCCCGATCCCGCCGCACGATAGATCGAAAAGTGAAACGCATGATTGGCCCTGAGGTATGCTTTCACGTCACCCGCAGCATCGGCACTTTCAAGCCTTCGGCATTCCTCGCCAAGCATGAGCAATTCGTCTTCAGTAATGCGACGTGCAGCCCAGACTGCCGCGAGGGATTCTATTTCAAGGCGAACATTGCGAACATCATCCAGGGCGCTGCGGCTCAGCCTGGGAATGCCGATTGATCGTCCTGATATCACCGTCAGGGCATTGGCAGCCGTCAGCCGCTTTAGCGCTTCGCGTACCGGCATGTGGCTGACACCGAATGCATCGGCCAGGGACTGGATTGTGACCAACTGGCCGGGGGAAATCTCGCCATCAAGAATTAAATCACACACCCGGCGGTAGACGCGGTCCTGCAATGTCTCGCGATTGAGCGGATTTACTTTTAGTCCGGACTTCTTCACGAGCGTATCTGCCATAAATCCCTTTGTTATCTTACGCACACTCTATGGACAATCGAAGGTGTATGAAATTAATCATTGATCTTTGATCAAAACAAGGAGAATATCTCGTCGACCCGCCCCGGAAAGAACAAGACAAGCTGGGGAGGGTGACGCCATTTAACCCTTGGGAGGTACCAACATGAAATTTTCTGCCCGACTTAAGAAACTCGCCGCCTGCACCGCCCTGGTGGCCGGCCTCATCGCAACCGGCGGAGCAGCCGATGCTGCCGGAAAGCACAAGATTTTCCTCAGTATGAGCTTCATCGGCAATGACTGGCAGGCCGAGGCCGCCAACATGGTCAAGGCCATGGCCGCCCACAAGAGCCTGGCCGACAAGGTCGACTTGCAGGTGCAGGTTGCCGGTCCCAATGCCCAGCGCCAGATTCAGCAGATCAACGCCATGGTGCAGGCCGGTGCCGAAGCCATCGTGATCTTCCCGATCTCCCCCACTGCCCTCAACCAGGTGGTCAAGAATGCCTGCGACAAGGGCGTGAAGATTTTCGCCTATGACGGCGATATCAGTGAACCCTGCGCCCACAACATCTCCATCGACCAGGAAGAAGCGGGACGCGTCACTGCCGAATGGCTGGTGAAGAAGCTCAACGGCAAGGGCGATATCGTGATCCTCACGGGCGTGCCGGGGACATCCGTCGACCAGCTGCGCACCAAGGCCGCAAAGGAGGTCTTCGCCAAGTATCCCGACATCAAGATCGTCGGCGAGGCTGTCGGCATGTGGAGCCAGGCCGTGGCGCGCACGGAGCTTTCGAAGATCACGGCGACGCGCAGCTGGGACCAGATCAATGGTCTATGGCTGCAGGTCGGCTGTTACACGGCGAATGCCATGCAGCTTGAGGCCGGCAAGACTCCGGAACAACTGCTCCCCTGCGCCGGTGAAGGTGCCAATGGTGGACGCGTTCAGATGCTGCCGGTGGGTACCGAAGTCGAAGGTGCTGCCTCACCCTATGCCCCATTGGGGGCACCCCGCATCTCCTATGCCTCGCCGCCCTACTCTGGCGCCCTAGCGCTGAAGCTCGCGGTCGCGGCCATCGAAGGCCAGGACGTGCCAATGCGAATCACGCTGCCGCTGCCACTGGTCACCAGCGAGACGGTGAAGCTGTGCAAGGAGGGCACATGGGACGAAATGAAGGCTGGCTGCAATGCATTCCTGCCTTCGCTCGTGTCGAACCCCGGCTGGTTCGCCTCGATCTTCTCCGACCAGACCCCCGAGATCGGCCTTGCAGCCGCCCTCGTCGGTCAGCCGGAAAACTGATCGCAATTCCTATGGGGCGGCCCTGCGCCGCCCCACTCGGATTTCATCGAAGCGTGGTCATCCACGCCAGCGATCGGGAATGATTACATGAACACTGAAACCGCCATGCCTGCGGTCAGCATTAGAGGCGCAAGCAAAGCCTTCGGGCCTACTGTTGCGGTCGACAGCGTGTCATTCGACATCCAGAGCGGCAGCGTCCATGCGCTGCTGGGCGAGAATGGCGCGGGAAAATCGACGATTGTGAAGTTACTCTCCGGACTTCTTCAACTCGATTCCGGCAGCATCGAAATCAATGGCCGGTCCGCCAATCTCACGTCACCGCGCGCCTCGCATGGCCACGGAGTCCAGACAGCATTCCAGGAAATGACACTGGTGAGAGACCTCACCGTGCTGGACAATATGATGCTGCCCTATGCACCGGTTAGCCTCAGCGGCATGATCCGTCGCAAAGCAGCACGGGTGGCAATCCAGCAACACCTCGACACACTCGGATTTAGCGTCGATCTCGACGCCGAAGTCGGTCGCCTCGATCTCGCTCTTCAACAGAAAATCGAAATTGCCCGTGCGATCTATCGCAACCCTAAGATCCTCTTGCTAGATGAGCCAACCTCAACACTCTCGGGCGGGGACGTCGACTGGCTGGGCCGGCTGATCGCCAGCCTTAAGAGTGCCGGAAAAACCATCGTTTTTATTTCTCACCGGCTGCGTGAAGTCCGGGCCTTCTGCGACACGCTTACCATCTTGCGCAATGGCCAGCACATCACAACCGGGCCGGTGGGTTCGATCTCCGATAGCGACGTCATTGAGAAAATCGTTGGTCGATCAATCGCCCAGACTTTTCCCCCGCGTCCGTTCGATCCATCAGTATTTGGTGCACCGGTACTCTCGGCCCGCAATCTCAAGGCGGGTGCTAAGCTTGAAAATGCCAGCTTCGATCTCCGGAAGGGTGAAATTCTCGGCATCGCCGGATTGCAAGGCATGGGACAGCTCGATTTGTTTCTTGCTTGCTTCGGCATGGCGGAAATCAGGGACGGCAGCATTCTGGTCGATGGACAAAAAGTCAGCATCACTTCGCCTGTCGATGCCATGCGTCCCAATATTTCGATTGGCTTCGTTCCCGAGGACCGAAAGACAGAGGGATTGTTCCTCAACCTCAATGGCAAGACCAATGCATCGATTCCGGTGATCAGACGGTTTGCCCCGCATGGGTTGATCAGTCGGGACTTGGAGGAGACTGCGGTGCGGCAGGCCTTCGAAACGGTTGAAGTCGATGAACACGCCCTGTGGACCCGGGCTGGCGCCTTCTCGGGCGGCAATCAGCAGAAAATCTCGATCGCCAAGTGGTTGGTCGCGCAAAGCCGCATACTGCTGCTCCTCGATCCGACTCGTGGCATCGATGTCGGCACAAAACATGAGCTCTATGTCATGATGCGTGACTTCACCAATGCTGGCGGAGCCATTCTGTTCCACTCGACGGAAGTACCGGAGCTTGTCCACCTCTGCGACCGCGTTCTGGTTCTCTATGCTGGCCGCCTGGTAGCGGAGATTGCGGGCGACAGACTTAGCGAAGGCGCCATCATGCGCCCAGCGCTCGGCCAAGACGTGAAAGAAAGCGAGGCAGCAGCATGAGTGCCGCAGCTGCTGCAGCTTCGCCACTACGCCGCATGCTCGCGGGCCATCGCGGAGTATTGATCGCAGCCGTTGTGTTTCTGACCCTGCTGGCGACGGTCGATCTGATCAGCGCCGGGCGACTTACCTACTTCGATGTTTCGTTTCTCTCGAGCGGCGGGGCGGCGTCGGCACTTGCCGCCATTGGCCAAACTATTGTCATTCTATCGGGCGGATTCGATCTCTCGGCCGGCGCGGTGATCTCGTTGGTCAATGCCGTGTTGGCCAGAACCATGGACCCTGCCGAGATGGAAGCCAATGTGCTTCTATGGACGCTCGCAGGCGTCGGCATCGGTATGCTCACCGGCGCGTTCAACGGCTTCTTCATCGCCTTCCTGCGCCTGCAGCCCATCGTGGTGACGCTTTCCACCATGTTCATCATCCAGGGCGTGACACTTCTGGTGATGGACAAGCCGGGAGGCTTCGTATCGCCCTCGCTTGGCACCTTCTATCTCGGCGATGCCATCACCGGATGGCTGCCGATGCCGCTGGTCGTCATTGGCGTGGTTCTTCTCGGCTGGCTTTGGCTGAAAAATACCCGGCTCGGCACGGCGATCTATGCGGTGGGCAGCGATCCCGATGCAGCCGCGGCAGTCGGCGTACGTGTCGCCCTGGTCCGATTCCTCGTCTATGTGATCGCAGGCGGATGCTATGGTCTCGCCGGAGTCTTCATCAGCGCCCAGACCGGCAGTGGTGATCCGCTGGTCGGCAATCCGCTGCTGTTGTCGATGTTCGCTGCTGTCGTGGTCGGGGGCACCAGGCTCGGCGGCGGCCGTGGCGGCCCGCTCGGCAGCGCCATTGGCGCCTACATCCTTATGATCGTCGTCAATATTCTGCTGGTTCTCAACGTCTCGGCCTATTACTCGACGATTGCCGAGGGCACCATTCTTATTCTCGCGGTTCTCGCTGGTTCAATTTCACGCAATTCCACGTTGGCCCAACAACTGCGGATGCTGCGAACACGGGTCAGCGCCCGCCGCGCCGGCACACTCGTTTCGCAATTGCGCCAGGAAGACAAGCGGCTTGCATTGGTGCGGCCTCACCGATCGGTCTCCGCCATCGCCCAGCCATCCTTCTTCACGCGCAATGCAGAAGACCTTCGCTACGCTTTGCCCGCCTATGTCTGTTTCATCATTGTCGTGGCGGTAACAGAGATTTGGCTGGGCGGCGCCATTCTCAATGCGGGTTACTGGAATTCACTCGTCGTCCTCTCATGCTTCCTTGCCATTCTGGCACTGGGCCAGGGAACAGTGATCCTGACCGGCGGACTGGATCTCTCAGTACCGTGGACCATCGGTTTGTGCGGCATCATCCTCGCCGGCATGGTCAAAGGTTCGGACGCAGCCCTCATCTACGCGCTTCCCACGGTGCTGGTGCTGGCCTGCGTGATCGGACTCATCAATGGCCTGGGCATCGTGTTTCTCGGCTTGTCGCCAATCGTCATGACACTCGCCACCAATGGTCTGCTTCAGGGTTTTGCGCTCCTCTATTCGAACGGAACGCCCGACGGGTTCTCCTCGCCGATGCTGCGCTGGTTCATGACCGGCAAGATCTGGATGTTCGCACCGGTGGTGCTGTTCATGGTGGTATTCGTCATTGGCGCCGTCACCCTGCTTGGCCGCACCCCGTTCGGCCGGCGCGTCTATGGCATCGGCAACGGCCTGCGGGCGGCCCAACTGTCTGGCATTGCCGTGGGCCGCACACTGGTGCTGGTCTACGTGCTGTCGGCACTCTGTGCCGGCTTCGTGGGCGTGCTTCTAACCGGTTTCTCGGGACAAGCCAGCCTCGGCATGGGCGACGACTATCTTCTGCCATCCATCGCGGTCGTGGTGGTCGGCGGTGCATTGATCACGGGCGGGCGCGGACATTATCTCGGCATGCTCGGCGGCGTATTGTTCCTGACTGGCTTACAGACCCTGCTGGCGGGAACCACGCTCCCCTATGCCACGCGCGCGATCCTGTTCGGCCTCGTGGTATTGGGAGCGGTAATCGCGCTTCGCGACAGACGGAATTGAGGAGTTAACCCATGAGCAACAAGGCACCAACTTCGGCTGCTGATTTCATCAAAGGTATCGAAAATCAGCGCGTGCTGGTCACTGCTGGCGCATCTGGCATCGGCTTTGCCATCGCCAGCACGCTCACTGCACTTGGTGCCCGCGTCGCAATCTGCGATGTCTCCGATGCGGCAATTGAACAGGCCAAGCGCGATCTGCAAAAGGTCATCGCTTGCAAGGCGGATGTTTCCATCGACAGCGACGTGGACGCGATGTTCGCGTTTGTCGCAAAGGAACTGGGCGGCCTCGACGCGCTCATCAACAACGCCGGCATCGCGGGGCCGACGGGCGGAGTGGACGAGATCACGCCTGCAGACTGGCGGCGCTGTCTCGACATTTGCCTCACCGGGCAGTTTCTCTGCGCGCGCCTCGCCGTGCCTATGCTGAAAGCAGCAGGCGGCGGCTCCATCGTCAACATGTCGTCGGCAGCGGGCCGTCACGGCTATGCGTTCCGCACACCCTATTCTTCCGCTAAGTTCGGCGTGGTCGGCTTCACGCAAAGCCTTGCCAAGGAACTCGGGCCGTCACGCATCCGGGTCAATGCCATTCTCCCCGGCATCGTCGAGGGGCCGCGCATGGACAAGGTGATCAGCGACCGCGCCAAGCAGGTGGGCATCAGCCACCAGGAGATGGAAGACCGCTACCTCGAGAAGGTGTCGCTGAGGCGCATGGTCAGCCCCTATGACGTCGCCAGCATGGTGGCCTTCCTGCTATCGGATGCGGGCGCCAATATCTCCGGCCAATCATTGGGAGTGGATGGAAATGTCGAAACCCTCTGACGCGGCGGCGGCAAACACGGCGATCATCGGATCCGGCTTTATCGGCCGCGCCTGGGCCATAAGCTTCGCCCGTGCCGGTGCAAATGTCCGCCTGTGGGATCAGGCCGACGGCGCCGCATCCAAGGCCATCGACTATATTTCCGGCGTCCTCGACGATCTGGCGCAAAATGACTTGCTGAACGGTCAGGCGCCGGCAACCGCGCTCGCCCGCATCTCGGCCTCCGCCACGCTGGAGGAGGCTCTGGCTGAAGCGACCCATGTTCAGGAAAACACGCCCGAGGTGCTGGAAACCAAGATCAAGGTGTTCCAGAGGCTCGATGCGGCGGCGCGCCCCGATGCCGTGCTTTCGAGCTCAACATCGGCCCTGTTGCCATCGCGCTTCACCGCGGGCCTCAAGGGCCGCGGCCGTTGCATCGTCGTTCATCCGATCAATCCGCCCTATCTCATTCCGGCCGCGGAAGTCGTGCCGGCACCCTGGACGACGGCGGAGACGGTCGAACGCACGCGGCAATTTCTCATTGCGGCCGGCCATGCGCCGCTGGTGATGAAGAGGGAACTCGACGGCTTCATCATGAACCGCATGCAGGGCGCACTTCTCGAGGAGGCCTTCCGCCTGGTGGCGGATGGCTATGCGAGCGTCGAGGACGTGGACACCGGAATCCGCGATGGTCTTGCATTGCGCTGGTCCTTCATGGGCCCCTTCGAAACCATTGATCTCAACGCGCCCGGAGGCGTTCGCGATTATGCCGAGCGCTATCAGGGGATTTACGAAAATATTTTTCCGCAAATGATGCGCCGTGTCGACTGGACCGGCCCGGTGATGGACACAGTGGAACCGGAACGCCGCAAATTGCTGCCCGCCAGCCAGCTTCAGGAGCGTCAGGTCTGGCGCGACAAACGGCTGATGGCGTTGGCGGCCCACAAGCGGCGCGCCGCAAAGGAGATCGGAAAATGACTGCAATCAAAGGCAAGGTGATCGTCACTTGCGCCATCACGGGGGCCATTCATACGCCCACCATGTCGCCCTACCTGCCCATCACGCCCGACGAGATTGCCAGGGAAGCCATAGCCGCAGCGGAAGCAGGGGCTGCTATCCTCCACCTTCATGCACGCGATCCGGAGACCGGCAAGCCCGATCAAACGCCGGAGGCTTTTGCGCGCTTTCTGCCCCGCATCAAGCAGGCTACCAAGGCCGTGATCAACATCACGACGGGTGGCAGCCCCTATATGAAGGTGGAGGAGCGGGTAAAGCCCGCAGCAACGTTCAAGCCGGAAGTCGCCTCGCTCAACATGGGGTCAATCAACTTCGGGCTCTATCATCTCGTTGACAAGTACAAGACGTTCAAGTTCGACTGGGAGAAGCCGCATCTCGAAGCCACGAGGGATCTGGTGTTCCGCAACAGCTTCAAGGATATCGAGTACATTCTCCAGACCTGCTACGACAACGACACACGTTTTGAGTTTGAATGTTACGACATCGCGCATCTTTACAATCTCGCGCATTTCGCCGACCGCGGACTGGTAAAACCGCCGTTCTTCGTGCAGTCGGTGTTTGGTCTTCTCGGCGGCATTGGCAATCACCCCGAAGACGTGGCGCACATGAAGCGCACCGCCGACCGGCTGTTCGGCGATAAGTTCCGCTGGTCAGTTCTGGGGGCAGGCGCCAGCCAGCTCCGCATTGCCGCACAGGCGGCGGCGCTCGGCGGAAATATTCGAGTGGGATTGGAAGACAGTCTATGGGCGGGCAAGGGCAAGCTTGCCAAGTCCAATGCCGAGCAGGTGGCACTAGCACGCAAGATCATCGAGGGCCTCGGCATGGAGGTGGCAACGCCAGACGAGGCGCGCGACATTCTTCAGCTCAAGGGCAGCGATAAGGTTTCTTTCTGAGGCAATCAAATGTTACGCATCGAAGTTTTCAGCGAAGACCGCAATGCCCTTGGCGAGGGACCGCTATGGGATGTACAGGAGCAGAGGCTGTACTGGATCGACTCCTATGGCCCCACGGTGTTCTCCTGCGATGCCAACGGCAAGGACCGGAAGAGTTGGGCCCTGCCCGAGCCCGTGGGATCCCTGGCACTTCGTGAAAAGGGTGGCGCCATCCTGTCACTGCGCAGTGGCTTTCACGCGCTTGATTTCAAGACTGGCAAAGTAACACTCATCGCCGAAACACAACCCGGCGAACTGACCCCACGGATGAACGACGGCAAAGTCGACCGCCAGGGCCGATTCATCGCCGGGTCGATGGACTTCGAGGAGAGCAATAGTGTCGGCAAGCTGTTCCGCCTCGATCCCGATCTTTCCGTCCATGAACTCGACAGCGGCATCATCTGTTCCAACGGACCCTGCTTCAGCCTCGATGGCAGGACACTGTATTTTGCCGACACCGGCAAGCGTGTAATATATGCTTACGACTACGACATCGGAACCGGCGAGGTTCGCTCGCGGCGAGTGTTCACCAGCTTTGAAAACCTGCGTGGACTGCCGGACGGAGCGACAGTGGATGCCGAGGGCTATGTCTGGAGTGCCGAGGTCTATTCAGGCCGACTCATAAGGTTTGATCCCAATGGTGTGGTGGACCGCATCGTCGGCCTACCGGTTCAATCGACCACCAGTTTGATCTTCGGCGGCCCTAACCTTGATATTGTTTTCGTCACTTCAATGGCACGCCCCTTCAACTATACCTACCACCGTGAGCGCGAGGCCGGATGCGTCTTCGCCATCCATGGCCTCGGCGTGCGCGGCATTCCGGAACCACGTTTCAAAGGATAAGATAGGAGGAAACCATGAAGATTGATGTCTTGATCGATGTGAAGACCACGCTGGGCGAAGGGCCGCTTTGGGACGTCGAGCAGGAACGGCTTTACTGGATAGACAGTTTCGATGGGCGGGTTTTCCGTGCAACCGCCAATGGCAGCGAAATCCGCGCCTGGGACGTGCCGATGAAGATCGGCTCCATGGCGATCCGCAAGGATGGCAACGGGGCCATTGTTTCATTGGCCCGCGGGTTTCACCTGCTCGACTTCAAGTCGGGTGACGTGACACTGATTCATGATCCGGAACCCGGCAAGACCGCCAACCGGATCAATGATGGCAAGGTCGACAAACGCGGTCGCTTCATCGCTGGCTCAATGGACACTATGGAGTCAGGGCCCAATGGCGCACTCTATCGCGTCGATCCGGATTTGAGCGTTCACAAGCTCGACGACGGCATCATCGTATCGAATGGACCATGCTGGAGTCCAGACGGGAATATTTTCTATTTCGCCGATTCATGGTCAGGGGAAATCTGGGCCTATGACTACAACCAGAATACCGGCTCAGTCTCAAACCGGCGGACCTTCACCAAGATCGATACGTCTACCGGTGGTGCTGCCGATGGATCGACCGTCGATGCTGAAGGCTGCCTGTGGAACGCCCAAGTCTATGACGGCAAGATCATCCGCTATACGCCGGCGGGCAAGGTGGACCGGGTGATCAATATGCCGGTGAAGAAAGTGACAAGCGTGATGTTTGGCGGACCAAATCTTGACATTCTCTATGTCACCTCAATGGCGAAACCACCGCTACCAAGGTTTCCTGGAGACGGCGTGTTGCGTGGCAGTCTCTTCGCCATCACTGGCCTGGGCATCAAAGGTGTACCGGAGCCAAGATTTGCTGGTTGAATGGTCACCCCGGCAGGCTGAGATCGGTTGGCAGAAGTGTTGTCCCAATGGTGAAGCCACAATTTGCAGGAAACCGCAAGGAACCGAATTTTGACGCACCCAGATCGGCCTCGCCTGAAATTAATGAGTTTACCAGAATGAACATGACGTCTAGCGCAATCACGTATCAGGAGGGGAGGCCAATGTCTGCCTTGGGTCAGTTGGAGACGTCAGGCAGTCTTTGCATAATGTCTGCTGTTTGTTTGTAAGCGGACATGCTTTTGAAACTTTACTAGGAGAAAAAAAATTATTCACCGGGGAATAAATGCGAGAAATTGGTCCACAACATGAGGAATGGATGATCGCCGGAATTCAGCTAATCCTGCGTCCGCTCTTGGTCTGTTAGCGACTGCGGGTGGTAGAAAACGACATTTTCGCTAAGGGCCAATAGCGACCGTTCGCGCCGTAGTAAATTGGAGCTCCATTCGATCACTTCGTTGGCGCGGAATGGCGCAGCAATTGGGGGACGCACTATTGCCGTTTTACACAGATGATCTCGGTTGGCCGGATCCGGTCCTCGATCAGATTGCGGACCTGGTTCTTCGCCATCGTGCCGAAATCTGCGCCGAGCAGGACCTGGAAGCCGAGCGGCGACGGTCCGCTTTCAGCAAGCCGTTTGCTCACGGCCTTGAACCACTCCTTACCAATCTCGCTAGTGTCGTTCCAGCCGGTGATGTCGAAGCCGGCCTCCGACAGAAGCGTCCGCATTTCGCCGGGGCTGGCAAGGAAACTCGTTAAAGCGTCCTGCGCCCAGGGCACGGGAAATAGCACGCCGCCGCCCTCGCCTTGAAGCAGGTCATAAATGCCGAATTTCCCGCGTGGCTTGAGCACGCGTGCGACCTCGCGATAGAGCGCGCCCTTGTCAGCGATATTCATGGCGACGTGCTGAGTATAGGCAACATCAAAACTACTGTCGGTAAACGGCATCGCCAACGCGCTGCCCTGTTGGTACTGTACACTGTCGGAAAGCCCTACGCGGAATGCGAGCTCCGTCGCCACCCGGCAATATTCGTCCGTCAGATCGATGCCGGTGATCTTACATTTGTAGGCCGAGGCGAGCAGGCGGGACGCGCCGCCGAGACCACTTCCTACGTCGAGCACCGCATGATCCGGCCGCAGCCCGAGATGCGCGCCAAGTTCGACGGTCGCGTCGCGGCCGCGCACATGAAACTCATCGACCGGCGCGAGATCTTCCAGGCGTGGTGCGGCTGGATTTTTTCCGGCCTTAGCTAGAGCAGCGTCAATTGCATTGAGCAGATCGCCGTGCGTGTAATGAGCGCTCACTTGCGTTTCGATTGACATCTCCGTCCTCCGGGCTCAGGAAATCGCATCGTAACAGCAAAATTGATCGTGTCGGAAGGGGTCAAAAAACCGCTTCGCTATTGCAGCATGAAATCTTGGCCAATGTCGCACTTGGGTCAATTGGAGACGTTAGACTGTCCTCACGCAATTTTCGTTGTTCGTCTGATAGCGGGCATCTTTTTCTTTTTTATGAAAAAGATAAATTATTCGCCGGGGAATAATCCTTGGAAATAGTCCACAACATGAGGAATGGATGATCGCCGGAAATTCAGTTTCTTGGCTCGGGCCGTTAACCTTCAGCTTAAAATTGTCGCAGACTGTAATTCCGAGGACCGTGTAGTAGCGGCATGTCGTTCCACCAGGGCATCGGTATAAGCACGGAAACTGGCGTTATTTCGGTTTTTGATGAGCGGCCACATCGTGCGGGCACCGGGGTTGGAGAAAAGCGAATCCATGTCGGCCGCGATTGCCAGCCAATCATCTTCTTTCAGTGTGCCAATGTTGTGCTGGAACCAAGCATTTTCATAGTGGCGCATATAGGCCATGGCCATGAATCTGAAGCGTGCCTTTTCTAACCGGTTGAGGGGATGAAAATCATCCAGGCCTCGAAGCATAATGTCCGTCAAGTCGCCATTTTGCGCTAGAACTGTCCAATTGGCCGACGTATTAGTCGCCAATTGCTGATAGGCAGAAGCGCGCACGGCACGCGCGTTGTTGCGGATCTGGATCGCGACATAGATCAATGAGGCAGTCACGCCGATGCCACCGACAATTTGTGTAATCTCTTGGAGCGTCATGCGTGACCCTTACAGTTAAGATATTGGCACAGCTTCACTGATGCCAATCAACAACCACCGGATGACCAGCTTTGTGGAATCGATGTTTGCTCAGATCGACATGCTAGACAAGTCCGGTTTTAGCAATTGGTGAAGGCCATTCGCCAAGCCGTTATGTCAGCTCTGGCTCACGAGCAGACGTCAGATATTCCACGCACAATGTCCGTCGTTCATCTGTTGGCGGGTTTTTTCCATTTTATGAAAAGGATAAAATATTCACCGGGGAATAAATCGCAGAAATGGTCCACAACATGAGCAGAGTATGATCCCCCGATATCAGCTTGTCTGGGCAGCTTATCGGGTGTTTGCCGTCGTAGACGCCCGCGCACTAAAATCCCTTATTGGACATTACGGTCGACTTGGCATGTTTTAGGTCATAAGAGAGTAATTGCCTAAAATTTGGGCGCATAAATCCTCGGCGATCAAATGGTTTTGTCGCCACGGAATAGCAATAACCGGAGGAACGCTTTTGAAAATAACTGTACTGGCAAACTATGCACCTCACGCCGCGAAGGGACTTATGCAGGGTTCGGATCGGGAAGCCGCCGTCAAGGCGCTTTATGAAAGCGTCGGCGGCAAGATGACGAACATGATGTTCACTCGCGGCGCATATGATGTCGTCATCCAAGGGGAAGTACCTGACCAGTCCGCTGGGATGGGTTTGGCATTGGCGGTTCGTGCCAGCGGCTCGCTGACCGACCTCGTGGTCCTCGAAGAACTCAATATGAAGGCTGTGCTCGCGGCTGCTAACAAAGCTGCTGGGTCTTACAAGCCGGCCGGCTAATAGGTCTGTCGACATATCAAGGCATCACGGCTTGAGCTAAACGCGCCGTGCTGTCTTGAACAGCTATCAGGGGAAAACAAGGGAGCTATCTCCAAAGCCTATGCAGCGCTGCTAGCTGCCAGGTGATCCCCACGTGATTTCCGGTGTGCATCTGATAGCGAACATGTTTCAACTGCCAAGGAAAACATCTATTCCCCGGCGAATATCTGAACAGCGACCGTATCGGGAAATAGTCCACAACATGAGGAATGGATGATCGCCGGATTTCAGTTGGTTCTCAGTTTTGAGCTGCTTTCTATTGGCCGACTTGGAGCCCTTCCAGATACGTGACAAGGGCCATAACACGCCGCTCAACCTCCTTTTCAGCTAATTGAGCCGCTTTGAGCGATGTGCTGTCCTCGAGGGTTTCATCCATAAGCCAATCTCCCCAAATCGGCATTTCACGGGTGCCATGAAAATTGGGAGTACTGAGCCCGAGTATCCTGTCAAAGACCGCCTTTTTGTTGAATTCGCCGTTGGCACGTTGCTTGATGCGGGTGAGGTCGGGAGGAATTTTCGTTAGGTTCTTCGTCAGCGGACCATTGCCTTTGGCATCGGCTCCGTGGCAGTCGGCACACAGCCCTAAAAAATCGCCGCGGACTGCAGCATCGCCAGCCTTTACCACTTGAACCTGTCCCAGAAGAAAGAACGCCAATAGGACGGGATAAAAAAGTCGCCATGATCTAATTTTCCTAAATCGTTTCAACGAATTTGACGAGCCCGTTGATGCGTTCAAAGGTAACTTCCTCCTTGTGTGCCACAGAGCATAAGCCTCGAACTTGAACCAATCACCCCAAACTGGCCCGTCACGGGCACAGTGGCAGGAAGGTTGAAGGGAACGATAGTCCAAGCTGTGCGTTGATTACATGGCAAACCCCGAAAGGGTCGATTTTAAGTCATTTCTATCTATCCTACGGGCCCCAGCGCAATCATCCTACATTGAGGAGTCCATCCTATGACCAAACCAAGTAATATCGCCGTGTTGGTAGGAAGCCTGCGCAAGGACTCGATCAACCGAAAGATTTCAGATGTATTGATTAAACTTGCACCATCAACGCTGAGTCTCTCTTTGGTCGAAATAGGAGGACTTCCGCTATACAACCCAGATGACGAGACTTACCCGCATGTTGCCTGGACGAAGTTTCGCGACAAAGTCAAGGCAGTCGATGCCATTCTGTTCGTCACTCCGGAGTACAACCGATCAGTTCCCGCCGCACTGAAGAATGCACTTGATGTGGGGTCACGGCCGCTCGCCAGCAATGTTTGGAACGATAAGCCTTGCGCTGTAATCAGTGCATCTCCCGGTGCCATTGGCGGGTTCGGCGCCAACCATCATCTTCGCCAGTCTCTTGTAGCCTTGAACGCCCCAACCATGGCAGCGCCCGAAATTTATATCGGCAGCGCGGACAAACTCTTCGATGAAAGCGGAAAGCTCATCAATGCTGACATACGCAAGCTCCTGCAAAACTTCATGCAGGCGTTCAACGACTGGATTGCGGCAAACGTCAAATCGCAGGTCGCATTGGTAGCATCCGCTGCCTAGCAGCCGGGGGTTTCATCCGGGATGGTTCAGGAATCCAGAAGGAAACCAATGTTGCCAATGTACCCTGGTTTGAAAGTTCAGAGCCTGGGTCCAAGGGAGCTTGCCGTATTGATGAAGGACGCGGGATTAGCCTGGAATATCCATGGCGCTGCGAGCATGGGTGCAGCAATTGCCTTCTATACCATATTTTCGATTGCTCCCTTGCTTATCATTACAATGGCTATAGCGGGATTTTTTTTCGGCGCCGAGGCCGCACAGGGCCAAATTTACGCGCAAGCCCGGAGCCTCCTGGGAGATAATGGAGCATCAGCCCTAGAGGGACTCGTCAGGAGTGCGAGTCGACCCACCGACGGGTTGGCCGCCACAATTGCGGGCCTCGTCTTCATGCTCATTGGCGCGACCGGCGTGTTTGCCGAATTGCAGGGTGCGATGGACCGCATCTGGCAAACGTCGGCGGGCAAGGAGCAAGCCGGCCTGTGGTCTCTAATCCGGCGGCGTATAGTGACATTTGGCATGCTTATGGCAATTGCCTTTCTGCTGCTGGCATCTCTGGCTGTGAGTGCTTTCATTTCAGCCCTTCAATCATTGTGGCACGCGCCATCCCAAGAGCTGGAATTAATTTGGCAGGCAATCAATTTTGCCGTCAGCTTTATCATGGTGGCAGGTATTTTCGCGATCATGTTCAAAATGCTTCCGCGCGTTTCCGTGGCCTGGGGGGACGTTCTTATCGGTGCCGGGTTTACCGCACTCCTGTTCAATATCGGTAAATCCCTGATCGGCCTCTACATCGGCAAAACTGGCGTGGTTTCCGGATTTGGGGCGGCGGGTTCGGTGATTGCCATGGTGCTTTGGGTTTATTACTCCGCACAGATTTTTCTGCTGGGAGCAGAATTTACCTGGATCTACGCCAAGCGGTATGGTTCGAGAAAGCCCACAGACAGCATACCGAATATGAATGTGGCACCCTCCATCTAGCCGCTGCGAACCTTTTTGGGACTGTGGCGTCGTTGGCAACACTTAACCTAAAAGGAAAGATTGTTGGACAAGGCCAGTGTAAGGGATCGCAAAGCAGGCGAATGACGATAACAAGGAAGCTGACGGCAAGCTCACTGGAGAAACCAAACAGCAGGCAGACGACAAACCCGACGAGCGCAAAAGCAAAATTTAGACGCCATCGGTGGCGTCAAGGATGCCTTACGCGGCAAGAACCAATTAGGTTCTCGTCATGTTACTGTCAGCATAGCCGATGATGCGCCTGGAGAAGAGATCGCTAGCAGAGCAAAAGCGCCTATCAATCAGGCGTGTCTCTGTCCAACGGTGGCAAGGGGGCATTTGGCGTATCAGCTCCGGCGTAATCTGGACCTGACCGCTTTGGACCCTGTTCAAAGGTTTCGGATTTTGAGTTGTCTTCCTCGACTAACGGAAGCGGTACGATGCGGGTCTTGCGAGTTTTGCGCGAGCCAGTGATTGACACCCCGTCAGGATCCCTAGGGATTTGTCGCGGCGTTCGCTCTATCGTGCTCATCCTCTTCGGCCGTCCTTCGCATCGGTGCCGAGCCCCAAACCTTTGCCTGCTTGGGTCTCACCTGTCGCCCCGCCCAGATCGAAACCGGGCCTGTCAACTTGCTCGGAAGCATTCGTCGGTTCCCGCTTGTCGGTCTTGGGTGACGGCTTTTTCAGTACTTCGGCAGTTGCCTTGGCGTCAGTTTTCGGGCCATCGGCGATAGATTTGCGGCGGTTGGCTGGGTTGTCCTTGTATTCATCGACCTGGACACCTTTTCCATCCAAGCTTTGTCCGGGCCGTCTTTGCGCCTTATCGCGATTGCTGAGGATGTCGTTCTTCCTCACTTTTTCATCTTCGAGTTCGGTCATTGCACCAGTTCCATTACTTTGTCCTGCCGACATGCTACGTACTCCTATTAGGCCCACGGGATCGCGATGCTTATTGCTTAACGCTCATCCTCAGCAAAGGTTCCTGTGTTTGTCCTGCTGCAAATAGTCGACTATGAAAATTGGATGATCGCAGATGTTTAGATGGTCGGGGAATCTTAGGTATTCTGTCCGCTATTGGAGAATTTTGCGGATACGGATGGCAAGATATTACAGTTTCGCAAAGGGCCAATTGCAAACGTTGGACCCCAGTCCAAAATGGCAAATTTCACCAGAAACGCAATTTATTAGAGGAACCTGATGAGGTCTGGGCCTAGCGTCGCAGTATCACGGACTAATCCAGATCAGTATCGGTGGTGCCTAAACTGATAAGACCTGCTCAGTCTCCAAGGAGAATACAGAGGTGACGAAAGCCCAAGGTGAGCAGTGGAAAGCATCCTGTGACGGTCCGCCCTGGACTCAAACAATAGGAAACCATGCAAGTGCCAACCGAACTGCTAAGGAAATGCGAAAAGACGGTTTTTCCGTGGTGCGAGTTGAAAAATGTGATGCTGCCGAAGCGGAAGCAGAGACCTAGTTTGCAATCCTAACCTACTGGAACTATTGCCAACTGAACGCGTTCTCTACCTATGGCAAACAGCGCTACAGGCATACCGGCCCCGACAGATCCAGAACCCGACGTTGTTTATCTCCGCAACACTGGATTGGCGTTGTTGGCAGTTACTCTTATGGCAGGCGCTATTAGCGTGGTCGGCGCCCTTAATACCAGCAAACCCCCGGAAATGGCCCAATCGGAGGTGAGCGCTTCGCGGGCCGACGATTCGCTATTGCAGCTGATGGAGCGAAGCATTTCCGAACGGGAAATCTTGCAAGCCCATATCATCAACTCACGGAGTATTTGACATGACATTCAAACACATGATTCTAGGAACCGTCGCGGCAGGTAGCATGATGGTCGCCATGGCAGCAATTGAGCCTGCGGTATTTTCCCCAACAACCGAATCGCGCGCTGCCACCAATGTTTCCGTGAACATTGGCATAGGTACATTCTATGACCGCCTTGCTCCCTATGGGAATTGGGTGTCGTATCATGACCGTTATGTTTGGCTTCCGGAGCACCGGAATGCGCACTGGCGGCCCTACACGGAAGGCCACTGGGCCTACACGCGCCGCTACGGCTGGCTCTGGGTATCGAATGAACGGTTTGGCTGGGCTACTTACCATTATGGCCGCTGGGGCTATGCCCGCGATATCGGCTGGTATTGGGTGCCTGGCCGTCGCTGGGCTCCGGCGTGGGTGGCTTGGAGTCACTCCAACAATGATATTGCCTGGGCACCTTTGCCGCCTGACCGCTATGATGGCGTGAACGTATCAATCTCATTCGGCGATATTCCCGACTATTACTGGCAAGCTGTGCCTGTATCGGGCTTTCTATCTATCAACATATCCGACCACGTGATCCGTGATCGCAACCGTGTTCGCAGTGTCTTGAAGGATGGTAAACCGCGAACGGTGCGCATTGAGAACAATATCGTCGTGAATAACGTGATCAAGGTAGATGATATTGAGCGGCGCACCAAGAAAAAGGTCGTTGTCCTTGAAGAAAAGGCGGTTGATAATCCGGACGCAGTTGGCAAAGCTGACAGCAAATCCGTGGCGATCTTCAATCCGGACGTGAAAGAAGAGGCAAGTGCCAAGCCGAAAAAGACACGAAAATTCGAAGAGGTCGTGAAGGAACGCAAGGCTAAAGGCATTGCGAAGCAAGAACAGCCTGCTGATCAGTTCACTGAACCGGCCGTCACGTCCGATGAACCAGTGGCTAAATCGAAGGACCAAAAGGCTGCCGATACCGCTGGTTCACAAGATGAGCAGCTGAATGCAGATCAGCCGGTCAATAAGAAGAAAAAGAAAAAAGACACTGCTTCAACTGGTCAGCAGGATACTCAACCTATCATGGATGCGCCTGATGAAGCTCAGGCACCGCCGACCGAAAAAAAGAAAAAGAAGAAAGACGCGGCCGCAACTGCTCAAGGGAATTCAGAACCGACGATGAACGCTCCCGCCCAAGAGCAGGTGGCCCCGGTCGAGAACAAGCGGAAAAAGGACAAAACTCAGCAGCCGGAAAATACTGACGGGGCAGTCAATCCTGAGTGTGATCCAGCCATTGAAGAGTGCCCACCGCTTCAATAAACAACATAAAATGAACAAGCTGCGCCGTCAGTCCAAAGCTGGCGGCGTATTTTTAAGGCCCTTGGCTTCATGGGTGGCGGTGTACGTTTTACATCGTTCAAAGGTTCGCCGTTTTGCATTGTCTTCGGTTGCCGATGGTTCGATCTCAGAGTTCGCGTTGCACTGCGCCTCGACTAAGACCGAAGCATCGGAATCAACGCAAAAATCGAGTTGTTGCATGTTCTGCAAGCAAACCAGCCACAAGGCGAAACATTAATGGGTCCTGCTCTTTGCCTTCCCTTGGGAAGGGCCACTTTTCAGGCGGTAGTCCAAGGTCACGCCGTCAAGCGCCATCGACTTGACATTCGATTTTCTGTAAGGTGAGGGCAGAAGAGAATTCAGAGAAGCAGTAATACATTTGTATCCTGCGCAGTAGATCGTAGACCAATGAAGGACAAACTTCTCGAAGTGAAAGCTATTGACGAGACAACCGAAACCACCGTGACTTCCGGAGTTTCGCACAAGGCTGTGACAGCCTCCATTATCGGCTCGTCTCTCATCCTCCTGGTAGGTGCGCTTTATTTCACTCGGAGCCTGTTGCTGCCAATCCTGCTCGCATTCCTGTTCACGCTCATTCTCTCGCCAGTTGTCAGGGTTCTCAAACGACGCGGTATTCCTGAGAGTGTAACGGCCTTTCTCCTGGTCATTGCGGTAGCCGGCTTCCTGGGTGGAGGAGCTTACTCGTTGAGCGATCCCGTTTCCAAGTGGGTGGGAGACGCTCCCGAAATCGGAACGCAGCTACGTCTGAAGCTGATATCACTGCGCAAACCAGTTGAAAAAATCTTGGAAGCCCAAAAGCAGGTCGAAGACGCGACAACGCAAAAGGCGGCGCCGGGCGTCCAGCAGGTGATTGTGAAGGAGCCGGGCCTTATCAGCCAAGCGGCGCGAGGGATGCCTGATTTTCTGGCCGGTGTGGGCCTCACTCTCGTGCTCCTTCTGTTTTTGTTGGCTTCGGGAGATATGTTTTACGAAAAGCTCGTGCGGGTCCTTCCAACTCTCACAGACAGGAAACAGGGCCTGAGGATTGCGCGAGATATTGAGCGGGAAGTTTCCCGATACATTCTGACGATCTCTGCCATCAATGCGGCGTTGGGCGTGTGTGTCGGGGGTGGTCTTTATGCATTGGGCATGCCCAATCCGTTTTTATGGGGCGTCGCGGCAGCCATTGTGAATTTCATACCCTATCTGGGAGCGATCACTGGCGTTGTCGTGGTAGGTATCATTGCTATCGTTTCTTTCCCCACTCTGGGGGAAGCATTGCTGGCGCCGGCGGTTTACTTCGCATGCACGGTCATTGAAGGGCAGTTCATAACACCCGCTCTCGTTGGGCGGCGGATGCAAATCAACCCGGTAGCAGTACTGCTAGCTATCGCCTTCTGGGGGTGGCTCTGGGGCGTTATTGGTATTTTCATTGCGATCCCCTTGCTGATCGTTGTCAAGATATTCTCGCATCATGTGCCCGGCCTGGGAGGGCTGCAGGAATTCTTGAGTCCACGCGGTAGCGAAGCCAAACAGCCGGACTAGGCTGACCTGCCCGATAATTTATACCAGACGCATGTCCGTCGTCAGATAATTTGAGACTGTTGGCAGCCTGACTGAATGGAGGATCTGGCGCACCTGCTGTTTCATGTTATGCGGCTTTACCGCGGTGATGCAAGCGTCGGGTTTTGAATGTCTGGTGTTTGATCCTTTCTCTT
>JBBQNU010000037.1:0-22418 GCA_038330285.1 Hyphomicrobiales bacterium | reverse complement strand
ACGGCAAGGCCGACGTGAATCATTTCAACGCCGCCGGCGGCATGGGATTCCTCATCCGCGAACTGCTGCACCGTGGCGTGCTCCATGAAGATGTCACCACCATCATGGGCACTGGACTGAATGGCTATCTGGTTGAACCCAAACTCAGCCGTGATGGCGCGTTGGAGTGGAAGGATGCAACCTCGGTTTCCCATGACGTCACGGTTTTGCGCGGCTGTGAAAATCCGTTTCAGACCACCGGCGGCCTCAATGTGCTTGAAGGTCCGCTCGGACACGCGGTGATCAAAACCTCGTCAATTCCCGACGACCGCCATTTTATCGAGGCCCCCGCCCGCGTCTTTCACTCCCAGGAAGAACTCCACGCCGCTTTCAAGACCGGCGAACTCCACCGCGATGTGGTTGCCGTGGTGCGCTTCCAGGGCCCAAAGGCCAACGGCATGCCGGAGCTGCACCGCATGACGCCGCCGCTCAGCGTGCTGCAGGACAAGGGTTTCCGCGTGGGACTGGTCACCGATGGCCGCATGTCTGGCGCATCGGGAAAAGTCCCAGCCGCCATACATGTGACACCCGAGGCCGCTGATGGCGGCGCCATAGCCAAAATCAGGGATGGCGATGTCATCCGCATCGACGCGGACAATGGCCGCCTGGAAATCCTGGTGGATGCCAAGGAATTTGCCCTGCGTGTTCCCGCTACCGCCGATCTCTCAAGAAATGAAGAAGGCACGGGTCGCGAGCTCTTCAAGGCCTTCCGGAATCTTGCGGGCCGCGCCGATCAGGGCGCATCAATTTTCGAGGTGGCATGATGACAAGGGATTTGCAGACCGGCATTGAAGCCATTCTCAAGGCGGCCCCCGTGGTGCCCGTGATGGTAATTGAACGTGTGGCCGATGCTGTGCCGCTGGCCCGCGCTCTTGTTAAAGGTGGCTTGCCCGTTCTCGAAATCACCCTGCGCACCAGTGCTGCCATTGAATCCATCCGCGCCATCTTGGCGGAAGTCAAAGGCGCCATTGTCGGCGTCGGCACCGTGATCACGCCCGCCCAGATGGCTGATTTGGACAGGCTGGGCTGCGCCTTTGCCGTGTCGCCCGGCTCGTCACCGAAGCTGCTACAGGCTGCAAAAGATATCAAAATGTCCCTTCTGCCTGGCGGTGTTACCGCCTCGGAAGGCATGAACCTCCTCGAGCAAGGCTACAGCTTCCAGAAATTCTTCCCCGCCGAACCCGCAGGCGGTGCCGCCTATTTGGCGTCGCTGGCCCAGCCCCTGCCGCAAATCCGCTTCTGCCCCACTGGCGGAATAACCCTGGAATCCGCCCCCAAATACCTGAAGCTTCCGAATGTCATCACCGTCGGTGGCTCATGGATGGTGCCGAAGAAATTGATCGAAGCGGGCGATTGGGCGGGGATAGAAGCGCTGGCCCGCGAGGCCTCCAATCTGAAGAGCTGATTACTTCTTGATGTCTCCCATAGCATCAACATAGCGTTCGATTGCCAGCGCCGTTGTGGAAAATCCCTGGCGGTAGAGCAGCAATCCGCTCATCGCCGCCGTTACGGCCATGCAGGCATAGGGGCCGACAAAGAGAAAGAACGCCGCAATCGCAAAATAATAGCCGCGAATGCCGTTGTTCAGGCTTTTCACCGCTTCGGTCATCACCGTCGCTGTCTCCACGACCATAATTCTTGACTGGGGATCGTCGCCCGGCGCTTCGCTCAATCCACCAATCATGGCCAGCGTATAGGCCAGCTTCCGCAGTGCAAAGGTGAAAGAGAAAAAACAAATCGCCATGATCACGGTGAGCGCCACGAAATAGATTGTGAAAAGTTCGAGGCTCATGAGGGGGATGAATTTTATCTCCATCACCGCCGCATAAAGCCTGCTGATGTTGGCCAGCGTTCCCAACAGGCCTGCCAGCACCAGAAGCGTGGCCGAGCCAAAGAAAGCCATGGAATTGGAAATATGCCCCATCATCAGGGCATCAAAGGTGCGATGGTCGCGGTGCGTTTGCAGCAGCATGCGCATCCAGCGCATCCGCACCACATGCAGCTGGGCGTTCAACGTGCCGCGTCCGAGGGCGCTCAGGATCGGGCCGTAAAGCCCCCACATGGCGAAAATCAGGGCAATTGCAAGGACGCGCGGCAGGTCAAGGTCAGTTGGCAACATGATGTTTGCTCCTTAGGCGGCCTTGTGCATTTCCTTGATTTCGGTGGCCTTGATTTCGGGCGCCCGTTCCAGCGTGTAGTTCAGGCTGAAGGCCGATTGTGCCATCAACACAGGTGAGCCATCAAGGTCATTGGCAATGGAAAATCGGTTGGCCGCGATGAAGTCATCAAGCTTCTTGGCATCATCGCAGGCAATCCAGCGCATCACCTCATGCCGCGTCGTTTCAAACTCCACCGGCACGCCGTATTCATTTTTTAGGCGATCCGCCAGCACATCAAGCTGCAAGGCACCCACCACCCCCACAACTGCGGCCGAACCGTCAACCGGGATAAAGAGCTGCACCACCCCTTCCTCGGCCAGCTCTTCCAAGGCGCTGCGCAGCTTCTTGGCTTTCATCGGA
Source organism: Hyphomicrobiales bacterium (assembly GCA_038330285.1). Lineage (GTDB taxonomy): Bacteria > Pseudomonadota > Alphaproteobacteria > Rhizobiales > Aestuariivirgaceae > Aestuariivirga. Next base: position 19,860 of record JBBQNU010000037.1, on the reverse strand, counting down.
TCTCCAAGCTTCACGCGGCGCAGGATTTCCGGTGCGAAACTTGGCACGCCCGTAAATACAATGTCCTCGCCTTCCGTCAGCGTATCACCAATGCGCAGCACCCCATGATTGGGAATGCCCACCACATCGCCGGCAAACGCTTCCTCGGCCAGCGAACGGTCCTGGGCAAAGAAAAATTGTGGGGCGTTAAGCGCAAGGGTCTTTCCCGTGCGGACGATCTTGACCCGCATGCCGCGCGTCAGCTTGCCTGAAGCCAGCCGCATGAAGGCGATGCGGTCCCGGTGATTGGGGTCCATGTTGGCCTGTATCTTAAACACAATGCCGGTCATTTTCTCTTCGTTCGCGTGGACCACCCGCTGCCGGGCCTGCTGGTCGCGCGGCGGCGGCGCATGGGTGATGAGCGTGTCGAGAAGATCGCGCACCCCAAAGTTTCTGAGCGCCGAGCCAAAAAGCACAGGCGACAGGTGGCCTTCAAGAAAGGAGGCCCGGTCAAAACTGTGGCAGAGGTCACGCACCAGTTCCATCTCGTCGCGCCACGTCGCAAGCTGCGGCGGCGTGAGCAGGGTGGTGAACAGCGGGTCATCGGGACCGGACACCATCTGCCCGGCCGGATCTTCATCGAGCCTGCGCACGCGCGGCGTATTGAGGTCATAGGTGCCGACAAAAGCCCGGCCCAGGCCGATGGGCCACACCATGGGGGCCACCGTCAGCGCCAGGCCCTTTTCAATCTCGTCCAAAAGGTCAAGCGGCTCGCGAGTTTCCCGGTCCATCTTGTTGATGAAGGTGATGATGGGAATGTCGCGCAGGCGGCAGATTTCAAAAAGCTTGCGGGTGCGCGCTTCAATGCCCTTGGCGCCGTCAATCACCATGACCGCCGCATCTACTGCGGTCAGCGTCCGGTAGGTGTCTTCGGAGAAGTCTTCGTGGCCCGGCGTATCCAGAAGGTTGAACACGCAGTTGTTGTATTCAAAAGTCATCACCGAGGTGACAACCGAAATGCCGCGCGCCCGCTCGATCGACATCCAGTCCGAACGCGTCCTCCGCCTGTCGCCCTTGGCCCGCACCTGTCCGGCAAGCTGAATGGCGCCGCCGAAAAGCAGGAGCTTTTCCGTGAGCGTGGTTTTGCCGGCGTCCGGATGGGAAATGATGGCAAAGGTCCGCCGGCGCGAAACCTCGGAAGCTATTTGATCGGTCACGGAATTTCCAACTGGTTCAGGTAAAACCGCTTCCTAGCGGAAGTCATGGCGATTAGCCAGATCAGCGCCGCTCTTGCCCTCTAACGCTGGCCGTGGCAGTGGAAGGCTGAGGAACACGATGGCGGAATTTGCACTTGTCGGCGACATCGGGGGCACCAACTCCCGCTTTGGCCTGGTTAAGCAGGGCTCCATGGCGATCCAGCACATGGAGGCCCTGCGCAACGACAATTTCCCCTCGCTTGAAGGGGCAATTCAGCAATATTTACGCAATCAAGATATAAATTCACTCGCGTCCGCTGCCATCGCCGTCGCCGCCCCAGTTGACCGCGAGCACATTTCCCTGACCAACTATGATTGGTCATTTACCAATGAAAGCCTGCGGCTGGCCGCCAAGGCAAGGCGCCTCCGGCTGTTGAATGACTATGAGGCGCTCGCCCTTTCCCTCCCCCATCTCAAGGGTGATGATTTGGTCCAGATCGGCGGCCAGGAGTCAGCCGTCCCCAAGCTCAAAATCGTCATGGGCCCCGGAACCGGCCTTGGCATGGCGGCCCTGGCGCCCCTTCCGCAAGGCGGCTGGATGGCGCTGCCCGGTGAACTCGGCCAGGTAACGCTACCCACCGTAACGCGCGAGGAATTTGACCTGCGCGAACGCATGAAAAAACCCGGCAGCATATTTATTGCCGAAGATGCCGTCAGCGGCAGCGGCCTTTACTTGCTCTACAAGACGCTTTCGCCAAAGGGAAAATTAACCAGCCCTGAAGCCGTCATCCAGGCTGCCATGACGGGACAGGACGCGGCAGCCGCCAAAACCCTGGATCATTTTATCTCGTGGCTGGCGCGCATTTCCGGCGACGCGGCCATGGCCTTGCAGGCCCGTGGCGGCGTCTATCTTGCCGGCGGCATTGCGCCTTCCATAATTGACAAATTGAAAAGTGGACCCTTCCGCACCATATTCGAGGACAAGGGCAAGCTATCGGATATCATGCGTCCCATTCCCGTTTATGTCATTGTTGACAGGTTTCCAGCTTTCAAGGGATGCGCCGCGTCCCTTGCCCAATGAGGTTCCCATGCAAACCAGCGAAAACGAAGTTCTCCTTGTCGTGGACATACAGTATGACTTTTGCTTGGGCGGAAAACTCGCCGTGCCTGATGCCGATGAAGTCGTTCCCCTCATCAATGACTTTGCGAGGAATTTCAAGCATGTCGTGCTGACCCAGGATTGGCATCCCGCCGGGCATTCCTCTTTTGCATCATCGCACCCCGGCAAGGATGTTTTTTCGGAGTATGAGATGCCCTATGGCCCGCAAACCCTGTGGCCGGATCACTGCATTCAGGGAAGCCATGGCTCGGCGTTCCATAGACTTCTGGATATCCCGCAGACCGAGCTCATTGTACGCAAAGGCTTCCGCCATGAAGTCGATTCCTATTCGGCCTTCTTTGAAAACGACCATGTAACGCCCACCGGGCTTGGCGGCTATTTGAGAGAGCGCGGCTTCACCCGGATCTTCTGCGTTGGCCTGGCCTTCGACTATTGTGTGCGCTATTCGGCGGAAGACGCAAAAAACCTGGGTTTTGACACCGTGGTTATAGAAGAAGCCTGCAAGGCAATCGATCTCAACGGTTCGGCCGATGCCACGCGCAGCCTGTTCCGCGACCGCGGCATAGAGCTCATATGAGCTATGTCATCGCCGCGCCAAAACAGGCCTCGGTGCCGGTAAAGGGCACGCATTTGCGCTTTCCCGTGCGGCGCATCTACTGTGTGGGCCGCAACTACAATGATCATGTCGTTGAAATGGGCGGTGTCCCCGGCCGCGAACCGCCATTCTTCTTCCAGAAACCGGCGGATGCCTTGCTTCTGGACGGAAATTTTCCCTATCCCCCGGCCACCCGCGATGTCCACCATGAAGTAGAACTGGTCGTTGCCCTCCAGTCCGGCGGCAAGGATATCGCCGTGTCCAACGCCGCGCAGCACATCTATGGCTATGCCGTCGGCATCGACATGACACGGCGTGACCTGCAAGGCGAAGCCAAGAAAGCCGGCAGGCCCTGGGAAGTCGGAAAAGCTTTTGACCACGCGGCCCCGATTGGCGAAATTATTCCAAAGGCGGAGACGGGTGCACTCGAGCGCGCCGGCATTTCATTGCAGGTCAATGGCACGCAACGTCAAAATTCCGATATTTCCCAAATGATCTGGAGTGTTCCTGAAATCATCAGCGAACTGTCCCGGTTATTTGAGCTGCACGCCGGTGATATCATCTTTACCGGCACGCCAAGCGGCGTTGGCCCCGTCCTGCCCGGCGACACATTGCACGCCGCCATCGAAGGCGTCGGCGAACTCAGCCTGCAAGTGTATAAGCCGTCTTGACCGCCGTATAGAAATCAGCCGCAAAGCGCCCCTGTTCGCGCGCGCCATAGCTTGAGCCTTTTCGCCCGCCGAACGGCACATGATAGTCCACGCCCGCCGTCGGCAGATTGACCATCACCATGCCCGCCGCTGATTTCTTGCGGAAATCCGTGGCATATTTCAGCGACGTCGTGAAAATGCCGGAGGAAAGGCCAAACGCCGTGTCGTTGGCAACGGCAAGTGCTTCGTCGTAGCTCCCCACCTTGATGACGGAGGCCACCGGGCCAAAGACTTCTTCCCGGTTGATCCGCATCTCGTTCTTTGTGTTCGTGAACAGGGCAGGGGAAAGATAATGCCCCTTGGTATCGCGGTTTAGGCGCTCGCCGCCCCAGGCCAGTTCGCCGCCTTCGGTCCGTGCGATGCCGATGTATTTCTCGTCCTGCGCCATCTGGTTTTCGTCAACGACCGGGCCAACTTGCGTCCCGTCCTTCAGCGCATTATCAACCTTCAGCGCCTTCATGGCCGTCACCATTTTGTCAACGAAGGCATCATGAATCTTGCTTTGAACCACGAGCCGCGAAGAAGCCGTGCAGCGCTGCCCGGTCTGGAAGAACGCCCCGTCGATGGAGGCGGCAACCGCCGCATCGATGTTGGCATCATCCAGAACTACAAGCGGATTCTTACCGCCCATTTCCAGCTGATACTTGGCGCCGCGCCCGGAACAGGCCAAGGCGACCTTTGCGCCTGTCTCCACTGAACCGGTAAATGAAATGGCGTTTACGCCACGGGAATCGAGCATGGTTTGCCCCACCACCGAACCGCGCCCCATGACCAGGTTCAACACCCCCTTGGGCAATCCGGCGCGCGACAGGATTTCGACCAGCGCCCAGGCCGTGCCCGGTACGAGATCGGCGGGCTTGAACACAACGGTATTTCCAAAGGCCAAGGCCGGGGCCATTTTCCATGCCGGAATGGCAATGGGGAAATTCCACGGGCAGATGAGGCCAACCACGCCGAGGGGCTCGCGGGTGATGGCAACATCGACGCCAGCCCGCACCGAAGCCACCGAAACGCCTTCAATGCGCAATGCCTCCTGAGCGTAGAACTTGAAAATCTGGGCGGCGCGCATGGTCTCCGCAATGCCATTGGCCAAAGGCTTTCCCTCTTCGCGTGACAGCAGCCGGCCAATTTCGTCACGCCGCGACAGCAGCTCAATGCCGGCAGTTTCCAGAATATCGGCCCGTTGCTGTGGGGTCGTTGCCGCCCAGCCAGATGCTGCCGCCTGTGCCGCGGCAATGGCTGCTTCCGTTTGCGCCTTGTCCGCCTGTGCATATTCGCCAACGATGTCTGTAACATCGGAAGGATTGATGTTTTCCTTGGCGCCTGTGCCGGCAACCCATTCGCCATTGATGAAATTCTTGTGTAACGCCATGGTGCATTCTGCTCCTGTTTATGGTGGCGGAAACTAGCATGGGATGGGGCGGAGGCAAGCATGAGAATTGGATTCATAGGTGCTGGTCTAATGGGGCATGGCATGGTGCTCAACCTGCTGAAAGGCGGCCATGAGGTTCATGTCATTGCCCACCGCAACCGGGCACCCATCGCGGATTTGCTCGCCAAAGGCGCCAGCGAAGCCAGCAGTTTAGGTCAAATCGCTCACACCAGTGATTGCATTATGCTCTGCCTTTCCTCCTCAGTAATTGTCGAGCAGACAGTGTCAGCCCTGAAGCCTGCCTTGCGCTTCGGTCAGATCATCATCGATACGGGCACTTCGGAGCCCGAATCGACCCGCCGCCTTGCCAGCGAATTGGCGCTCCTGGGAATTGCCTATGCCGATGCACCAATGACCGGCGGGCCTGAGCAGGCCGCAAAAGCTAAGCTTGGCGTGCTCTGCGGCGCAAGCCCAGAAACATTTTCAAACATTTTGCCTGTGTTGTCTTGCTATGCGTCAACCATCCGTCACATGGGTCCTGTGGGCTCCGGCCATGCCGCCAAGCTCATTTCCAATTTCCTTGTGACCGGCATGATAGCCCTCGTGGCGCAGGCCTTCGGCACCGCGCGGAAAGCCGATATCGACTGGCGCAACCTTTATGACGTCATGCTGAATGGCTCGGGCAATTCCGGCGTATTGCGCAAGATGGTGGCCCCGGCCCTGGACGGAGATTTGGAGGGTTACAAGTTCTCCCTGGCCAATGCCGCCAAGGACATTGGCTATTTCAGGTCTCTCGCATCCAGTCTGGGCATGGAAACCTCATTGGCCGATGCGGTGGAAGACCTATTCTCGGCCGCGATTGCCAGGGGGCATGGCCAAAGGAACGTCAGTCGTTTGCTGGACCTATGACAGGCGAAGCGCGACCGCTCCCGCAACAACCAATATCCCTCCTGCGATGCGCAGCCAATTGAGCTGTTCTTTCAGGAGCTTTGCCGACATGAAGATGACAAACAGGATGCTGGTCTCGCGCAGTGCTGCCACCGCCGCAATTGGTGCCTGTGTCATGGCCCAGATGACAATCCAATAGGAGGAGGCTGAGAGCAGGGCTCCCATGACGCCGCTTTTCCAAAACGGGGCAACCTTCGTGAAAATGCCAGGCCCCCGCATGTACAGTCCCGTGCCGAGAAGAAAAACCGCATCCAGAATGAAGACGAGGGCCGTATAGCCGGAGGCCGCTCCCGAGGCGCGCCCGCCCAGGCCATCCACAACCGTATAGGCGGCAATGAAGCAGGATGTAACAAGGGCAAAGAACAGCGATACCTTGTCAAGTTTAAGGGTTTTGGAGCGGCCGACCGCAACCAGCCATATGCCTGACACCAGTATGCCGATTGCGATAGCGGTTATGGCATTGATCTGCTCGCTGGCCACCAGCCACGTCGCCATGAGCGTGATCAGGGGGGCGGTCCCGCGGGCAACGGGATAAACCAGGCTGAGATCGCCATCGCGGTAGCTGCGGGCCAGAAAAATGTTATAGCCAGTATGCAGCATGCCGGAGACCAAGGCATAGGGCAGGCTCTCGCGCGACGGCCAGGCAAAAAAGAAGAGCATGCCTATGCCCATGAAACCCATCAGGGTTTGTATGAGAAACAGCGACAGAAACCGGTCCAGCTTGAGTTTGACCAGCAGATTCCAACTGGCGTGCATGAAGGCCGCAGCCAGGACGGCGAGAAAAACGGTAAGTTCCAACTATCCAACTCCGGGAATCAAAGCCCCTATACCGCGGGACCGGCTTGCATGCCAGAGCGCTGGAAGAACTTTGTACTTGCCATTGCGGCGAAGACCCAGGGGCCAAAAAAAGCGAGCCCCTCATGAACTCCCTTTGGCAGGTCAAATGGCTAGGGGATGCGTTACGAGCAGACCGCTCCACCCACAGTCGTGTTGTAGCAGGTCAGTTTAAGGGTGCTGCGTGGCCTTTGCGTAATGCTCTCGCCAATTTTGAATGTCGAGGCATTCACGATGCTGTGCCCGAGAAAGTTCGCCGCGTAGGGTGAGTAAGTCGTGCAAACGCGGGCGACGACAAGATCGTTTCCAGCAACCATGAGCGGGGCCATGTTGGTCGTGACGGGATCGGGGCCGCAGGAAGTGGCGAGCCCGTTGTTTGTTTTCCATATCTGCGAAATTGTCGAACCGGCGATGCGATAGCCAAAGAGCTCAACGCGAACCGCAGATGAAGGGGTTGGGGCCATAACCAGGTTGGCGGCGCTGTAATAGTCCAGGAGTTTGCTCTTCAGCACGGAAGTCTTGTTTTGGGCAACCAGATCCGCAACGATGCTTGCGGAGTAGGTCACTTTCCGGTTCACTGAAACGAGGGCCGTGATGTCAAAAAGCCCAAAATAAATCAAGAGCATGAACGGCAGGATGAAGGCGATCTCGATCGCTGCAATCCCCCTGGTTTCGCGAAAAAATATTCTGAGCTGGTTTTTCATGATTTCAAACATCCCTAAGAGCACGCCGTGCCGGCGGGAAACGGCTCATTCTGGAAAATTGCAATTCCGTTCAACCGGCGTATCTTCCCGTTGTTAAAGTTCCCCAAAAACGACATGAATGGCATGGTGAATTTCCAGTCATAGGTGGCAATCACGCCAGCCGCCTGTTCAGGCGTGCCACAACTGTAAGAGGTAGGATTGGGCGTTCCGTCAGGCTTGCTGCCGACATTCATATAGCTGGGCATCGCCGCTGCCAGCGCCGCGAACGTGGCTGCGGGCCGTACATAAACGGTAACCTTGTTTTCGCAATCAATGACGATGCCGGTAATCTCGCAGATCTTTGACTTGAAGTTTGCAGCGCTCATGCTTGTATTTTGCGCCTGCCCGGTCCTGATTTGCCGTGCGGCGTCCTGGACACCCGCCTGTAGGGAGTACTCGGTGAAAAGCATGATCCCCGTTTCGCAGATGCAACCCATGATCATGAAAAACGGGAATGCGACCAGCGAAAATTCCACTGCGGCAGCGCCGCTTTCAGACTTTATCATCCGGCGTACGAACTTCGGACGAAACCTGTTTAGAAAAGTCCGCATAGCAATCTCCCGTAATAAAGCGGCCCGTGGATATAGAGAGCCGTAACCGCTTCCATATTATGGATTCTTATCAACAAGCCATTTCCGCCATCTGAAAGAATTCATTCAAATTTTATCAAATTGCTTCCGGACCCCGCGTTATAAATGGAAAGGGCCCTGCTATTGCAAGGCCCTGGATCAGGTTAACCATGCTCGTATTACTGAGCAGCGGGTGGAGCTTCCGTCTCGCCGCTGGACTTGCCCGTTGCCGCTCCAGATTTTTTTGCGTCCATTTTTGAAATGTCGCCGAAAAAGTCAGCAGCATCGCCCGATTGCAGGGTCCCTTCGCAGTCTGGCGCACATACAAATGAGTAACGCGCCCCCGCCTTGTAAACTTGCACATTGTTCTGGCCGCCGAGCATGACCGTAATATCGAGAGCCGAAAGCTGGTTCCCGTTTTCATCAAGGATGATCATGTTTGTTGAGCCATAGGCGCGGCCATGGACAAATATCTTGCTTCCATGGACCGTTGCATCCGCAATGCTTGGATTGCCAATGACAACCGCGCCAGGAGTTCCTGATATGTTGATCAGCTGTGTCTGGTCGGTCTTTATAATAAGCTCTTGGGCCGCAAGGCATGAAGAAGTGTAAACGAATGCCAGCGCTAGGGCACTTGAAGTTACGCGTAATAGGTTCAGCATGTCACGAGTTTCCTTGATGACTGTCCATCGATTGCCTTGCATTGGCTTTCCAATTTGCACGGGAATGGTGAATCTTCTGTTACGAAATTGGAGAACGCGGAATTTGCTGATTTCCTGGGCAGCTGGCCGCCTGGTGAACCAATATTGGGTTTGACCTGCGCAGGGGATGAAATCCGTTATACATTCGGCCGAGTATAATTCCTGCAAATTTTGAGCGCGTATCTTAGTTAAACTATAATACATCGTAAAAATGTTTGAGTATCTTGAAGTATATAAAAATTTATGTTGAAAAATACTGTAAGATAACAATTAATTTACCAAATAATAGTTATATATATAAAATATTACTGAATAATACATTGAATTGATAACCAAAAACGCCCTAAGATACCACAATTATTCATTCGAATTGGAAGATTTACTTGGCATTAACAGGTGGCGATTATGGTCCCTCCATGGTTCACGGATACGGCGCATGAAGCACCGTTATATGAGGAGCCAGGTGCTGTAGAGTAATCTTGGAGATTTAAATGAAGAAGTTCATCAACGACGAATCCGGCGCAACGGCTATTGAGTATGGTCTCATTGCTGCTGCCATGGGCTTGATGCTCGTGCTTGTAATGCCAACCATTGCTGACGCCGTTTCGAGCGTGTTTGGCAAGCTCGCCAGCGGCTTGAGCAGCATGGGCAACTAATATTACTGGGCCGCAAAAAGCGGCCTGATAATATTACTGGAATTGGAACCATCGGGCTCGGCCCGATGGTTCTTTTTTTGCGCAACCATTTGGCAAGGTTAACTCTGTCTTTACGCCAGGCATGTGATGATTTCACCTAGTGCGTGATTCCAGCCGCGCAATAACATCTTGGGAAAACATGATACATTTCCTTTCAATTTCGACTTTTCCGTTACTCATGATCATCGCCGGTGCAGGTGACGCGTTGTCGCTTCGCATTCCCAATAAGCTGACACTCACAATTTTTGCCACTTTTTTTCCGTTGGCTTGGGCCACGGGCATGTCGTTCGAGGCCCTTGGCATGCATGTGCTGACCGCTGTGATTCTTCTTGCTGTTGGCTTCTTGCTGTTTTCCGCCGGACTGTTCGGCGGCGGTGACGCCAAACTCATGGCCGCTGCGGGTCTATGGTTTGGCAGTTCACAGGCATTGCCGTTTTTGTTTCTTACCGTCATGGCCGGCGGCGCCTTGGCGCTCTGTGTCGCCTTGTGGTCCGTCATTTCCATGAGTTGGGATATTCACGAAGTTTCCTGGGCAAAAAAAATATCCAGCCTGAAACCAAATGTTCCATACGGTTATGCCTTAGCAATAGGAGCCATTCTCGCGTTTCCCGAAAGCTGGTGGATGGCGGCATCCGGTTAACGGAGCAACACCAATCTGCCGGTCATTAACCTAAATTTGACCATTCCGTCCGAAAGTCTGAATTCCAATTGGCGCCAAGTGCGCAAGGTAAGGGTACGAAATGAGTAAAATGCGCATCGTCATATTCGCTCTGGCTTTCGGCTCAGCCATCATGGCCGGCCTTCTTGCCAAGGGCTTTATTGGCCAGAAGCCGGACAAGGAAGTTGTTGAGATCAACAAGGTCAAAACTGTTGACGTCCTGACGGCCTCAAAAGACATCAACATGGGTGAACGCTTCGTCGACGGTTCAACAGGCTGGAAGCCGTGGCCGGTGGAGAATGTCACAGATCCCATGATTACCCGGGATGAAAAGCCCGAAGCCAGGGAAGAGTATCTCTCCGCGCGGGCCAGAATCACCATTTACGAAGGTGAGACAATCCTTGAGAAGAAGCTGGTTCTGCCTGGACAGTCGGGCTTCATGAGCGCTATCTTGCCAAAAGGCATGCGGGCGATCTCGGTGGCTGTCTCCGAACATTCCGGCGCCGGCGGATTCATTCTGCCCAATGACCGCGTTGATGTCATTCTCACCAAGAGACTGGACAATCCACAGGGCGGGGACAAGCTCGTCAATAGCGAAATCGTCCTTTCTAACGTGCGTGTCCTCGCCATCAACCAGACCTACAAGCAGGACAAGGACAGTGACACGGTTACCGTTGCAGAAGGCAAAACCGCCACCCTCGAGCTTGATCCTCGTCAGTCTGAAATTATCGCCATGATCGAATCGGTTGGCGAACTTTCCCTGGCGTTGCGCTCCATTGCGGAAAACGACGGCAAGAACATGGAGAAGGAAGGCCCGAAGCTTTCCGAAAAATATTCTGGCAAGAAAAAAACCGGCGGTGGTGACACACTATTCGTGCGTTACGGCGTTGAAACGTATTCGTCTACTCGTTGAGGCATCAGGTCATGTTGTTCGAAAATCAAAAGTCGATGGCGCACAGATCCAATCGTATGGGCCTCAAGCTGGCCGCACTTCTCTTCAGTTCGCTGGTCATGATGCCGGTTACTGGCGTTATGCTGCAAAAAGCGGCGGCAGCCAGTGATCTGGAGAGCATCCAGAGTGCGGCTGAAAGCGACGGGCACTTTGTGCGCATCGGGCTGAATAAGTCCATTGTCATCCGGCTTCCCGCCAAGGCCCATGATGTCATTGTTGGCAATCCGGAAATTGTCGATGCGGTAGTTCGCTCGAAAAACACTGCCTATCTGTTCGCCCGCAGCGTGGGTCAAACCAACATTTTCTTCTTCGACGAGGCCGGTCAGCAAATTCTCAATCTTGATCTTGAAGTCACCGTCGATGTGACGGCCCTTCGAAACCTCCTCCAAAGAACTATCCCGGGCACAAAGGTAACCGTTGACTCCGTGAACAACAGCATCGTGCTGGGCGGCACTGCGCCGAATGCTGCCGAAGCTAAACTGGCGGAGGACGTTGCACGCAAGTTCCTTACGCGCATTGTCGCGAATGTTCCCTCCGACACCGGTGATACATCAGGCATTATAAATACGATCAAGATCACCGGAGAAGACCAGGTGATGCTGAAGGTGCGTGTTGTTGAAGTACAGCGCGATGTTCTGAAGCAGTTTGGTGTTGACCTGCAGGCACTTCTCTCCGTTGGAAAGTTTGCATTTAATCTTGCGAGCATCACCCAGGTTGGCGCACCCTTCGGAATTCCATCAATCACCCAAAATGCGGGTTACAAAGGCGTCTATACCAACGGTGCAAACAGCATAGGCGGCGTGATACGCGCGATGGAACAGGACGGTGTCTTGAAAACACTGGCCGAACCCAATTTGACAGCGATTTCTGGTCAGCCCGCCAAGTTCCATGCCGGCGGTGAAATTCCTTATACAACCTGCACGGGTGCCGGCAGCGACAGGGAATGCACCGTAACCTTCAGGGACTTCGGTGTATCGTTGGGCTTTACGCCTGTCGTTCTGTCCGAAGGCCGCATCAATCTCAAGATTTCAACTGAAGTAAGTGAACTGAGTGCTCGTGCAATTGGCGATCTTCCAATCCTTGATACACGCAGCACCGAAACTGTAATTGAGCTTCCCAGCGGCGGTTCTATGATGTTGGCGGGCCTGATCAAAGATACGACGCGCCAGTTGGTTGACGGAACGCCAGGACTGAAAAAGCTACCAGTGCTGGGCGCATTGTTCCGCAGCCGGGATTATAAAAGTAACCAAACTGAACTCGTAGTGATAGTGACGCCTTATCTCGTAGGCTCAGTTGCTGAAAAGCAACTCTCCACTCCACTGGATCGTTTCAACACGCCAACCGACAGGCAGACAATTCTGCTTGGCCGTTTGAACAAGGTTTACGGCACAGCCGGGCAAAATCCCGATGGCGTCTATCACGGCAACGTCGGTTTCATTGTAGAATAAGTGTAAGCGGAGACTATCATGTACAAGTACCTTCCCATGCCTGCCGCTTCAAAAATAAGCCTGGTCCTGGCCGTTACAATGTCAACAACGCTGGCGGCATGCAGCAACGGTGAGTTGGCGCTCGACGACACCTATGTGCCGGCGGCTCATTATGAGAGATTTCCAATTGAAGTGACCCGCGGGCCTGTAAAAATGGAGATTTCGTCAAAACGTGGAGCGCTGCAGCCGTCCCAGATCAACGCGATCTCCGCCTTCTCGCGTTCGGCGGCAGGCTCCGGCTCGTCGCGGATCACAATTCTCCGCCCCTCGGCTGGCGGGGCATCCGGCAAGGTCGCAAGGCAAGCCTATCAGGTGCTCGTGCAAAGCGGCATTTCACCCGGCATGATCTCGCAAAAAACCTATCCAGGTGCGTCCAGGGCGCCGGTCCAGCTGACTTATGTCCGCAGCGTTGCGGTCACCAAGGAATGCGGAGACTGGTCGTCGGATTTGGCGGATACGTCGACCAACGCGCCATACACGAACTTTGGCTGCAGCGTTCAGAACAATATTGCCGCCATGGTCGTGAATCCGAATGATTTTGTTTCACCCCGCCCGACCACGCCGGCTCTCGCTGCCATGCGGACGCCCGGAGTCGCGGCCGCCATGGCTCCAGCAGCAGTTGCGGCCCCGGTTGCAGCCCCGACCACACAGTAAACAACGAATTAGATTTCCAGCATGCGCCACTGCGACGACTTAAAATTTGAGAACAGGTCAAAAAAATGATCAACGCAACTGCCCAAAGTAATGCAACGCCACAGGAAGGCGAATTTCCGGTCGCATTGGTGCCCCGCATTAACATCCACACGTTTTGTGACAATCAGCAAACCGCCGAAACGCTGCAGGCCGCTGCAATGGACCGGCGCATGTCCAAGGCCCATGTCACGATTCAACTCGGCGGCATTTTGGCCGCCGTCCAGGTCTATCAGACCCAGCCGACGCCAAATGTTCTGGTCGTGGAATCGCATAGCTCAAGGGACGGGATCCTGGCGGAGCTTGGGCAGCTGGCCCAGGTTTGCCAGCCGACAACCAAGGTTATTGTGGTCGGCCACCTGAATGACGTCATTCTCTACCGGGAACTGATCCGCCAGGGCGTCAGCGAATATCTCGTGGCTCCCTTGGGCCAGATGCAGATCATCGAAACCATTGCGGCGCTCTATCAGGATCCGAAGTCGGAGCCGCTGGGCCGCATCGTGGCTTTCGTGGGCGCAAAGGGCGGTGTGGGCTCAAGCACCATTGCCCACAATATCGCCTGGGCCTTGTCAAAAAATCACGGGCTTGAAACAGTCATTACCGATCTCGACTTGGCTTTCGGCACGGCCGGGCTCAACTTCAACCAGGATGCAACAGGCGGCATTCTTGATGCGCTTGGCCAACCCGACCGTGTAGATGCCACGTTGCTTGACCGCATGCTGACGAAGCTGAGTGACAAGCTCAGCCTCTTGAGTGGCCCAGGTGGAGTCGACAGGGATACCACGATTGAATCTGGTGCTATTGAGACAATTCTGAATGTGGTGCGCCACAGTGTGCCATGCGTTGTGGTTGACGTTCCAAACATGTGGGCCCCGTGGATCAAGCATACATTGCTCAATGCCGACGAAGTCATAATCACCTCCACGCCGGAACTCGCGAGCCTGCGCAACACCAAGAACCTGATTGACCTTCTCAAGGCTTCGCGCCCGAATGACAAGCCTCCGCGCCTGATCCTGAATCAGGTTGGTGTGCCAAAGCGCCCGGAAATTCCCGCCGCTGACTTTGCCAAAGCCGTTGGCATTACGCCGTCCCTGATCATTCCGCACGATCCGCAAACCTTTGGAACTTCCCAAAGCAATGGCCAAATGGTGTTTGAAGTCGCGCCGAAATCCAAAACCGCCGAACTGCTCACATCTTTCGCGCAGGTTATCGCGGGCACCGAAATACCCGGAAAAGCCGCCAAATCCGGACGGTCGTCCCTGTTTAGCAAACTCCCGTTGCTGAGGAAGAAATAATGTTTGGCAAGAGAAGTGATGTAGGCACTCAGCAAACGCCCGTATTGCCGGTTCCGCAGACCGTTTCGCCGAACAGTGATGCCTTTGCCGGCGGAGCCGCACCAAGCCACATCCCTGACCTGGGCATACCGGCAGCCGGCACGCAGTTCAGTGGGCAGGCGGCACGCCCCGGATCAAAGACAGTGCAGCCGGCGCCTCCCAAGGTGCCGAAATCCGAATCCAGTTTGACGGCCAGGAAATCTGAAACCTACTACGATATCAAGAGCACCATATTCAACGCCTTGATTGACGCGATTGATCTTACCCAGCTTGGCCAGCTGGACCGTGATGCGGCGCGTGACGAAATTCGTGACATCGTAAACGAGATTATCACGCTTAAGGACGTGGTGATGTCCATTGCCGAGCAGGAAGAACTGCTCGAGGACATTTGCAATGACGTGTTGGGCTATGGCCCGCTGGAACCGCTTCTGGCCCGTGATGACATCTCGGATATCATGGTGAATGGCGCCAACCTGACGTTCATCGAAGTCGCCGGCAAGATGCAGCAAACCGGCGTGCGCTTCCGTGACAATGGCCAGCTCCTGAACATCTGCCAGCGCATCGTGAGTCAAATTGGCCGACGCGTTGATGAAGCAAGCCCCATATGCGACGCCCGTTTGCCCGATGGCTCTCGCGTCAACGTCATCGTCGGCCCCCTCGCCATCGACGGGCCGGCACTCACCATTCGTAAGTTCAAGAAGGACCGCCTGAAGCTCACCGACCTGGTGAAGTTCAAGTCGATCACGCCGGAAGGTGCTACGATCTTGGAGATTATCGGCCGTGTCCGTTGCAACGTGCTGATCTCTGGCGGTACGGGTTCGGGGAAAACCACGCTGCTGAACTGCCTGACCGGCCATATTGACCACGACGAACGCATCATCACCTGCGAAGACGCCGCCGAACTTCAGTTGCAGCAGCCTCATGTCGTGCGCCTCGAAACGCGGCCGCCGAACCTTGAGGGTGAAGGTTCGATCACCATGCGTGATCTCGTGAAGAACTGCTTGCGTATGCGTCCCGAGAGAATCATCGTCGGCGAAGTCCGCGGCCCTGAGGCCTTCGACCTTCTGCAGGCCATGAACACCGGCCATGACGGCTCCATGGGAACACTCCACGCCAACAGCCCGCGCGAAGCCCTGTCGCGGCTTGAATCCATGATCACCATGGGCGGCTTCTCGCTTCCTTCGAAGACAATCAAGGAAATGGTTTGCGGCTCGATTGATGTCATTGTTCAGGCGGCCCGCCTGCGTGACGGCTCCCGCCGCATAACCCACATCACTGAAGTTGTAGGCATGGAAGGCGATGTCATCATTACCCAGGATCTCTTTATCTACGAAATAGTTGGCGAAGACGCCAATGGCAAGATCATCGGCAGGCACCGGTCGACGGGCATTGCACGGCCCCATTTCTGGGACCGTGCCCGTTATTATAACGAAGAGAGACGCCTGGCTGAAGCGCTGGAAAAAGCCGAAGCGCGCAACGACCAGGACTAGGCAGTTTGTAGAGATTGCGCCGCGTGATGTGTTGCGCAAAACATTGAAGGATAGAAGCAGTTATGTTCTTTGGCCAGGATATTTCACAAATCGCATTTGTGTTCATGGTGGCCATTGCCGTGGGCGGCATGGCCTTGGCCATATTTTTCCCCCTCTTTGCCAGCGCCTCTGCGTCAAAGCGGATCCAGGCCGTCACGTCGAATAGCAAGACGCCCGCAAGGCAAACGCTTCGTTCGCGCCTGATGGAAGACCCGAAAGATACGCGGCGAAAGCAGATTCAGGATTCGCTGAACCAGCTCGGCGAGCGCGAAAAGCAGCGCAAGAAGAAACTTAACTTGCGCACGCTCATAGCACAGGCGGGCATAGATCTCTCAATACGCACATTCTGGATGCTGTCGCTTGCCCTCGGCATCGTCATGGCCATTGTCCCTTTTGTATTTGCCTTGCCATGGTATGTTTGCGTGGGCTCTGGAATCGTGGGTTTTCTTGGATTGCCGAGGTGGTTTATCAAGTTCCTGCGCACCCGTCGGCAGAATGTCTTTTTGAATGACTTTGCTGATGCCATTGACGTTATGGTCCGTGGCCTCAAGTCGGGCCTTCCAGTCACGGATGCGATGAAGATCATTGCGTCGGAATCGGGTCCGCCCGTTGGTCCTGAATTCAATGAAGTCGTCGAAGGCCAGCGCATAGGTATTTCCGTGGACCAGGGCATCGAACGCATGGTCGAGCGAATGCCTCTGGCGGAAGTCAACTTTCTGGCGATTGTAATGGCAATTCAGGCAAAGACCGGCGGCAATCTTTCCGAGGCCTTGGGCAACCTGTCCAAAGTGCTGCGTGACCGCAAAAAAATGAAGGCAAAAATCAGGTCCATGAGCCAGGAAGCCAAGTCTTCCGCCGCGATCATTGGTTCGCTTCCATTTATCATCATGGGTGCCCTCACCGTTTTGAATCCGGAGTATTTGAATCCCCTGCTTTACACAACTATCGGAAACATCATGCTGGGCGCATGTGGTGTGTGGATGATGACCGGTGTTCTGGTCATGCGCAAAATGATCAATTTCCAAATCTAGGGCCGGATAGCAGAAAAATGTTGAGCCTCATCGAAAGCCTCTTCCAAACTGAAATTCTGATTACGGCGCTCGTCGGCTTTGCCGCTTTTGGAACCGTGCTGACAATTGCCGCGCCATATTTTGAAGGCGATAAGCTCAACGCGCGCATCAAGGGGGTTTCCCTTGAGCGCGACAAGCTGCGCGCCCAGCAGAAGGCCCAGTTGATAGGCGCCGATGCAAAGCTCCGGGAAAAGCCGAAGCGGGGTCTCGTATCGCAGATCGTTGAATCCCTCAATTTGCGCAGCGTGTTTGAAGCCGAGTCGTCGCGCGAGGCGCTGCGTCAGGCCGGCATGCGGAGCGAGCGCCACCTCGTGACGTTTCTCGCCCTGCGCCTGCTCACGCCGCTCATTGTCGCCGTGATCGTATTCATTTATTCGTCAACGGTTTTTGCCGACCGCATTCCGCCGCAGATGCGGATGGTCACGACCATGATTGGCTTGGTATTTGGATTTTACTTGCCCAGCATTGTCCTGAAAAACCTCAAGACAAGGCGGCAGGATTCGATCAAGAAAGCCTGGTCGGATGCGCTCGATCTATTGTTGATTTGCGTTGAATCCGGCATGGCCATCGAACCGGCAATGCAGCGTGTGTCCCGCGAAATCGGCAGCAGTTCCGTTGCCCTGGCTGAAGAAATGACATTGACGGTGGCTGAGCTTTCCTATTTGCAGGATCGCCGTAAGGCGTTTGAGAATTTAGGAAAGCGTACCGGTTTGCCTACCGTCAAATCGGTCGTGACAAGCCTCATCCAGTCGGAGCGCTATGGTACGCCTCTGGGTACGGCTCTGCGCGTTCTGGCCCAGGAAAACCGCGACAGCCGCATGCAGGAAGCCGAACGGAAGGCCGCGGCACTTCCCCCAAAACTGACTGTGCCGATGATCCTCTTCTTCCTGCCGGTTATCTTTGTGATCATTCTGGGGCCGTCCGTCATCATGGTTCTGAAAATCAAGTGAGCAAATTATAGCGGCAACACAAAAAGGCGCGAATCCAATTCGCGCCTTTTTTGGTCGTCTGGTTGTTGGTACTTAGCCCTGCGTATCGCCCGAAAGCTGCTGCCAGGTGTTGGGCTGCGAAAGCATTTTCTGTAGGTAGGCCATGTTTGCCTCGACCTCCGCGGGCGGAAGGTCTTCACTGGCAATTTGCCGGGACTCTTCAAAGCGCCCTTGCAGGCCAACGACCAGGGCAAGGTTCTGCCGAAGCCTTGGCAACGATTTGCCCTCCGGCAAGGCCATGGCGCTGCGCAGGGTTTCCTCTGCCTCTTTCAGGTGGCCTTCAAGCGCATGGGACATGCCCAAATTGTTGAGGACGGAAATCTGGTTGGGCTGAAGCGCCAGGGCCTTCTGGTAGGTTTCGCGCGCCGTGCCATACTCGCCCTGCTGGTCATAAGCGGAACCCAGCGCTGAAAGAATGCGCCAATCGCCGGCTCCGCTGTCAGCCACGGCCTTGAGAACCGGAATCGCCTGTTCCGACCGTCCCGAGGCAAGCAGCTTCTTGCCATAGAGCGTCTGGATGCTGGAATTCTTGGGATTCTGTGCCGCGAGGGTGGCTAGAACCTGCATCTGCTGGTCCGTCTGACCAAGCTTTTCCAGGCCATCGGCATAGGCCAGGCCAAGCTGGAGGTTCTTTTGGTCAGCTTGCCAGCGATTGCCGAGTTCGGCTGTTTTCTTGAATGAGGCGGGCGCCGTGCTGGCGGTGTTGAGGCCATCAAGGCTTTCCAGGCTGGCCATCTTGCTCTGGCAGGCCGAAATTGCAAAAGCTGATACCACTAGGAGCAGGGGCAGTGTAATCCTGCGCAAATTTCCAGTATTGACCGACACCATCACCCAAACCCCAATAGAATCATGCATATTGCGAAAATGAAGAAGCCTGATCATGGTGTGCAGGTGTCAATAAACAATTAACCATATCTGGCGTGAAGCCAGGATTGTTGACGAAAGAAGGTGTGTGGATGGATGCCCGAAAAATTCTGCTGAAGGCCGGCGGCGACAAGGCCATTAAGATTCATGTTGCAACAGCGGCAACATGGCCAAAAATTCGGGACCAGCTTCCCCGCTTCGCCCAAGCTTGGGCAGCGGCGCAGAGTTTCACCGGCAGCTCCGGAACTTGCCTGCAAGTACCCGACGGGATGGGTGCCGCTGTGGAAGTGATCCTGGGATCCAATCCAGGTGACGATGGTTTTCACCTGGCTCGCCTGTATAGACAATTGCCGCCCGGGAACTATGCGTTTGGGCGCGTGAAATCCGAGCCTCTCAGATTTGCCGAATTGGCCTGGTGTTTGGAGGCCTATGGTTTTGACCGCTACAAGGCGAACGCCAAAAAATTCCCCGGCCTCGTATGCTCTTCTCACATTGATTACGAAGCCATCGTGCGCTTAGTCAACGCCACCTATCTGGTGCGCGATCTCATCAATACGCCGTCCAATGATTTTGGCCCAGATGAGATGGAAGCCGCCGCCCGAAAGGTCGCGTCGCACTACAAGGCAAAACTCGGTGTCGTAAAGGGCGAGGCCCTGAAGCGCGGCTTCCCGATGATTCATGCGGTTGGCAAGGCAAGCCCCAGGCAGCCGCGCCTCATCGATTTTTCCTGGGGCCTGGCGCGGGCTCCCAAGTTGACGCTTGTGGGCAAAGGTGTGTGCTTCGATACGGGCGGCCTTGATATCAAGTCGGCCTCCGGCATGGCTC